>CAZDOW010000014.1:0-51928 GCA_964507115.1 uncultured Maribacter sp.
CATTTTGATGTAAATGATTGAAGATATGAAAGAATACATCTTGCGTTCCTGATTTACCGGAAAGAAACTGAACATCATCGATTATGAGAACATCAATCAATTGATAGAAATGAATAAAATCGTTTCTTGTATTCTTTTTGACCGATTCAATATATTGTTGGGTAAATTTTTCAGCAGAGATGTAAAGAACGGTACGCTCTGGATACTTGTCTTTAATCTCAACACCAATGGCATGTGCCAAGTGCGTTTTGCCAAGGCCAACTCCGCCAAATACTAGTAAGGGATTAAACGAAGTGCCACCTGGTTTATTGGCTACTGCCATACCTGCAGAACGCGCTAATCTGTTAGAATCTCCTTCTAGGAAATTGTCAAAATTGTAGTTCGGATTAAGCTGTGATTCTATTTTTATATTCCGTATTCCAGGAATTACAAAAGGATTACGTAGTTCAGGATTTTTAGATTTAATAGGAACGTCCATTTCTTGCGGAACCATGTTTCCCCTATTAGAGCTAGGAATTTTCTCCGTAAAGGGTTCTTTGTTCCCGTAGGTATTCTCCATACGGATAATGTATACCAGTTTGGCAGACTCTCCCAATTCTTTGGTAAGGGCTACTTTTAAAAGCTTAACGTAGTGTTCTTCCAACCATTCGTAAAAGAATTTACTAGGAACCTGAATGCTTAATGAGTTTTCGGTTAGCTTAACTGGTTTAATAGGTTCAAACCAGGTTTTAAATGCCTGCGGTTGGATATTATCTTGGATAAATATCAAACAATTTTTCCAAACGGAATTAGCAGTCACATTCATAATAAAAAATCTCTTGTTTAATGGTTATTTGCAAAGATCCAACAACAAATGAAGCTTGTCGTTTTACTATTACTATCGGACAAATATGTGAACAAATAATCTAAAAAAAAAATCATTCTCTATTGAATTTATCCTTTTTTTTTCGCATGTTCGTTTGCCCGTTGGGGGAGCTTTTAAATATATACTTTTTTACTTTAGAAAATGCTTACAAACGAAATTACTTTTAGGGTTAGATACGGCGAAACCGACCAAATGGGTGTTGTGTATCATGGCAATTATGCACAATATTTAGAAATGGGTAGGATATCTTGGTTACGGTCACTAGACTTGTCCTATAAAGAGATGGAGGCTAGTGGCGTTATATTACCAGTGGTCAGCTTAGAAATAAAATTTATAAAACCTGCACTTTTTGATGATAAGGTTACTATACGAACTGTGTTAAAAAAGAAACCGATGGTTAGGATAGAATTTGAATATATTCTTACCAACCAAATGGATGAAATCTTAGCAGAAGCAAAAACGATTCTTGCCTTTATTGACGCAGGTAAGAAAAGGCCTATAAAATGTCCTGATTATATTCTCAAAAAACTTGAATGATTATTTCAGTTGTAGGAGGGAATTGCGTTAAAATCTCTTGACAACTATTTTGTGAAGAGATTGTAGTTCATTTAATATTCTTCCTAGTTCTTTTTTTCGTACAGCGATACTTATTTCACACTTCATATGCAGTTCTTGTGAAATAAGTTCCAATTGGTTTTTTTTTATAAAGCGCATTGCAATGTCCATTTCTGCATACTCGAATGAAAGTTTTATTTCTTCCTTAATAATTTTTTCTATAATCTGAGCGGATTCCAAGGTTAATTGAGCGGAATCCCTATACGCACTTATCAATCCACCGACACCTAATTTAGTCCCACCAAAAATACGTACTACGGCTATTAGGATATTGGTTACATTAAAGGATTGTATTTGACCATAAATTGGCATTCCAGCAGAATTGTTTGGTTCTCCATCGTCATGTGCTCTGTAGGAGGTGTTTTCAATGCCAAGCTGCCAAGCATAGCATACATGGTTAGCACTAGGATACGCTTTTTTTAACTTTTCTATCAAAGGTTTTACCTCATCTCCATTTTGTATGGGATAGGCATACCCATAGAACTTACTTTTTTTCTCTTTTAAAAGTATTTCTATAGTGGGTTTCGTAATAGTTCTATAGGTGTCTTTTAATTCCATAGCAATAAAGTTATAGAACTAAGAGAATACTTAGTATAGCTAATCCAATCCCCAGCCAGTTTTTTATACTGAGCTTTTCCTTAAATAAAAGAATACCCAGTACCGTAGACAGTAATACGATACCCACATTATTTACCGTAAATATAGACGCGCTGTTCAATCCTTTATAGCCTAAAGCTAGCATTAGAAAGTAAATAGAGAAAAAGTTAGGGATACCTAAGGCTATTCCGCCTAGCACATTTTTATAATTTATTTTGAACGGTTGTTTTACTGCCTTAATAAGTATGAAAATCGAACCTATACTGCCTGCAAAAAAGAAAACCAACGCAGAAAATAGTGCAAATTCTTCTTCCGGCACATGGACTTCCTGAAAATATTTAATGGAGGCATCAACGATTCCAGAACCCAAGAAAACCAAAAACGGTAGTACAAGCATGGAAGGTTTAAACGAGTCTTGTGATTGCTTCATGGACGCCAGGTACACTGCAAAAACCGCCAGCACAATGCCAATGACTTTAATATAATCCAATTCTTCCTTATATATGAACACGCCTAGAACCGCTGGTAGCACAAAGGACATTTTAGTAGCCACAGAAGCCACAGAAACACCAAGTTTTTGCGATGTTTCTGCCATAAGGTTAAAGACTATAATAAAGAGTACACCTAAGGCCATAGCTCCCCAAAACCAACTTTTAGAGGGTAGATTTACGACATCCACTTCACCTTTGTAAAAGATTAGACCTACCAAACAGGCCACTACATAATTGGTGATGATGGCGTATAGTGTTTGCACATGAAAGCGCATAAAAAGTTTGAAAATCACAAAAATAAGACTCGAAAAAAGAATACTAAGTGCTAAATACTGCATTTATAACTTTGTCTTTAGGTCAATAATGTCTTCTATACCTGCGTTGAGATGCCATGTCTGTATCCCAATGGTTTCAGCAGCATCAATATTTTCCTTTGTATCATCAATGAAATAAGTTTCGTTTGCTTCTAAGTTATGCTGTTCAAGTACAAACTTGAATATTTTGGTATTAGGCTTTCGCATATTAATCTCATGTGAAAGGTAAAACTGCTCAAAACAGGACTTAAACCTATTCCAACGTTCTGTTCCCATGGTTTTTTGGACGCAACGGATGTGAAGCTCGTTGGTGTTGCTTAAAAGGAAAAGACGATATTCACTTTCGGAGTGTAGTTGTTCAAGAAAGGTGAGACGGGATTCTGGGAAGTCCAGAAGAATCGAGTTCCATGCTGTTGTTATCTCAGGTAGGGTTGCTCCAGGAATCAATCTGTTCAATTCTGAAAGGAAATCTTCGGAGGTCATCTTACCTACTTCATAGGTTTTAGCCAAAGTCTCCATTTCTGGGGTTAATTCAGGGTATCCAAATAAGCTAAGCTGCTTGTGCACTGCTGCTTTGTCAAGATTTATAAAAATATCTCCAAAATCAAATACGATGTTTTTAATCATTTTTTAAAATTATTAAATAGTCTTTGGTTGCTTGTTCGAACGCTACAGGAGTACCTGTAATAACTGGCGCTTTAATCCCTTTTCCAAAGCGTGTAACTCCTTTGAAAATACGTGCTTCGTCCCATAGGTTTTCATCTATGAAGGATTGCAGTGTCTTTGTACCTCCTTCTATTATTATACTCTGTATGTTTAGCTTGTGCAATTCACGACATATAGCTTTCGTACTATTTTTAGTGGCGTCTAGTACTACATACGCTATACCATCACGGTATTTGGACTTATCTTTTACTGCAGTAAAAATTATTGTTATCTGTTTGCTGTCTAAAACATGATAGTTGGTTGGAATTTTAAGCTCTTTATCCAAAATAATTCGAATGGGAGCCTTCCCAGTCCATAGTCTAACATCTAATTGGGGATTATCTTCAATAACGGTAGTGTTGCCTACAAGAATAGCTTGTTCTTCACTTCGCCATTTATGAACCAATTGTTTGGACAAATTACCAGTTATCCAGTGTGGTTGTGGTTCTTTATGTCGGAGTTCTTTTTCTGGAGCAATGAAGCCATCCGAGGTTTCTGCCCATTTTAAAATAATGTAAGGACGATTTTTCTCATGTACCGTTAAAAACCTTTTGTGATGCTCTCTACATTCTTTTTCCAAAATACCAACGTGTACATCACAACCAGCATCTTTCAATTTTTGTATGCCTTTACCTGCTACTTTTTTATTTGAATCCAGTAGGCCGATAACCACGCGCGGTATCTCGTTTTTAATAATTATATCCGCACAGGGAGGGGTCTTCCCAAAGTGTGAACAAGGTTCCAAGGTTACATATAACGTAGCATCCTTTAATAGTGCTTCATTCGTGACCGTACCAATTGCGTTCACTTCAGCATGTGCTCCGCCAAAAGGACTCGTAAACCCTTCTGCAATGATTTTGTTGTTATTCACTATTACAGCACCGACCATGGGATTAGGAGCAGTTGTTCCGAGTCCGTTCTTGGCTACTTCGATGCATCGCAACATGAATCTTTCGTCCATAGCTCTCAGACTGGTTTTTTGATTGGCTATTGTTTGCATATTTTTATTTTTCCTGCGCCTAAGGGTTTATGAATTTACCCTTTTCATGTATCTTCACACTTCAAAAATAATACTTTAAAACCTATAAAAATGGAAGCCGTAGGAACTGCTATAATTAGGGAAATCACCAAAGAGGATAATACTAAGATTGCTAGCGTAGTACGGAAGGTATTGTTAGACTTAGGTGTCCCTAAAGTGGGTACAGCATATGCAGATACAGCTTTGGATCATATGTTCGAAAATTATGATATACCAAAGGCAACGTATTTTGTAGTAGAACTGGATGGGGAAATCATAGGATGTGCTGGGGTGGCCCAATTGGAAAACTATACCGGAAACTGTTGTGAACTTCAGAAAATGTATTTTTTAGAAGTGGCCAGGGGTAAAGGTATTGGTAGTCAAATGATAGACAAATGTTTAACTACGGCAAAGGCTTTTGGTTTTGAACATTGTTACTTGGAAACTATGCCCTATATGAAAGCAGCCCAAAAACTATATAAAAAGTCCGGATTCGAATACATCGATGCTCCTATGGGGAATACAGGTCATTTTTCCTGTCCGGTTTGGATGTTAAAAACACTATAGGCATGTTGCTTAGGGAAATAAAGGCCATTTACCATACCGAATTGGATGAGCGCTACGGAGCCCAAGAAGTATCCAGTTTCTTTTACCTATTAATAGCTCATTATTTGGGCTTGGAAAAATTTGTACTTGCCCTAACACCGGATTTGGTTATCACCAAAGATCAAGAAACCTTGCTTTTCTATGCGCTTAGCGAGTTAAAACTGGATATTCCAGTACAACATGTTATTGGAGAGACCGAGTTTATGGACCTGATATTTAGGGTATCCCCAAACGTACTTATTCCCAGGCCCGAGACCGAGGAATTGGTACGCTGGATTTTGGAAGATTTTAAACAGTTTGCTGCCAAGGAAAGTAAGCCGCTCAAGATTTTGGATATTGGAACGGGGAGCGGTTGCATACCTATTAGCCTTGCTAAAAACTTAAAAAAATCAAAGTGTACCGCTTTGGATATATCTTTTGACGCCTTGGAAATAGCGAAGTTAAACGCGACATCTAATGACGTTAAAATTGATTTTTATCTAGGAGATATCTTAACTGGTATATCTGAACTTAAACTTCAATCAAACTTTGATATTATTGTGTCTAATCCACCTTATGTTAGAGACTTAGAAAAAAAAGAGATGCATGCTAATGTAATTGATAACGAACCTGAAATTGCGCTCTTTGTTCCCGACGAAGATCCATTGGTGTTTTATAGGTCCATTGCTACATTTGCAGCGCAGTATTTATCTAAGAATGGTGTGCTGTATTTAGAAATCAACCAATATTTGGGCGCCGAGATGGTTGCGTTGTTAGAAACCTATACTTTCAAAAAGATAACATTAAAAAAAGATATATTTGGTAACGACCGTATGGTCAAAGCAGTCAAAATATGAAGGGAGTTGTAGTTTTTTGTGGCAGTAGCGAGGGAAATGAATCTGCGTTTGCTAAAGACGCCTATAGGCTAGGCGGTTTGTTAGCGCAACAAGGAATCCATTTAATTTATGGGGGTGCTAAAATAGGTATTATGGGAAAAGTTGCCGAAGGTGCTTTGGACCACAATGGGACTGTTATTGGCGTTATACCAGAATTCTTAAAGCGTAAGGAAGTATATCATCAGGGACTTTCCAAGCTTATTGTTACGCAAAACATGCACGACCGAAAATTAAAAATGCACGAACTAAGCGATGGTATTTTAATGCTACCGGGAGGTTTCGGAACGCTAGAGGAATTTTTTGAAATGCTAACCTGGTCGCAACTGGGTTTGCACCCATATCCTATGGCAGTATTAAATACGAATGGGTTTTATAACGAGCTCTTGCAAATGCTGAAAAAGATGGTGGATAAGGGTTTTGTGAAAAAGGAGAACTATGAAGCTATTTTAGTAGCTGAAAATATTGATATACTACTAGATAAGATGAAGGCCTACAAACCACTTCCTGCACCTCAATGGATGACTAAAGATCAGGTATAATGAGTATTGAAAATACGCTAAAAGCACTGAGAGACGAACTTAGAGGACATAATTATAATTATTATGTCTTGGATAGCCCTACAATTTCTGATTTCGATTTCGACATGAAATTAAAAGAACTACTAGCCTTAGAATCTCAATATCCGGAATTTTATGATGACAGTTCCCCTACTATTCGTGTTGGCGGTATGGTAACCAAAAATTTTGACACCATTGTCCATAAACATCGGATGTACTCTTTGGACAATTCCTATTCCAAGGAAGATTTGGAAGATTGGGAAAAACGCATTCAGCGAAATTTAGGCGATATCCCTGTAGCTTATACGTGTGAATTAAAATACGACGGTGCTTCTATTAGTATTACCTATGAGAATGGGAAATTGGTACGTGCCATAACCCGTGGCGATGGTTTTCAAGGGGATGATGTGACTACCAATATTAAAACTATTAAATCGGTGCCATTGCAGCTCAAGGGGGTAGATTACCCGGCTAAATTTGATATTCGAGGGGAGATTGTATTACCATTTGATGGCTTTTTAAAAATGAACGAGGAACGCGTTTCCAATGGCGAAGAACCTTATATGAACCCAAGGAATACCGCATCTGGCAGTTTAAAACTCCAGGATAGTTCACTTGTGGCTCAACGTCCTTTAGAATGTTTGTTATATAGCATTGTAGGCACAGACACTGGTATTTCATCCCAATATGAAATGTTAGAAAAAGCGCGCCAATGGGGCTTTAAGGTACCTGTCGTTGCTAAGTTATGCCAGAATACAGACGAGGTCATGGCCTTTGCGGAGCATTGGGATGTGTACCGCCACGATTTGCCTTATGAAACGGACGGCGTAGTGGTAAAGGTGAATAGTTTACAATACCAGGACGAATTAGGCTATACAGCAAAAGCACCCCGTTGGGCCATGGCCTATAAGTTTAAAGCGGAACAGGTTTTTACCGTCTTAAATGAAATTACTTATCAGGTTGGGCGTACAGGAGCCATTACGCCCGTAGCTAATTTGACACCTGTTTTGCTTGCAGGAACCACTGTGAAAAGGGCTTCTTTGCACAATGCCGACCAAATCGCTAAACTAGATATCCGAGAGGGTGATACCGTTTTTGTAGAAAAAGGAGGAGAAATTATACCCAAGATTATAGCGGTTGATTTGGCGAAAAGACCGGTAGATTCTAAGCGAACAACCTATATTCAAACATGTCCGGAATGTCACACGCTTTTGGAACGTTCGGAAGGTGATGCCAAACATTATTGCCCCAATGAGTACGGTTGTCCACCTCAGATTACAGGGCGTATTCAACATTTTATTTCTAGAAAGGCTATGGATATTGAAGGTCTGGGCGGAGAAACTGTGGAATTACTATTTAAAGAAGGGTTGATAACCGATTATGCAGATTTATATAGTCTTACCAAAGAACAACTATTGCCCTTGGAACGCATGGCGGAGAAATCTGCCGATAATTTAGTAAAAGGTGTGGCAGAATCTGTAGTAATTCCTTTTGAACGTGTTATGTTTGCCCTTGGCATTCGTTTTGTTGGAGAAACCGTTGCTAAAAAATTAGCAAAGGCCTATAAAAATATTGATTCACTAGCGATTGCGACACAAGAAGAGTTGGTAACAGTAGATGAAATAGGCGAGCGTATTGCGGAAAGTGTGGTCAATTTCTTCAAGAATGAAAAGAACTTGGATGCCATTGAACGGCTAAAAGAAAGCGGTATTCAATTTGAATTATCAGCTGAAAAATTAGAGAACCAGACCGAAATCTTGAAAGGGAAAACAGTGGTGGTTTCTGGAGTGTTTGTATCGGTAAGCCGTGATGAACTCAAAAAAATGATTGAAGACAATGGCGGCAAAGTAGGTTCTTCTATCTCCTCCAAGACCAGTTATTTAGTGGCTGGGGATAAAATGGGACCAAGTAAGCGAACAAAAGCAGAAAATTTGGACGTTCCCATCATTACTGAGAACGAGTTTTTACAAATGATTTAAGGTGTCTCAAGAGCCTCTGAAGACTACTTATGTTTCGTCTAGCTCAGTTAAGAGGTCTAGAGTAAATACAGGGGGTCAAAACTAGAATTTGAATTAAATTAGAACTATGGATTACTTTGTTATTGCAGCAGTACTTGTTTTTATATCCGCCATATTTGGATATATCAACGTTAGGTTTTTAAAACTCCCCAATACCATTGGGCTCATGCTTATTACCATTTTGTTTACCTTGGTAGTATTCGCTATTAGTTATTTTGATGATACCTTACTGAATGCCGAAAAGTATATTATAAGTCAAATCGACTTTAGGACTGTGCTTCTGGATGTAATGCTTAGTTTTTTGCTGTTTGCAGGTGCTTTACACACCAATTTTGAACAATTAAAAGTTCAACGTTGGCCTATATTTGTTTTTTCTACCTTAGGTGTTCTGGTTTCTACCTTTTTAGTAGGAACCTTTATGTTTTACATCTTGCAATTGTTTGGGCTAGAAGTGAATTTTATTTATTGCTTGCTTTTTGGTTCTTTAATTTCACCGACAGACCCCATCGCCGTGCTTGGAATTTTAAAACAGGCGGGAGCCCCTAAAAATTTGGAAACCAAGATTGTAGGAGAATCTTTATTTAACGATGGAGTAGGCGTAGTCGTTTTTTTAACTATTTTTCAATTAGCTTCTTCAAGTACGGGAGAGATTGATCCGCTGGCTATTATAGAACTCTTTGGCGTGGAGGTAATAGGTGGTATTCTTTTGGGTCTTTTAATTGGTTGGATTACCTACCGATTAATGCGCTCTATAGATGATTACGATATAGAAGTTATTATCACCTTGGCGGCTGTAATGATGGGCACCGTGGTAGCGCAAAAATTTCATCTTTCTGCACCTTTGGCTATGGTAACGGCTGGTTTGGTTGTAGGCAACGATACTTTACGGCACTCCGCCATGTCAGAAACGACTGAAACTTATGTAGATAAATTTTGGGAGTTGCTGGATATTCTACTGAATACCTTATTGTTTGTATTGATAGGAATGGAAATGCTAGTTATTTCATTTGAACTCAATTATGTGATTGCAGGTATCGTTGCTATTCCTGTAGTGTTAGCCTGTCGTTATTTATCGCTCTTGTTACCCATTAAATTCTTTGAGAAAAAACTCGACTTTGTTCCTAAAACTAATCTGGTCATGACTTGGGGTGGATTACGTGGTGGTATCTCCATTGCCTTGGCATTGGGACTGACCCAAGAAATGCACCGTGACCTTTTTTTGGTAATTACCTATGTCGTTGTGGTTTTTTCTATTGTGGGGCAAGGCTTAACCGTAGGGAAGTTGGTTAAAAAAGTTACTAGACATACCGCCTAAGAACTATAGCAAATTTGAAAACACCTTGTCTTATTCAAGCCTTCTTACAGATTAGTCAGAAGATTTTAAAGCACTATGGTTTGATTGCAAGGGGGATTGGTAAGCTTTCGATAACATCGCTCAAGATTTTCATCCTTACTTATATCGTAGAGAAATTTACCGTTTTAATACTAGGTATTGTTACTTAGCATTTTTCGTGTTTAGGTACAGATCATAATTAGAGATTTTGGGCTATTTTGATTTATTTCTATGAATTGGTTGCCGGACATATCCCCCAACTGTAAGGACTATACTAGTATAGTCCTCTTTCTAAACATCGAATTTTTCTTGTACATCTACCAAGAAAACAACCAATTAGTATTCGTTCATTTGTCCCTTAACGAATCGTTGAAGCTTTCTAAAATTTTATTTTCATTGGGATTCCCTAGTCTTGAAAAATCCAGGCCTGGTGATTCCACTATTTTATGAGGTACAAAAGTATAGATTGAAAGTACAAAACGTTAACATGAGGAGGTAAAACGAAGCGTATCTGTTTGGGCCAGATTCATTTATCGCAAAAAGACTTTTTACCTACCGTTTTAAAACAAATGGAGCGCTCAGAATAGCTGGGCGCTCCATTGGAAAATAAGCTTAAATATGATTCGCTAGCCAATCTCCAACTTCACTGGTTTTGTAAGCTTTTCCACCATCGGCCAGATCTTCTGTTACAATGTTTTCAGCCAATGATGCATTAACTACATCACGGATGGCCTGTGCTTCTTCGGTCAAATTCATATCTTCAAATAGCATAGCAGCGGATAGAACTGTTGCCAGTGGGTTCGCTATATCTTTACCCGCAGCTTGTGGGTAAGAACCGTGAATAGGTTCGTACAAAGATACTTTGCTCCCAACCGAAGAAGAGGGCATCAAGCCCATTGATCCTGAAATTACGGAAGCTTCATCGGTCAAAATATCTCCAAAAAGATTTGCTGTAATGATAACATCATACCCTTTAGGCCATTGGATCAATCGCATGGCTACGGCATCTATAAATTCGTACGTAACTTCAACTTCTGGATAGTCCTTTTCCATCGCCTGCACGGTTTCTCTCCATAATCTAGAGGATTCCAGTACGTTGGCCTTGTCCACACAACATAATTTTTTTGAACGTTTTAAAGCCATTTCAAAACCTTTTTTAGCCAAACGTTCAATTTCAAAACGTTGGTAGGTCATCGTATCAAAAGCGGTATTTCCATCGTCTTTTCGTCCGCGTTCACCAAAATATACGCCACCTGTCAATTCACGGAGAATAATTAGGTCAGTTCCTTCAATACGATCTCTTTTTAAGGGAGATTTATCGATTAATGAGGGAAAAGTAAACGTAGGGCGTACATTGGCAAAAAGGCCCAATTTTTGTCTCATTTTCAACAAACCTTGTTCTGGGCGTACTTTTGCCGAGGGATCATTGTCAAAACGGGGATGCCCAATGGCTCCAAATAATACGGCATCCGCATTCGCACAAATATCATGGGTCTCATCAGGATAAGGCTCACCTACGGCATCTATAGCGGCTGCACCGGTTAATGCAGGCTGCCAAGTAATATCATGATTATATTTAGTTGCGATGACATCACATACTTTTAGGGCTTGGTCTATTACTTCCGGGCCAATTCCGTCTCCGGCTAATACCGCTATGTTTAGTTTCATAATATTTTCACTTTTCGAAAAGCTAGAGGCTAATCGCTTTTATATTCGTTAATATTTCTTATTTTTTGTGCTGGGCGTATAGTGAAAAGCTAAACGCAATGCGCTTTAAATCATATTCAACATTTTCTCAGTCGCTTTGATGGCTGATACGGTCTGGTCGCTATCCAATCCTCTTGAAGTAAACTCCTTTCCTTTGTGCTCCCATGTAATCACGGTTTCGCAAAGGGCATCGGAAGTACTTCCTGGAGGGATACGAACAGCGTAATCTACTAATTTTGGTAAGTCCAAATCTTTGGATACATAAACTTTTTTTAAAGCATTCATAAACGCATCGTACTGACCGTCTCCTTGGGCGTTGGCTTCAAAAAATTTTCCATCAATTTCCATAGAAAGGGTAGTGGAGGGCATTAACCCCTTAGCATGAGTTAGTACATAGGACCTTACAAATACCTTTTGACAATGTGCATCAGAATCTAATACATCGGAAATTATAAAAGGCAGGTCATCCTTGGTAACCCGTTCCTTTTTATCCCCAAGTTCTATAATGCGTTGGGTTACTTTTTTGAGTTCGTCATTATTTAATGTAAGTCCCAATTCTTGCAAATTCTTTTGGATATTGGCCTTTCCAGACATTTTTCCTAAAGCATACTTGCGTTTTCTACCAAAACGTTCTGGCATTAAATCGCTAAAATATAAATTCTTTTTACTGTCCCCATCGGCATGAATTCCTGCTGTTTGGGTAAATACATTATCTCCCACAATAGGTTTGTTCGCCGGAATGGTCAGACCTGAAAAGGCTGA
Source organism: uncultured Maribacter sp. (assembly GCA_964507115.1). GTDB lineage: Bacteria > Bacteroidota > Bacteroidia > Flavobacteriales > Flavobacteriaceae > Maribacter. The sequence goes on from CAZDOW010000014.1 coordinate 12,464, forward strand.
CACCAATTTACTTACTTTATAAAGCGATGATTCGTTCACACTAATTGCTACCTCGGGTAAAAAATCTTTTATGACGGCAACGGCACTAGCCATAGGGGCATTACCGGCTCTTTCTCCCATACCGTTTACGGTTAGATGCAGTCCATGACAGCCTGCTTTAACTGCTTCCATAACGTTGGCAACACCAAGGTCATAGTCGTTATGGCCGTGAAAATCGAAATGATGATTTGGATAACGTGCTTTAATTTGAGCAATGAAATCGTAGGTTTCTGTATGTGTTAGAATACCCAGGGTATCGGGTAACAGAATGCGTTTTACCGGTTGGGTAGATAGAAAATCTAAAAATTGAAATACGTACTTTTTTGAATTACGCATGCCATTGCTCCAATCTTCCAGATATACGTTATTTATGATACCCATTTTTTCTGCTTCCTCAAATACAATGGCTATTTCTGAAAAATGTTCCTCTGGTGTTTTTTTTAGTTGATGCTGTAGGTGGTTAAGAGAACCTTTGGTCAACAAGTTTTGGGATTTTGCACCAGCCTTTTCCATCCATTTTAATGAAATACCGCCATCTACAAAGGTTAGCACTTCAATTTTATCTAGAAGATTTTGACTAGCAGCCCATTCAGTAATCTGCTGCACTGCTTGTAATTCCCCTTCGGAAACCCGTGCCGAAGCTACTTCTATGCGGTCCACCTGCAACTCTTCTAACAGTAGTTTCGCTAGTGTAAGCTTCTCGGATGCGGAAAAGGATACCCCGGAGGTCTGCTCACCATCCCTAAGAGTGGTATCCATAATTTCCAAATGTCTTTTCTTCATTTTATGCGGTCCCGATGTTTCGATAGTTTCGGTATTCGTTGTTGATTTTAATCCCAAATGGGATATCAATCGGAATGGAGATGTTAAGAACATCTAAATTCAAAGCCCTTTGACTGTATTCAGAGAGACCGAGAATTTAAATAGGTCTGGTCTTAGCGAACTCCTGAATATTTTCCTTGATGTTCAATAGATAGTCTATATCATCAAAGCCATTTGTTATATTATTCTTTTTATAATCATTGATATCGAAGGATTCACTTTCACCCGTCGCTAGCATTGTAATTTTTTGTTCGCTAAGGTCTACTTTAATTTCTGCACTAGGATTCTTTTCGATTATATCGAACATTTTCTGAAGAAATTCAGCACTTACCTGAACGGGGAGTACACCAATGTTCAGACAGTTACCTCGAAAAATATCAGCAAAAAAGCTGGATACCACACATCGAAACCCATAGTCATAAACGGCCCAAGCCGCATGCTCACGAGATGAGCCAGAACCAAAGTTTTTACCACCTACGAGTATTTTGCCTTTGTACTTTGGCTTGTTCAAAACAAAGTCTTCTTTTGGACTATTATCTTGATTGTAGCGCCAATCTCTAAATAAATTGTCACCAAAACCTTCTCTTTCGGTAGCCTTTAAGAATCGTGCGGGTATAATTTGATCAGTATCCACATTTTCTATTGGAAGGGGAACTGCTGTCGAGGTCAGTGAATTGAATTTATCGTATGCCATTACTATATGTTTTAATGTCTTTACCGTGGAAACGGGTCTCTTTCTAAATTATTTTATTGCAGGGTTTCAATAGATTACGTCGTCGGAAAGACAAACATCAACCGGCAACTGCTTCTTGCATTAATTCCCTTGGATCTGTGACTTTACCAGTTATGGCGGCTGCGGCGGCCACAAGCGGACTCGCTAAAAGTGTTCTAGAACCCGGTCCTTGTCTGCCTTCAAAATTTCGATTGGAGGTACTCACGGCTAGTTTTCCCGGAGGCACTTTGTCATCGTTCATCGCTAAACAAGCCGAACATCCAGGTTCACGTAATTCAAAACCTGCTTCCATAATGATGTCCAAAATACCTTCCTCTTTTATCGCGGCTTCCACCTTGTGTGAACCTGGAACCAACCATGCCGTAACATTATCTGCTTTCTTTCTGCCTTTTACTATAGAAGCAAAGGCTCTAAAATCTTCTATTCTACCATTGGTACAGCTGCCAAGGAACACAAAGTCTATAGGTTTTCCGATCATGGAATCCCCTTCATTAAACTTCATATATTGTAATGATTTCTTATACGTAGAAGTGCCACCTTGAACCATATCTGAACTAGGGATATCTTTAGATATTCCCATACCCATACCGGGATTGGTGCCGTAGGTAATCATTGGCTCAATCAAAGAACCATCAAATGTCAATTCCTTGTCAAAAATGGCATCGGAATCAGTATGTAAGGTCTGCCAGTAGTCCATGGCTTTATCCCAAGCATCTCCTTTTGGCGTAAACTCACGTCCTTTTACATAATGAAAGGTTTTTTCATCGGGCGCAATCATTCCACCGCGAGCACCCATTTCTATGCTCAAATTACATACTGTCATACGACCTTCCATAGTCATATTCTTAAACACATCTCCTGCATATTCTACAAAATAACCAGTAGCACCAGAAGTTGTGAGCTGGGAAATGATAAATAATGCAACATCTTTGGAGGTTACGCCAAATTGCAGTTCTCCCGTTACATTGATACGCATCCGTTTTGGTTTTGGCTGCATAATACATTGTGTGGCAAGTACCATTTCTACCTCAGATGTTCCTATACCAAAAGCGATAGCACCGAAAGCGCCATGTGTAGACGTATGAGAATCGCCACATACAATAGTAGCGCCAGGAACTGTAATTCCGTATTCTGGTCCAACAACATGAACAATACCGTTCTTTTCATGCCCGAGGCCCCAATACGAAATACCATATTCATTGGCATTTTCTTCCAACATTTTTAGTTGGTTGGCTGATAATGGATCCTTTACAGGTAGGTGTTGGTTAATGGTTGGGGTATTGTGATCGGCAGTTGCAAAAGTTTTTTCGGGGTGCAGTACGCGAATTCCACGATTTTTTAATCCCAAAAAAGCAACTGGACTAGTTACTTCGTGTACCATGTGTCTGTCTATGAACAGGACATCCGGTCCATTTTTAATTTGATGGACTACGTGTGAATCCCACACCTTGTCAAATAAGGTTTTTGCTGTACTCATAATCTTTCTAATCTAAGAAAACAAAACTAGCAAAATAAGGAGTTTTTTGGAAATTGACCCGTTTAGAAATTACGATGCTCAACGAAAAATGTTAGCACTATCCTTTAACTAATATAATTCCAAATATTCTTGTATTTCACCAATTGGGCGTAGCTATGCCTAATCACAAGATTATCCGGTTTTTCCAAAGAGGAGTCATCTTTTAAGAGTTGTAGTGCATAATAACGTGCTGTTTTTAAAATATCATTATCCTTTACGATATCGGCAATTTTTAGATTTAAAATACCACTTTGTTGCGTACCCATAATATCTCCTGGTCCACGAAGTTTAAGGTCTACTTCTGCAATTTCAAAACCGTCATTGGTACGTACCATAGTTTCCAGTCGGGTCTTGGATTCTGCAGACAGTTTATGACTAGTCATTAAAACGCAGAAGCTCTGATCTGCCCCACGGCCCACACGTCCCCTTAGCTGGTGCAATTGTGATAGTCCAAATCGTTCTGCACTTTCTATGACCATGACCGAAGCATTAGGAACATTCACACCAACTTCAATCACTGTAGTAGCCACCATAATTTGGGTTTGCCCCTTTACAAAACGCGCCATTTCAAAATCTTTGTCGGCTGGTTTCATTTGGCCATGCACAATGGATATCTGGAATTCTGATTGTGGAAAATCCCTAACTATACTTTCATAACCATCCATTAAATCTTTATAATCCAATACTTCCGATTCTTGGATTAAAGGATAGACCACATAAATCTGTCGCCCCTTTTTAATCTCGTCCTTAATAAATCGAAATACTTTTAGTCGGTTAGAATCAAAACGGTGCACTGTTTTTATAGGTTTTCTCCCTGGAGGAAGTTCATCGATTACGGAAATATCTAAATCGCCATACAAACTCATCGCCAAGGTTCGCGGAATCGGAGTAGCGGTCATTACCAGAATATGAGGAGGATATTCGTTTTTATGCCATAGTTTTGATCGTTGTGCCACGCCAAACCGATGCTGCTCATCTATAATTGCCAGACCTAAATTTTTGAATTTCACCTTGTCCTCCAAAAGGGCATGAGTTCCTATTAAAATCTTTAACTCCCCGGTTTCTAGTTGCTCGTGAATAGGTTTTCTTGCCGATTTTTTAACGGATCCTGTTAGTAAAGCGCAGGTAATGCTAGTGCCCTTTAGTAGTTCCGAAATACCTTGGTAATGTTGATTGGCAAGGATTTCAGTCGGCGCCATTAAACAAGCTTGGAAGCCGTTATCTATAGCTAAAAGCATGGTCATAACTGCAACAATGGTTTTGCCAGAACCCACATCGCCCTGCAATAAACGGTTCATTTGGGCATTACTGCCTAGATCTGAACGTATTTCCTTGATGACCCTTTTTTGCGCATTGGTGAGTTCAAAAGGGAGTTTGTTCGCGTAGAAGTCCTTAAAAAGTTCACCTACTTGATCAAAAGGAAATCCCTTTATTTTTTGCTTGTGCAGCATATTCTTGGCAATGAGCTGCATTTGCAAGTAGAATAGTTCTTCAAACTTTAGGCGAAACTGTGCTTTTGCTAATAATTCCTGACTTTTAGGAAAATGGATATTAAACAGGGCCTCGCTTTTCTGAATTAGTTTGAGTTCATGTAACAAGTTGTCCGATAATGTTTCGGGAAATTTGCCTTTGGTCTCTATGAAAATTTGTTGCATTAATTTACTGATGACCCTATTGGTTACCCCTTTATTACTAAGTTTTTCCGTAGATGGGTACACAGGCTGCATGTGTACTTTTAGCCCCTTTTTATGCTCGGAGAGCAATTCCATTTCTGGATGGGGCATGGAAAAGATGTTATTGAATCTACTACACTTTCCAAAAATAACATAAGGCGTATTAAGCTTTAAATTTTCTCGTAACCATTTTTGACCCCGGAACCAAACCAGCTCCATTTCTCCAGTTTCATCTTGGAAACGAGCTACCAATCGTGTTCCTTTTTTCTGTTCAACGCTTTTGATATGTACAAGTTTGCCAATAACCTGTACATCGGCACTACTTTTTTGAAGTTGCCCTATTTTGTAGTACTGCGTCTTATCTATATACCGATGTGGAAATAGGTTCAACAGGTCTTGATACACATGAATTCCCAGTTCAGACTGCAGGCTATCCGCCCTATTGGGGCCAACACCTTTGAGATAGGCAATAGGAGTTTGAAGCAAATTGGGATTCATGCTACTAAATTAGTTTTAAAGCGATAGACATGCAAGCCTATGGCGTCTTTGTGGGACGACTATTTAAAAAATAAGGAATGTTTGGCTGTATTTAGTAAACGTTCAAAAATCCATAGAAAACCCTGAGTAAAGAGAAGTCAATTTTTAATTTTTAAAAACTTCATCCAAATTAAGACCAAGGGATAAACGTAATTTTTGTCTTACAGAATTCTCTACATCGGATAGTCCTAATAAAATGGACAGGTCTAAATTAGCAAACCTACCTTTAAATCCCATACCTAGGGAAGCAAAGGTGTCCGTTGTCCTATTGATACCTAAGGAATAGCCTGTTCTAAGTAGTAATTTTTCTTTAAATCCAAATTCCATACCTAAGGCCATTACCGAACCTTCCACACCAAATTGTAATGGTTCTCCTCTTTCGTTTTTGATATAGGAGTCAAGGAGTGTTTTATATTCTGTGGTAATACCAAGCTGCTTGTCCTGATCAAAAATAAGGTCAAATCCTAGTCCTAATTTCAACATGGAAGGTGCATAAATCTCAATATTTTTGTTGTCATTAACTGACTTGCCCCGCAAATTGGAAAAATTAAAGCCTGCCCGCCATCTTCCATTAAAGGCTTTATAGGCTGCTTCGTTTCCGTAATAATATCCTGAAATATCAATACCATATATACTGGATGTTGAGTCGTTGTTAAAACCATCTAATAAAGGTGCTTTGCCTTTTAGCGAAATGAAACGACCACCAACTGACATGGCAAATTTGGTACTTAGCTTCATTGCATAAGAGCCGCCTATGTCCACTTCATGGGTACGTAAAACCGTTCCAAATGCAACAAACTCATTAAGGGAGTTGGCATAATGACGCACGCTTACTGCGTAGGCACTGCGATTATCCAGTTTGTTATAAAAGTTAAGTGAGATCTGTGAAAATTCGTTTATTTCTTGCTTGCCCGCAAATATTTGGGTAACCCCTATTTCAAATTTTTTAGATGAAAAAACATACTTGGCGGGGTTCCATAATTGCGAAAATACATCAGCGGAGGTGGCTACACCTATATCGCCTTGTCCAGCGGATCTCGCATCTGTGGCAATTGCGAGAAAACCGTCCTGTGCCGTAGTTATATTATTTTGTTGCGCTGAGCTTTGGTAAAACAGAAAGAAAACACAAAAAAAGAAGGTTTCTTTCATTAATATGAAGGTCAATTGACTGTGGTTGGTTGTTAGTATGTAAACTGGTTTATGAACAATTTCGTATGTTTCAATTTTGAAACTTTTTAGATTACTGTGAACTAGAACATACGAATTGAAGTGTTGTAATTAACTAGCTTCTAATGACGGTGGAAACATTGAGTGAAGTTTGATTTTTAGAAAATGAAATATGTCAAAGGAGTCCACGTATGAGACACTAATATTCCTTTTAGCGACACAGTAAAATTTTTGTCTGCTAAGGATATTTCTTAAAGTTAGAATTAGCTCTCAATTTCATGTCATTTCCAATATCTTTATGGCATGAAAACATATGGTTTCTTTGTTTTTAGTATGTTCGGATTTCTGCTAAACGCCCAACATCAGGATAAAGTAGATTTTGTCCGTGCCAGTATTTTGGTAGAACCTATACCCCTACAGAAACAAATTAAAGGCGATGTGACTTATGAATTTAACGTGCTTGCCGATGTCGATTCCATCTTTTTAGATGCACATAATATGGTATTTGTAAAGGTTTTGTTGGATAACATTGAGGTTCCATACTCCAATGACGGGAAAACCATTGGCATAAAACAAACATTCATAAAACAAACTGCCCACGAGCTGCAATTGGAATATACTGCGGTACCCAAACAGACTGTCTATTTCGTAGGATATAATGACAATGTAACGGGTAACGAACAAATTTGGACCCAAGGTCAAGGGAAATATACTAGTCATTGGCTGCCTAGTTTTGATGCCATGGAAGAAAAAGTGGAGTTCGATTTGAATATTAAGGCGCCCAATGGATTCACAGTCATTGCCAATGGAAAATTGGTAAAATATAGCGAAGATGATAGTTCGGCCAAGTGGCAATTTGATATGCAACACCCCATGAGTAGTTACCTTTTAGCCTTTGCCATGGGTAACTATAACAAACAACAACTGGTTTCCAAAAGTGGCGTTACTATTGAAAATTATTATTATCCTAAGGATAGTTTAAAAGTTGAGCCTACCTACAGATACACTAAGGAAATTTTTAACTTTCTAGAAACTGAAATTGGTATTCCCTATCCATGGCAAAATTACAAGCAGGTTCCCGTGCACGATTTTCTATATGCAGGAATGGAAAATACAGGAGCTACTATTTTTTCGGATGGTTTTATAATAGATTCAACTGCCTTTGTAGACAAAAACTATGTGAACGTTAATGCTCATGAACTAGCACATCAATGGTTTGGAAATCTAGTCACCGAACAAAGTGGGGAAGATCACTGGTTACATGAAGGTTTTGCTACCTACTATGCCTATTTGGCAGAAAAGGAACTATTTGGAGACGACCATTTCTACTGGCAATTGTATGGCACTGCACAGCAGCTAAAAGAACGCTCCGAAAAAGGGGAAGGTGAAAGTTTATTAAACCCCAAATCAAGTAGCCTTACCTTTTATGAAAAAGGAGCATGGGCCTTGGCAGCACTTAGGGAATTGATAGGTGAAGAGCCCTTTAGAAAAGGGATTAAAAAGTACCTCACTTTCTATAAATATAAAAACGCTACGGTTTTCAATTTTATAAAAGAGCTAGAGCGTGCCAGTGGTCAGGATTTGACGGATTATTTCAATAAGTGGTTAACAAACGATCTATTCTTATGGGAGGAGGCTAAAACGCATCTACTTAAAAAAAGTGCTTCGCTGCGTATGTATCACAAGGTTAAAGATATGGCAGGTTTTAGTCAGTTTCGAGATACCACTGTTATTATGGAGGTAAAAAAACAACTGATTCTCGATTCAGAAGATAAAATAACTAAAACTGACCTTTTTCAGCTTCTTACCCTACCCGAACTAGAGCTTCGGCAGACCCTAGCCAAGACGATAGGTCCTATTCCACAAGAATTACAAGAGCTGGCAGAACCCTTATTGTTAGATAAAAGTTACATCACGCAAGAAATGATGCTTTATAATCTATGGACAAGTTTTCCAGAAGATAGAAGTACGTATTTGGAACAAACAAAAAATGTGATTGGCCTTCCTAATAAAAACGTACGTTTATTGTGGCTGACCTTGGCTTTGGTAACACCTGAATATCGAATCGCCGAGAAACTTAATTTTTTAAACGAACTTGCAGGTTATACAAAATCTGAATACCATCCGGAAATTCGTCAGATGGCTTTTCAATATACAAGGCAGATTGGTGCGATGAACACGGAAGTTTTGACACAACTAATCAAGGCTACAAACCATCATTCGTGGCAATTTCGTAATTCCTCAAGACGGTTGTTAGACGAGCTACTAAAAGATGAAAACAGTAAGGCACAATTACAAGTCCTTATCAAGGAACTAAATACGGATGATTTGCGTTATCTTAAAACCAAAATGTAATTAAAATGAGAGCGTTAGTCATTTCAGGTGGAGGGAGTAAAGGGGCATTTGCGGGGGGGGTTGCTGAGTTCCTTATTCAAAAATCAGGCAAGAAATACGACCTTTTTGTTGGCACTTCTACAGGTAGTCTGCTCATTTCTCATTTGGCGCTTGGAAAGTTGGACAAAATTAAGGAAATCTATTCCAATGTGAATCAAGACACCATTTTTAATAATTGCCCTTTTGTTATCAAAAAAAAGTATGGTATTGATGAGATTTCCATCAATCATTGGAATGTGCTTAAGAACTTTATTGCCGGTAAGCAAACGTTTGGAGAAAGTGAAAACCTCCGAAAAATGATTAAAAAGAACGTTACGCTAGCCGAATTTAATGAGCTTAAAAATGGAGCTACGGATGTGGTAGTTACGGTATCCAATTTGTCCCTAAACCAAGTAGAATATAAGTCGATTAATGAATGCACGTACGATGAATTTTGTGATTGGATTTGGATATCCTCCAACTATGTGCCTTTTATGAGTTTAGCCCGTGTAAACGGCTGCGAATACGCAGATGGAGGTTTAGGAAGTATTGTTCCTATAGAAGAAGCTATACGCCGAGGTGCCACTGAAGTAGATGTTGTGGTATTGCATACCGAGGTGAATTATATGAATCGAATGCCTTCAAGAAATCCATTCGAATTGCTAACTACCATGTTGAGTTTTATTTTAGATCGTATAGAAAATCAAAATATAAGAATTGGTAAACTGGTAGCTAATCAGAAAGATGCCATCATTAATCTATATTACACCCCTACTGTTTTAACCACAAATTCCTTAATTTTTGATAAGGCTAAAATGACCTTGTGGTGGAAACGTGGTTACCTCTACGCTAAAAACAAAAACGAAGAAACTAATCCTATTGCACCAAATGAGAATGAATAAATTGGTGAGGGGGTCGTCTCTACCAAAGTTCTCCTATTTCCTTTTTAACATAGGATAGGGCGGTAGCAGAAGGCGATGCTTTTTCCATGGTTTCGGTCAGAATATCCTCACGTAATTTATCGGCACTATCCGTTTCGCTCATGGCAGCTCTACGAATCATTTGAATTGTAGCACTTTTAGCTGCTTTAATAATGTTCCAACATTCATCTGACATATAGATTTGCTGGGAAAGATTATGTTCAAATTCGGTCTCTATATTTTTAATGAGCAGATTTTCATAATCGGATTTATTACTTGATGTTGGTCCAACACGAACGACTAGGCTAGGAATAGCGATGCGTTCCAAAAAGAGCGCCATGCGCTCGTAAGCTTGCATTCTTACTGGTAATGCATCCTTTTGAGAATCTTTATGCAAAAGAAAACGTCTACGGCCTTCTTCATTATTGGTATGTAATCTAAAAAAATAAAATGCTATGACTCCGGTAACAATGGAAGGGAATGTATAGGCAAATAGTTGAAAAATTTGATCTGTGGTCATCTGTAAGCTTTTAACGTGGTTCGTAGTTTATATCAGACACTAGAACGACCAATTTCTTCAATTATTATATAGGCTCATCGATGAAATACAAGTTTATTGATTTTTCATATCTTCTTTTGCCTGTGCATAAAAAGCGTTATAATCTGGGTGTATACGTATCTGTATCGATTCCTTAAAACCGCCATCCTGCGCCCGTATGTTTATGCGGCTTCCATTTACCGAGTGGGTGGCTACGAGTTCACTAGAAACTGCAGTGGCTTGGTTTAAAGCTATATTCAATTCTCCCGTGATATTTAATCCAAAAATCGTAACGGCTGCCTTCGGATTGGCATTGATAATCTTTGCTACTTTTTCTAGCCATGTTTTTGATGGCTCCAATAAGGTTGTGCCGAGACCGTCAGTAAAGAAAAAGTCAAGTTTTTCTGAAATAATAACAACACCCTCATTTACCTGCACCTTCGCATTTTCTCCTAAGGTTTGTTTGGCGTTTGTTAAAACTACCAATGCAGTGGAATCTGCACTGGAAAAACCGCCAATGATACTTTTTAGTTGTTCCTCTTTTCGCGCTAAAGTGGCCAAGGTCTTGTTGATGTTTTCCGAGTTTTGGCTGGAAAGGGCTGCGAAACTATTTAGATTTTTTAATAAGGTGGAATTGGCTGCTTGCAGTTCCGTTACCTGCTTTTGTAATTCGCTCGCTTTCAACATCCCAATTTTTTCGCCCTGTTTTGCATCGGAAACAGTACGCTTTACAGAATCTAATTGAAATTTTAATTCCTGATTTTGTGATATCAGTTCACTTTTTTTCTGACCTTGTAGGGTCAAACAACCTAGTAGTACTGCCGTACAAAGCAATAAAATTCTCCTCATGTATAGTATAGTTAATTATAGATTTTTTGTTTTAATTTTTTATTTGATTACCCCTTCGGCTTAGTATCTAAAAGCGGTGTTTGTTTACTATTCAAATAATCGATACTCATTTCTGTTAGCGTGCGTACACCTAATAGTAGATTGCTATCATCTATTTTAAAGTCTGGCGTATGGTGCGGAAAAGATTCTGTTGTACCGGGTGTCATTCCTCCTAAAAAGAAGAAAAATCCTGGTGCTTCCCGTTGAAAATAGGAAAAATCTTCTGCACCTGTTATCGCTTTTTGGGTATTCACATTTCCTTCACCAGCAACTCGTTTCATTGTGGGTAACATTTGCTCCACAAGCTCTGGGTTGTTATATGTTATATCCGTGGCATCTTCAATTACGCAGGTGGCTTCTCCGCCATACGCTTTGGCGATAGTACTAACCATTTCTACCATCCGTTTGTTGAGTTTGTCCTTCATATCGTAGTCCAAGGTTCTAATAGTGCCAATCATTTCAGCATCTTCCGGGATAATATTAAAACGAACACCACTTCTTATTTTTCCTACCGTTATGACGGCTGCTTCCTTGGTTAATTCTGTTTCCCTACTAATTATGGTCTGTAAGCCATCTATGATTTTTGCACTAATCAAGATTGGATCTACACCAGACCAAGGTTGGGAACCATGACTTTGCTTTCCTTTTATTTTGATAGTGAAAATTTGTGCCGCAGCCATAGTACCTCCAGACTTATACCGAATAGTCCCTACAGGTGTTTGTGAATTAATATGTAGGCCAAAAATGGCATCTACTTTAGGGTTTTCCATTACCCCTTCCTTAACCATAAGTAACGCACCACCTTCTTCGCCCGGTGGTGGTCCTTCTTCAGCAGGTTGAAAGATAAATTTCACCGTTCCTTTAATTTTATCCTTGTTTTTGGACATTACTTCTGCTACACCCATCAAAATTGCAGTATGGGTATCGTGTCCGCAGGCATGCATAACGCCAACTTCATCACCTCCAAAAGTGGAAGTAACAGTAGATTTGAAAGGTAGGTCGTTACGTTCCGTAACCGGTAAGGCATCTATATCTGCACGTAGTGCAACTACTTTTCCTGGCTTATTACCTTTTAATAGGCCAACAACACCTGTATGCGCTACACCCGTTTGTACCTCAATACCTAAGGATTCTAAGTGCTTTGCAATTTTCTCTGCCGTTTTAAATTCACGATTTCCCAATTCAGGATTTTGGTGTATTTCTCTACGCCACTCAATCACTTTTTCTTCAATGGCATTGTAATCTTTTTCTAGTTTAGGTCCTTGCGCGTAAGCGGAAATCCCAAAAACAAGTAGCATCAAAAATCCTAGATTCTTCATAGTATTGGTTTAAAATTTAATCAATCTGTAGTTGTCGTCCTGTAACTGTATCAAAGCCGTCATGGCAGAAAGTGAAATTTCAACTCCTTCTACCAAATCTTTTTTTGCAAATCCCCTTGAAACCGAAGACTGTCCGCAGAAAATAATATCAGCTCCAGCGGCTATTAATTGTTTTAATAATTCCTCATTGGGATTAGGTACCCCGTATTTTGCCTTGTAGGCATTAGAATTAGCCACATCTTTAGAAGCTTTGTTATGAACTACTAGGGCAACTTTTAACTGTTTCAATGGAACACCGCTCTGTGCGTGCATGTTCAAAAACCGAGCGGCAGTTTCTATACTCGCATTCGTTTGTGACGTATCATCTGGAGAGTTCATGATATCGAATACCGCTTTGTACGTTTTTGTAATATCGGTCTTAAAGTCGGGATTATTTATCTTCCAAACCTTTCCGTAATCAGAGATAATTGGACCACTTTCTTTATCTTGAGCAGACAGACCTAAGGAAAAAATGATTCCTAACAGCCATAAAAAGTAATTAATCTTAGTCATTTTATTCATCTTGTTTCTAATCGAACGTTAAATATATTCAAATTGAAAGGAATTACCACTTATTGTTTATAATTCTAAAAAACATCCTTTCTAGTATCCCTATATAATGGCTAAATTCACACTCTAAAACAAAGATTAAATTGAGTACTTTTTTAGATGTATTAAATGAGGCACAACGGGCTCCCGTATTGCACAAAGACGGACCCCTCATGGTCATTGCCGGAGCGGGTTCTGGAAAGACAAGGGTGCTTACGTATAGGATAGCCTATTTAATGGAACAGGGTGTAGATGCCTTTAATATTTTGGCGCTGACTTTTACGAATAAGGCTGCTCGTGAAATGAAAAAACGTATTTCGGAAATGGTGGGACCTTCCGAGGCTAAAAACTTGTGGATGGGAACTTTCCATTCCGTGTTTGCTAAATTGCTAAGGTATGATGGAGATAAACTCGGCTTCCCTAGTAATTTTACAATCTATGACACCCAGGATTCCCAAAGATTGATAAGTTCTATCATCAAGGAAATGGGCCTGGATAAGGATATCTATAAATACAAACAGATACAGAATAGGATATCTTCTTTTAAGAACAGCTTGATTACGGTCAAGGCCTATTTTAATAACCCCGAACTTATGGAAGCAGATGCTATGGCAAAAAGGCCTAGGGTCGGGGATATATATCAAAATTATGTAGACCGTTGTTTTAAAGCAGGGGCAATGGATTTTGATGATTTACTGCTTCGGACTAATGAGCTTTTAAACAGGTACCCAGATGTACTGATGAAGTACCAAGACCGTTTTCGTTATATTTTGGTAGATGAGTACCAAGATACCAATCACTCACAATACCTCATTGTAAAAGCGTTAGCAGATCGTTTTCAGAATATTTGTGTGGTAGGCGACGATGCCCAGAGTATTTATTCCTTTAGAGGAGCTAATATTAGTAATATCCTCAATTTTCAGCGCGATTATGAGAATGTAGGTATGTACCGTTTGGAACAGAATTACCGTTCTACTAAAAATATTGTTAACGCTGCTAACTCTATCATAGCAAAGAACAAAAACCAACTGGAAAAAGTAGTTTGGACAGCTAACGATGAAGGCGCTACTATAAAAATACACCGTAGCGTTACCGATGCGGAGGAAGGCAGGTATGTGGCACAATCCATTTGGGATAATAAGATGAACCTACAAATGAATAATGGGGAATTCGCTGTTTTGTACCGAACCAATTCCCAGTCTAGGGCCATTGAAGACGGATTACGAAAAAGAGATATTCCATACCGTATTTACGGGGGACTCTCTTTTTACCAACGTAAGGAGATTAAGGATGTACTATCCTATTTGCGATTGATTATTAATCCTAAGGATGAAGAAGCTTTAAAACGGATTATTAATTTCCCAGCAAGGGGAATTGGGCAGACGACTGTAGATAAATTAGTGGTAGCGGCCAATCATTATGGTCGTTCGATTTTTGAGGTTATGGAGAATATTTCCAAAATAGACCTTAAAATAAATAGTGGAACCAAAAGAAAGCTAGAGGATTTCGTAACCATGATTAAAAGTTTTCAGGTTATGAACGAAGCTGCAACTGCCTTTGAACTCTCCGAGCATGTTGCCAAGAAGACAGGGATGTTGCTTGAGTTTAAAAAGGATGGTACGCCGGAAGGTATTGCCAAAATGCAAAACATTGAGGAGTTATTGAACGGCATCAAGGATTTTGTGGAAGGTCAGGTGGAAGTTGTAGATGCTACAGGCAGCATAAGCGAATTTATGGAAGATGTGGCTTTGGCAACGGATTTGGATAATGACACTGGGGATGATGACCGTGTTGCGCTTATGACCATACATTTAGCCAAAGGGCTTGAGTTTCCATATGTGTATATCGTGGGTATGGAGGAAGATCTTTTTCCTTCAGGGATGAGTATGAATACTCGCAGCGAATTGGAAGAAGAGCGACGCCTGTTTTATGTGGCGCTTACCCGTGCCGAAAAACAAGCCTATTTAACCTATACTCAAAATAGGTACCGTTGGGGTAAATTGATAGATGCTGAACCTAGTCGGTTTTTAGAGGAGATAGATGAGCAGTATGTAGAGAATCTAACACCTGTAGATGGAGGATACCGTTATAAATCTCTTATTGATACCGATATTTTTGGTGAGGTAGACAAAAGTACCTTACGGCAAAATAAGCCAGTTAGAGGTACACCTCCCAGTATTGGTCAGCCAAATACAAATCAACTTAAAAAACTACGAAAAATTAAGCCAGAATTAGCACAACCAGTAGGTAATACCAACCAAATAGATCCTAATCTAGAAGAAGGTTCTATTATTAATCATAGTCGGTTTGGTAGGGGCCAAGTATTAAAAATTGAAGGCGTAGGCAATGACCGAAAGGCAGAAATTAAATTTGATAAAGGTGATGTAAAGAAATTGCTTCTGCGCTTCGCGAAGTTAGAAGTGGTTACTTAAGCGAATAAGGTTTGTTCTTAGGTTTCTCCCATATCAGTTATGTTAAGAAGGGACGTAATTAAGATATATCTTTTCGGTAATAATTTAGAAAAATCCTTTTTATTTTAAGAGACGAACTCAAACATTTGTTTTCACTATCTTGTATTAGAAAAATATAAAACTTGGCGGAATTTATTAAAATATATAAGGAAAATCCAAACCCTAAGGAAATCAGTAGGGTAGTGCAGGTATTGCGAAAAGGAGGTCTCATCATTTACCCTACAGATACTGTGTATGGTTTGGGGTGCGATATTACCAATACCAAGGCTTTAGAGAAAATTGCTCGCATTAAGGGAATAAAACTGGCCAAGGCTAATTGGTCTTTTATCTGTGCAGACCTCAGTAACTTATCCGACTATGTTAGGCATATAGACACTGCTACCTTTAAAATATTAAAAAGAGCTTTACCAGGTCCATATACCTTTATTCTTCCGGGTAATAATAATCTACCTAAAGATTTTAAGAAGAAAAAAACTGTTGGTATTAGAGTGCCGGATAATAGTATAGCGAAGGCTTTGGTAGAAGCTTTAGGAAACCCAATTGTATCTACTTCTATACGCGATGATGATGATGTTTTGGAATATACTACGGATCCTGAACTCATTTATGAGAAATGGGACAATCTAGTTGATGTGGTAATAGACGGTGGCTACGGTGATAATGTGGGATCTACAATAATCGATTTGTCTACGGGTTATCCGGAAGTAATCAGAGAAGGAAAAGGTAGTTTAGATATTATTTAAACATTTCGAAATTTAGCAGAAGCCTACTAGGGAATCTCTGTCATGTTTTGCTTACTGAAAAACAGGCTTGTACTGATAGTATAGTTATGATTTATCAATTTTTGCGCCTCATTCCGTTGGGAATAAAATCAGAAATCTATTTCAATAGTAGCTATAAAAAAAGCGGCTCTGTTGGGAGCCGCTTTTAAAATTATACTTTCAAGAAATTATTTTCCTCCAATCGCTGGATCTTTCATTCCTTCTTCAATCATACTATAGAACTGATCAATTTTTGGAAGAACCACGATACGTGTTCTTCTGTTCCTAGCCTTTTCAGTAGAAGAAATTGGCACGTATTCTGCTCTACCAGCAGCTGTCATACGTTTAGGATCAACATTAAAGTCGTTTTGCAATATTCTTACAACTGCGGTAGCACGTTTTACGCTCAAATCCCAGTTATCCAATAAAACTCCATTTTTTCTGTAAGGAACGTCATCGGTATGTCCCTCTACCATAAACTCGAAATCTGGTTTGTTGTTCACCACTTTAGCTACTTTTCCAAGAACTTCTTTTGCTCTTTTGGTTATGTTATAACTTCCGCTGCTGAATAAAAGCTTGTCGGAAATAGAAACAAATACAACACCTTTTTCTACACTAATTTCGATATCCTCGTCATCCAAGTTACCTAACACACCTTTTAAACTCTGTACCAATGAAAGGTTTACAGAATCTCTACGAGTTATAGCATCGTTTAATTTGCGTATAGTCAAGTCTTTTTCCTGAAGGCTTTCTAAGGATTTTTCTAAGTTTTCTGCCCCTTTAGTGGTTAAAGTAGTCAAGTTACCCATGTTGTTGATCAATTCTTGATTGTTCGATTTTAAGAACGCATTTTGATCTTCTAAGGTTTGTAGTCTAGAAGATGCCGTAGCCTTATCCTCTAAACAACCGTTTAATTTTACTGTTGCGGAATTCAATAAATCCTGAGTTTCCTTTTGTTTCGACTCAAGGTCTGTAAATTTCTTCTGCGATACACAAGAAGATAATAAAAGCGTTACACCAAGACATCCTAAAATGATTTTTTTCATAATTGTAGACTATATTAATTGTTAGTTATTTACTTGTTTTTAACCCTAAGGGCTATCAAATTTATGTAATTTGGAATATGTTAATTCGCAAGACTAGTTAATCTTTTACTAAAATGTTAAAATTCCTTACATGATGTACGAAATAGGACCATACTATGGACGTTGTAGCGTAGTATTTTAATATAAATTTAGCTTTTTCCCGCTTTTTAAGCATTTTCGGTAACTGTCGGTAAAAACTTAAATGCGCCCTTAGTACAGCAAAACAATGTTTAAAGCGGAATTGAAATACAAAACGGGTAGCTGCAATGCCATCCAATAATAGGCGAATAAAGATAATAATAAAGGCCTTTCTTCTAGGTAGATTTTTAGTGATAGAGAAAAGGGAGTTTCTGAAATTAAGATACGTCTTTTTGGGATTCATATTACTAAGGGTAGAACCTCCTAAATGATATACCGTACAACTACTAATATAGTATGCCTTATGCCCCTGGTTTTTTGCCCGCCAACAAAAGTCAACTTCCTCTTGGTGCGCAAAATAATCTGTATCAAATCCACCTAACGATTCAAAAATTGATTTTTTTACGAACATACAGGCACCGGTTGCCCAAAAAATTTCTTTCGTATCATCATATTGCCCGATATCTTTTTCTAAGCTTTGAAAAATTCTTCCTCTACAAAAAGGATATCCCAATTGGTCTATAAACCCGCCGGCGGCACCGGCATATTCAAAATGATCCTTTTTTAAAAGATCTAGAATTTTAGGTTGGATAATAGCTGCGCCAGGTAAGGTTTCGAAGGCATTTACAATAGGGTTGATCCAACCCTCGGTAACTTCTACGTCCGAATTCAATAAACAATAAATGTCGGCGTCTACATGTTTCAATGCTTCATTATACCCTTCGGCAAAGCCTCCATTGACTTTGTTTTGGATTATATGGATACTTGGATAGTGTTCCTTAAGAAAGGCAATGGAGCCATCCGTAGAAGCGTTGTCTGCTACATACAGCTCAGCGTTTGAAGAATATTGGATAACAGAAGGCAAGAAGCGCTCTAGGAGCACCTCTCCGTTCCAATTTAGTATGACGACGGCTATCTTCAAAACGATGGCAAATTAACGGCTAAATTCAGGAATCTCCCTTAAAAATTCATATTTTTCCTCATTTTTTAGTATTTGACAATAATAATGCGCTAATCCGTTGGTGACCATCAAAAAACTTGCATCCAACTTAAAGTTGTAGCTGGCAATTTGATCAAAGGTTTTTTGAGAAATCGCTATTTGTGGAGCTTTACATTCTACTAACAAATGAATGCTTCCGTCCTTATTAAACACTACAATATCATACCGCTTTTTTAATCCATTTAGGATAATCTGCTTTTCTATATTGATATGACTTAGCGGGTATTTTTTGTCTAGTACAAGATAATGAAGCACATGCTGTCTAACCCATTCCTCAGGTGTAAGCGAAACAAATTTTTTCCTCACTAGGTCAAAGATAAAGGGCTTATTTTGTTTATTTTTGAGTCGGAAACTGTAACTAGGAAACTGTAAAGGTTGCATCCTACAAAATTGATCATTTTTTCTGAATGGAAGAAGTATTACAAATTGTTAACGATATCCGTAAGGGCGTCTTAAAACCTATCTATTTTTTATTTGGGGAGGAGCCCTATTATATTGACAAAATTTCAGATTTTATTGCGAACACCATACTAACTGAAGAGGAAAAAGGCTTCAATCAGATGGTATTGTACGGAAAGGATGTTACTGTAGAGGATATTGTTGGGAACGCCAAGCGTTACCCCATGATGGCAGAACGTCAAGTGGTAATCATAAAGGAAGCCCAACACCTGAACAGGACAATAGAGAGTCTGGTTTCCTACGTGAAGAACCCGCAAATGACAACGGTTTTGGTTATCTGTTACAAGTATAAAAAATTGGACAAGCGGAAGCCACTTTATAAAACCCTTAAAAAAGATAGTGTAGTTTTTGAAAGTAAGCAATTACGAGATTACCAGATTCCTGCTTGGATACAAAAGACCGGAAAGAACTTGGGATTCTCTATCCCGCAGAAATCATCTATGCTATTAGCTGAACATTTGGGAACGGACCTTGGTAGGATTGTAAGTGAACTTAATAAACTGAAACTTATGCTACCAGAAGGTACGGAAATAACTCCTGCGCACATAGAAGAACATATTGGTATCAGTAAGGATTATAATAATTTTGAATTAAAGAAGGCTATAGGGGAGCGAGATATACTAAAGGCAACTAAAATAATCACTTATTTTGCTCAAAATCCAAAGGATAACCCTTTTGTGCTAACAATTACCCTACTCAATATGTTTTTTATCCAGTTACTTCAATATCATGGGCTCAAAGACCATACGCCAAAAAATGTTGCTTCTACCTTACGTATCAATCCATACTTTGTAAACGAGATTCAAACAGCCGCCCGTAATTTCCCCATGAAAAAAGTAAGTCAGGTTATCTCTCATCTGCGGGAAATGGACTTAAAAAGCAAAGGAGTAGGGGCCACCCAAATCAACCAAGCTGATCTGCTGAAAGAGTTATTGGTGAAAATTTTTTGAGTTTACTTTCTGTCGATACTAAATTTACCTGGTCCTAGTAGCGCCATTGTTACAAACGCAACTAAATAAAGCATTGCCATTTCTTTTTCACCAAAAGGTTGAGCGCCATGTACTACAAAGACTGCCACCAACATGGTAATCGCCGCAGGAATACTTGCCAAGCGAGTTTTATACCCTATAATTATCAATATAGGACAAAGGAATTCTCCTATGATAGTGAGAAACAATGAAGGTGCCGCACCAATACCAATAGGGTCGCCGAATTCAAAATCACCAGAAAGCAATTTTTGGAGCTTTGGTATACCGTGAGTAAGCATCATTACGGATATGGAAATTCTAAAAAAGGCAAGGCCAGCATCTTTAAGAGGAGAGTTTTTCATAATGTAGGTTAAATTAGCAAGCTTAAATTTATCATTTTTTTATTGTTTTTCTAGAATTAATCTTAATTCATTTATGAGTTCCATACTGTTTTCTAGATTAAAGTACAATGGAGGCTTTATTTTTAAAACGTTGTTGTAAGGACCATCCGTGCTTATTAAAATAAATTTTTCACGTAGCTTATTTTTAATTCTTTGTGCCAAAGTAGTATTCGGTGCTCCATCCAAATGTATTAATTCCACACCCAAAAATAATCCACTTCCCCTAACATCGCCTATCTCTTGATATTTTGATTGTAAAAGCGCTAAACTATTTTTAAGATATAATCCTACTTCCAATGCATGCGCTTGTAATTGGTCCCCTTCAATAACATTTAAAACGGCTTCCCCTATAGCGCAAGAAACTGGGTTGCCACCAAAAGAGCTGAAGAATTCCATTCCATTATCAAAACTTCTGGCTATTTCAGTTGTAGTGACAACCGCTCCTATAGGATG
The DNA here is from genome assembly GCA_964507115.1 of uncultured Maribacter sp. Classification (GTDB taxonomy): domain Bacteria; phylum Bacteroidota; class Bacteroidia; order Flavobacteriales; family Flavobacteriaceae; genus Maribacter. The sequence continues at coordinate 33,313 of CAZDOW010000014.1, forward strand.
GCCGTTACCCATTGGTTTTCCTAGAATGACCATATCCGGTATTACATCGTACATCTCATAGCCCCAAAAATGGGACCCAAGTCGCCCAAAACCAACCTGTACTTCATCACTAATACAAAGTCCGCCTTGTGCTCTTATTCTGGGATACACCTCGTTTAAATACCCTTGAGCCAATGGCACTTGCCCGCCGCACCCAACAATAGGCTCTGCAATGAATGCAGCAATATTTCCGTAATTCTCTGTAATCTGTTTATTGGTTATGTCAGTATAGTAAGCACTTGCCTCCGATTCGGTGCCAAAACCGGAACCATAGACTTTGGGCATAGGAGTTTGTAAAATATTATCCGCTTTCCCCTCGCCGCCTTTATGGTTATACTTGTAGTGACTTATATCGATACCGTGTTGAGTATTCCCATGATACCCATGTTCTAGTACCATTATTTTATTTTTTTTGGTATGAGTCTTAGTAATTCTTATAGCCAAGTCACTTGCGGCGCTACCAGAGTTTACGAAAAATATTTTGTTAAGTGGCGCCGGAAACTTTGATAATAGTTTCTCCGAGTAGGAAAGTAATTCTTCGTATAAATAGCGTGTATTGGTATTTAATCTCGCCATGGTGCGTTGTCCGGCTTCCACTACCTGTGGATGGCAATGCCCAACCTGCATAATGTTATTATAAGCGTCTAGAATGGTATTTCCATCCGTATCGTACATAAATTGAAATGCAGAGCGCGACATCTGAATTGGTTTTGTATAGCTCAATGCCAGCGTCGTGGGTATATTTTGATCTCTTCTGACAAGCTGCTGTTTCAACGTTAGTTTAGGTGTTTCCGCAAAACCACATGACTTTCTAAAAAAGTCTTTGGCCTGGATGGGATTTATACGCAACCATTTTCTTAGTAAATCCCAAGCGGGCTTTTCACTAATAGTAATATAGTTGGAATCTGGCTTTTGTTTTTTAGTATGTGCGGAGTTACATACACTTGTACAAAGGCGAGCAGCAATCAAATAGTAGAGTACGTCCAGTTCTCTTTCTTGTAAAGGGAGTACTGTATTATAGGCTGATAAAACTGGTGCACAAATTGCTAAGGGATGTTCCTCCTGCATCATAATATAGCTTAGGCCTATGGCAAGCTCGTTAATGAGCCAAGAGTGACACATATCACCAAAATCTATAAAACCGGTAACCTCTCCGTGCGTCGTAAGTACATTCCAATCGTTGGCGTCGTTGTGAATGATGCTTTTTCTAAGCATGTGCTGTATGGGATACACATATTCATCAAACTGCAAGAAAAAGTAACGTACTAAATTTCTATCTTTTTCATCAGGAATATCGTCTAAATAGAGTTTGTTTTCCTTAAAATAGTTTAAGTCCCAAACTGTTTCCTTGGCTTTTAAGACTGCATCATAATGATTTAGGATTGTTTTATCGATTGCTCCTAAGGCAGTACCAAAAGAAATAAGCAATTTTTCATCTTTAGGAACCTCTGCTAAAAATTGCCCTTCAATAAAGGGTAGTAATCTATAAATGGAACTGTTAATACTAGTAAAAGGAAGTTTTTCCAGATTCTCAATACTCTTAGGAAAGCTTAAATGGGGTATTTTTCCCAACTTTTCGGCAACATTATCTTCTGCTTGTATTATGGCTAAGGTTTCTTCTGAATAGGAGTATTTTTTTAAAACAAACGTGCCTGATTTCGATTTAACCTTGAAATTGATACTGTCATAACCCTCCAACGCAATAAGATTGCAATTGAAAAGGCCATAGTGTTGTTCTAGAACTGTATTCATCCTATCCTGATTTTTTTGCTACTGGATACAAAGCTAATCCATTATTATAATGGGTCAAACAATTAATTACTAGCAAATATTAAGGATGTAAGTAGCTATTTAGGCAAAACAATTCAAATGAAATAGGTCGCATAAAGCTATGAAAATCAATATATTAAATAGTATGGCAAGATGGATTTTTGTTATTTTTCTGTAAATTTATGGCTAACACGTTTATTGAAAAGATGTCCAAATATACTTTTTAGAGGCCTTCTTCTACTTACTTTGAAAAAAGATAATCTTATCGCAAAGCAGGAAAATCTTGAGGGTTTACTTCGTTTAATATACCATACACTTTTTCAAAAATATCTTCAGCATTGGGTTTGGAGAAATAATCACCATCCGTACCGTATGCTGGCCTGTGTGCTTTTGCACTTAAGGTTTGCGGTGCACTATCTAGATACCGATAAGCTTTTTGTTTTTCTACGATTTCGTTCAGGATATATGCTGAACATCCACCCGGAACATCCTCGTCAATAACCAACAAACGGTTCGTTTTTTTGACACTTTTTACCACCTCATGGTCGATATCAAAAGGGAGTAGCGTTTGCGCGTCTATAATTTCTACGTCTATTCCTACTTCTAATAGTTCCTTTGCTACCTGTTGCACTATTCTAAGTGTGGAACCATAGGACACCAAAGTAATATCTGTACCTTCCTTAATGGTTTCTACCTTTCCTATAGGCGTGCAAAATTCTCCTAAATTTGTAGGCTTTGGTTCTTTTAAGCGGTATCCATTTAAACTTTCTATAATTAATGCGGGTTCATCGCTCTTCATAAGGGTATTGTAGAAGCCTGCAGCCTGGGTCATGTTTCTAGGAGCTAGGATATACATTCCCCTAAGTAAATGAATTAATCCACCCATTTGAGACCCGGAGTGCCATATACCTTCCAACCTATGACCTCGTGTTCTTACAATCAACGGTGCTTTTTGTTTCCCTTTTGTACGGTATAAAAGAGTTGCCAAATCATCGGTAAGCGAAGACATGGCGTAAAAAATATAATCTAGATACTGAATTTCAGCAATAGGACGTAATCCCCTTAACGCCATCCCAATTCCTTGACCTATGATAGTGGTTTCTCGAATTCCAGTATCCGCAATTCTCGTACTACCATATTTTTCCTGTAAACCTTCCAGCCCTTGGTTTACATCACCAATAGCTCCACTATCCTCACCAAAAATAAGTGCGTTTGGGTTGTTTTTAAACAATTCATCAAAGTTATCTCTTAGGATTACTCGTCCGTCTACTTTTTCGGCATTATTTTCGTAAGTTGGAGGGACTGTTGGGATATTCGTAGCCCTATTTTCGTTTGGACTGTATAAATGAGAACTGAACTCCGGTTGTACTTCTGTTATAAAACGATCAACCCAGTCTACCAATTTTTTTCGTTCTTCAGTAGATTCTCCCAATAGATATCTCAGTGATTTTCTAGCAGCAACCGCTAAATCTTTCAGTATTGGTTCTTCAACTGCAATCAGGTCATTTTTAATTTTATTTAAAAAGTTCTTGTTTGGACTTTTAACCGAAGCAGCATTTAATAACTGAACTAGTTCTTTCTTAGTACTTATATTTTGTTGTAAAAATTCTTTCCACGCTTCTTTTTTTGCTTCCCTAACCGTTCTTTTTATTCGTTTCTCCAGTTCTTCCAATTCCGTTGCGGTAGAAATACCGGATTCAAGTATCCATTCCTTAAATCGTTTGTTACAATCGTTATCTCGTTCCCATTCCAAACGTTTGTCGTCTTTGTAACGTTCGTGCGAACCTGAGGTTGAATGTCCTTGAGGCTGTGTTAATTCGGTTACATGTATAATTACCGGAACGTGTTCCTGACGAGCGATATCCGATGCATTTTCATATGCATGCATCAAGGCCGTATAATCCCAGCCTTTTACTTTTAAAAGTTCGTAACCGTTGTGTTCTTCGTCCCTTTGGAAACCTGCCAGTATTTTAGAAATATCCTCTTTTGTAGTATGATGTTTTGCAGGCACAGAAATTCCGTATTCATCATCCCAGATGCTGACAATCATAGGAACTTGTAATACACCTGCCGCATTAATAGTTTCCCAGAACATACCTTCGCTGGTGCTTGCATTACCAATGGTCCCCCAAGCTACTTCGTTTCCATCATCAGAGAACTTTGCACTATCCATATTTTTTTCCTGCCTAAATACTTTTGAAGCTTGCGCTAACCCAAGTAAACGGGGCATTTGTCCCGCGGTGCAAGAAATATCCGAACTACTATTTTTTTGCTTGGTTAAATCTTTCCAAGTTCCATCAGAGTTTAAACTATAGGTTAAAAAGTGACCTCCCATCTGTCGCCCACCACTCATGGGTTCTTTTTCCATATCTGTAGTGGCGTATAGCCCATGAAAAAAGTCTTTTGGTTTTAAGAGGCCTAAGGCCATCATAAAGGTCTGGTCGCGATAATAACCACTTCTGAAATCTCCATTATTGAATGCCCTAGCCATCGCTAACTGTGGCAGTTCTTTTCCGTCTCCAAAAATGCCGAATTTAGCCTTACCGGTAAGTACTTCCTTTCTTCCCAAAAGACTACAAGCCCTACTAAGAAAAGCTATTTCGTAATCCTGAAGTATTTGAGCCTTGAAATCTTCAAAGGAAATGTCGTTACTAGTTTTGGAAGAGACTTTCATAGGCTATACAGTATGTTGCAAAAATACCTAAACTAAAGCATTTTTGCAATGCTATAATGCCATTATTTATTGAATTATTACCAATATAGACGGTAATTTGTTATAGATTCGTCAGTAATGACTTAATAATAAGTGTTTTCATTGCGGATATGGAATCTAAAACCATCTTCGTGTAAATAAGCCTGTAAGTGTTTTAGGGCTTACCGTGATGATAAAACGGATTTTTTCTCCATAGTTTTGTTGTGATATTTCCCAACCGTTGTTGGAATACACAGGAAAATATAGTTCAAAATAATCCGTAACCAAATTTAGCCGTATGCCTGAATCATAAACGAATTTTTCATTGAATCCATTATTTTTCACTAAACCTAGATCTCCGTAAACTTCTATCCATCGCCAAAGGTTAAAACTCGCGTTTACCGTAGTTATCCAATTATCAGAAAAGCGGTACTGTTCGTCCAAAAAGGATTTAAATCCACCTTCGGCAATAATGAGCTGTTGGCTGTAGATTCCGGAATCTTCCGATTGTCCTAAATAATTGTAGTCGAAAAGATAATTCGTTGGCCGATCCAAGGCAAAGTTAAAGAAACCAGTATCGGTGTTGTTGCTGATAAATTTTCCAGCATAAAACCTGAGGTTGAACTGCTTATTGTTTTCGAAGAGTTTTCTATACTCATACTCAAAGGCTATTTTACTAAAATTACCTGCCAATTGAAAGTCAACAGACCATGCATTGTAATCAATGATACCGTTGTGCCTATTTATATACCGGGCATTAAACACGCTATAATCAGGATTTTCCGAGTCGGTGTCTAAATCTTGAACATTTTCATCAAAATCCCTCAGAATGTTTACATATCTAAATATTAAAAATTGTCGCTTATCGGATCTAAGATCATCCGGTCTCCAGCCAAAACTTAAAGAAGGTGTTACCGAGGTAGCTCTGGAGTTTACATTGAAATGGGATGTAGAGGCTGATAGGCTATAATTAGAGACGAAAAGTCCGGTTTTGTTCAAATATTTTCTATAGTTAAATCTTCCATAGCCTACAAAAGCTTTTTCCCTGAAAGAATAGGAAGGTGCAAAATCATAGACAAAAGGGCGCTCCAACAAGGTTTTATTATAAAGTCGCATACCCGGTGCCCAGCCATCATAGATATTAAAATTTAATACAGGAACGTAAAATACCTGCGTGTAATTCGGGTTTTCAGAATCCTTAAAAAAGGTAAAGTGTAATGGTTTATTACTGGACAAAAACCCACCAAGTGACTCCCAGTTATCCCTTTGGTTAAACTCTGGTATTTTTTGATCGTAATTCAGAACTAATTTATCTTCTTCCTTATTGGGAATAGTAAATGTTTCTACTGTTTTAATATCGGTAAACCAGTATTTTGAAATTACCGAATCGTTTTTAAGGCCGAACATAGAAATTGGGACATTGGTACCCTCTTTATTTTTTATACTCACATTTAAGGAATCCCCAAGTTTTTCTACACTTTTTATCTTGAAATCGATTCTTCTATCCGTGGCCACATAATCTTTAAAAAACCAATTGATATCCTTATCCGTAGACCTTTTTAAAATAGATTCAAAGTCTAGTACGCTCACCTTATTTAATTGGTAATATTTAAAAAAGGTTTTTATGCTTTCATCTACCCTTTCTGTTCCAATATAATCTGCGAGATAAGCGAGACCTAAACCTGCTTTATACTTATTCGCAATTCGTTGGTTGAATTTAATAAGGGAATCATTTGGGGTGTTTAGTGCTTGATCCGTATTGCTTCTGGCCGTAACGTTATATAGAAAGGCATATTGATCGTTAAATCCCATTTTAGCCAGATTAAAACTGCGAATTCCCCAAACACGGGACAAATTCCCCAATAGTTTTTGATCTGGATAATAGTCTTCTACATAGGCAATCATTAAATAATTGGCTATAGCACTAGTTAACCACTGTTCCTTTCTTGGGTCCAAGAATAAGGTTTCTTTAAGCATGCTATTTATGGCCGTTTTCAAGAACTTCATTTCAAACTGGAACTTCTGCTCGTAAGGCCTAACAAAAGACGGTAATTGGTTTAAGCCGATCAAAGGATCTTTATCATAATCTAATTGACTCACAAGCAATTTTTCATGAGGATATTCTCCTAGATTTTTATAGATAAAGTCAGCTATCTTGCTAATACTAATGCTTTGTCCTACGGAACTGTAACGTGGGGCAGAAATATCTGTAACAAGCGTTAAATGAGGTGTTACGTGTGTGGTGAAGTCTTTTGAGGTCCTTAGAATTAATTCCCCAGTTTTTTGCCTTTCTCCTTTTAGCTGTGCAAATTGTCCGCCAGGAAATGCCGTTTCATCCCTCTTGTTTAAGTTTGAAGTCAGGTGGAGACTATCCGGAAATTTAAAGCTAATAGTTGTCTTGGTAATATTCGTATACAAATCCTCCAGATCCTTATTGGAATACAGTCTCCATTTACCATCATACACGGCAGGAGTAAGGTACCAATTCTTTAAGTAATAATTACCTTTGTTGTCATATCCATAGGAGGTGAATTTATCCGAAGGCAACTTTACTTTGTAGGTAATAAAAACTTTGGTGGAGCTTTTAGGTTTTAAAGGTTGGTTTAACCTAACTTTTAATATATCATCACTATCTGCTCGTTCCCATTCAAGTCCCTTATATTCATTGTCTACAACACTTACTATAGTGGTATAACCTCTTTCACTATCCTTAGCCAGATGCAGGCTTCTTTTGAATTCTTGTTCAAATCGTTTAGCAAGTCCGGTATTTTTATTGGAATAGGCATTAGCCCAATCATTAAAGTAGAGTATGCCTAGATTATAACGGGAATCATTGTAATAGGTGAACTCTTGCTGAATATCCAATTCTTTGGTGTATTCATTTAAGCTTACCGTTAAATTTGTTTCGTATTGGGCAAAACAGAACATGCTTCCCCAGAAAAAAAGGAATGTAAAAAAAACCGTAGTGTTGTTTAAATACCTTTTCAAGGGAATCATTAGAAGTTAGGGCTCAAGGTATGTCCTTTATAGAAGGCGTCAATAATATCTACTACTTCTTCCGGAGTATCTACGATTTTGATTAGGTCCAGATCTTCCGGGCTAATAGTACCTTCTTTTAACATAATTTTCTTTATCCAATCTAAAAGACCGGTCCAGAAATCACTACCTACGAGAATTATGGGGAACTTTCCTATTTTATGGGTTTGTATTAAAGTAATTGCTTCAAAAAGTTCGTCTAAGGTGCCAAAGCCTCCTGGCATTACTACAAACCCCTGAGAATATTTAACGAACATAACCTTTCTCACGAAAAAATAATCGAAATCTAAGCTTTTATCCGCATCTATATACGGATTGTCATGTTGTTCAAAAGGGAGATCAATATTTAGACCTACCGATGTTCCTCCAGCCAAGCTCGCTCCTTTATTACCTGCTTCCATGATTCCTGGACCTCCACCTGTGATAACACCGTAACCTGCTTCCGCTATGCTTTTAGAAATTTCAACTGCTAATTTATAGTATTTGCCTTCTTCTTTAGTTCGGGCGGAGCCAAATACCGATATGCAAGGACCTATCTTGCTCATCTTTTCAAAACCATTTACAAACTCGCCCATGATTTTAAAAAGGGCCCAAGAGTCGTTAGTCTTAATTTCGTTCCAACCTTTATGATGTTTTTCTGATCTCATAACTTAATTATCTAGTATGCTTATAAACGCAAGTAGCTTGCTTTCTTTTGATACTACTTTATATTCATTTCTTTTCTCAAAAATTCTGCGGTATAACTTTTTTTGTCCTTACAGATTTCTTCAGGTGTTCCTTTGGCAACCAATTCCCCTCCAGAACGACCACCTTCGTATCCAATGTCAATAACATAGTCAGCCAGTTTTATGACATCCAAATTATGTTCAATGACCAAAACAGTGTTTCCTTTGTCTGCCAATTTGTTTAAAACGTCCATCAAAACCCTTATATCTTCAAAATGTAGTCCTGTTGTTGGCTCGTCCAAGATATAAAATGTATTGCCCGTATCTCTTTTAGATAGTTCACTAGCCAGTTTTATACGTTGTGCTTCGCCTCCAGATAAGGTTGTAGACTGCTGTCCTAATGAAATATAGCCTAAACCTACATCCTGAATCGTTTTTAACTTACGATGTATTTTTGGAATCAGTTCAAAAAATGAGACTGCTTCATCAATAGTCATGTCCAACACATCGGCAATGGACTTTCCTTTGTACCGTATCTCCAAGGTTTCCCTGTTAAAACGTTTACCGTTACAGGTTTCGCATTCTACGTACACATCTGGCAGAAAGTTCATTTCTATAACCCTAAGACCTCCTCCTTGGCATGTTTCACATCTGCCCCCTTTCACATTAAAGCTAAAACGGCCAGGTTTGTAACCTCGTATTGCTGCCTCTGGAGTTTTGGTGAATAACGAACGAATTTCGCTAAATACCCCAGTATAGGTTGCAGGATTAGAGCGAGGTGTTCTTCCAATTGGTGATTGGTTAATATCAATGACTTTGTCTATATGCTCTAGTCCGGTAATTTTTTTATACGGCATGGGTTTTTTAACGCCATTAAAATAATAGGCGTTCATAATAGGGTAGAGGGTCTCATTAATCAAAGTAGATTTACCACTTCCTGATACTCCTGTAACGCCAATCATTTTACCCAATGGGAATTCGACCTTTATATTTTTTAAGTTATTTCCCGTACAGCCTGATAATACAATTTTCTTTCCGTTCCCCTTTCTTCGTGTTTTAGGGGTCGCTATTTCTTTTACACCTGTAATGTAATCTGCAGTAAGGGTATTTACGTTTTTAAGTTCTTCTGGGGTTCCTTGGGAAATAATCTGTCCTCCATGTTTTCCGGCCTTAGGACCTATATCTATAACGTGGTCCGCACACTCAATCATATCGCGGTCATGTTCTACTACAATAACAGAATTTCCAAGATCCCGTAAGGCTTCCAAAGATTTGATTAAACGTGCATTGTCTCTTTGGTGTAGGCCAATACTTGGCTCATCCAAGATATAAAGGACGCCCACCAATTGTGAACCTATTTGAGTTGCTAATCGAATCCGTTGCGCTTCACCACCCGAAAGTGACTTGGAACTTCTATTCAAGGAAAGGTAATCCAAGCCTACATCCAACAAAAAACGAATTCTGGTACGTATTTCCTTAATAATTTCTTCAGCGATTTTTAACTGATTGCCTTTCAATTTTTGTTCCAGATTGGCAAAAAATTCGGCCAGTTCTGCAATATCCAAGTTGGCCAATTGGGCAATGTTTTTTTTATCTATTTTAAAATAGAGGGACTCCTTTCTTAAGCGCGCACCTTCGCAGGTAGGACAGCTAATCTTGTCCATATATTCCTTGGCCCACCTTTTAATAGAGGTCGATTCTGCCTCCTCAAATTGATTCTTTATAAAGTTGGAAATACCTTCATAATCAATTTTATATGTTCGCTTAACACCTAAGGTTTTGGAGTCAATTTCAAAGCTTTCGTTGCCACCATGTAATAAAACAGCTATGGCTTCTTGGGGAATGTCTATAATCGCATCCGTTAATTCAAAATTATAACGTTCTGCGATGGTCTCTATTTGTTTAAAAGCCCAAGATTTTTTGTATTCACCCAAAGGCGCTATACCTCCTGCCGTTATCGATAATTTCTTATTAGGAAATATTTTTAATTCGTTTACCTCGTACACATGTCCCAGTCCACTGCAATGGGGACACATGCCTTTTGGTGAGTTAAAGGAAAAGGTGTTAGGTTCTGGAACAGGGTAAGAAATACCGGTAGTAGGACACATTAAATCCCTACTAAAATATCTAGGTTCCGATGTTCCTTCCTCTAAAATCATTAGCACATTGTCGCCACTGTACATGGCCGTATTAATGGTCTCTGAAATACGCTTGTGCAAATCCTCGTTTTCCATCACTTTAAGGCGGTCGATTACGATTTCGATATCGTGGGTCTTGTAGCGATCTACTTTCATCCCCTTAACAATATCCTTTATCTCGCCATCTACCCGCACTTTTACAAAGCCCTGTTTGGCAATCTGCTCAAAAAGTTCCCGATAATGCCCTTTTCTGGATTTGATAATAGGAGCAAGGACATTTATTTTTTTTCCTTGGTAGGCCTCAATAATGAGCTTCTTTATCTGCTCATCGCTATAGCTTACCATTTTTTCACCGGTATTGTAGCTATGTGCGTCCCCTGCACGTGCAAAAAGAAGTCTTAGAAAATCATAAACCTCGGTAATGGTACCAACGGTAGATCGTGGCGATTTGCTTGTGGTCTTTTGTTCAATCGCAATTACTGGAGACAATCCATCGATTTTGTCCACATCCGGACGTTCTAAGCCTCCTAAAAATTGCCGTGCATAGGCAGAAAAAGTTTCTATGTAACGGCGTTGTCCTTCGGCATAAATGGTATCGAAAGCTAAAGACGACTTTCCACTACCAGACAAGCCTGTGATGACCACGAGTTTTTCTCGTGGAATAGTAACGTCTATGTTCTTTAGGTTGTGGACGCGTGCGCCTTTCACCTCTATATTTTCTTCGTATTTAATCATGTATTCATAGCAAGGTTGCAAAAGTACAATAATGAGGTCTAAATACGAACTGAAGAGGAGTTGTGTTTTGACTATCAGATTGCATGTATCAAAACGCAACTCTGTTTTAAGCTGAGAATTGCTGTTGCTTATTTTGGGTTGATTTTGATTTGGAAAAATTTAATGTATCGGTATTTTAGTGTTTATTAAAACGTTTATTTGTTTTATTCACATCATTAAACAAGGTATAGTTTTTTGCGCAACGTCAATCAATTATTTAGCTCTTTAAAGTATGCGTTAAGCACGTTTTAATTTTATTTTTTTCGTTGTGCTTTTATAAATACATCAATAGTATCTGGACGATCATTTACGAAACGTAAAGTAGTTAATCCATTTTCGTTTTGACTAATTACCGCTGGAATAGAGGAAGTGGTTAATAACCAACCGTCTGGTAATACGACGGTATTTCGGTTACGTCCAAAACTTCTATCCCAAACTAATTGATCTTTATATACGACATAACGGTTAGGATCTGTGTAGGTTTCGGTAATGCGTAAGCGTTTAGATTCACCTTCTTTTACCGGATCAAACCAAATAGCAACCACTTCAGTTTCTGGTTTAATTTCAGAATTAATACTGATGCCATGTTTTGTAATTGCATCTCCAATAAATGATTCTACTTTTAACTGTTCTCCAGTATCTAGTATAATTGCAGAAGGATTTGAGGCTTTGCTTCCCGTCCTAACAATATTAAGATAACGATCCATTCCTGTGCGATTTTCTGTATAATCGTGATATAACAAAAACGAACCTGTTTCAGGTTGTTGTAAAAAATAAACAATATCTCTATCTTGAAAAGCACGTTCACTAAACTTGTAACCCAGTCTAGCTTTAGATTGGTTTCTTGCGGTTCCAATTCCTGGATTGTAAATATCTTCTTCTGGAATTTTAATAACGGTGTTCTTAGCTAGCGGTCTTGCCTTTATAATTAAAGGGACTGCAGCTGGACTACGATTTAAAAAACTAACTTTTATACGCGCATCGTCTGTAAGATCTACCTGTGAAGGATAATTGCAATGTGTTAATTCATAACCTTTAGGTAACACAATGCTATTGCGTTTAATACCTAAGGTACGTGAGAATACAATGGATGCTCCTTCTTTAAAATAACTTGCTGTGTCTTTATATGTTTTATCAATTCTAATCCGTGTTTGTCCTCCTTCAGGAATTGGTCTAGCTAAAGTGATTTGAAGATAATCAGTATCATCCGATGCCGCTATTAGTCCATTTTGTTTAGCAATGTTATTGTCCACGATTTGCCATTTGAGTTCCTTTCCAGAAAATAAATCCCAAACTTTATCCACAATGTGTTCACTGCCACGTCTTAAGGTATTCCAATAGTATTTGGAGTTGGCAGTTGTAGCACTGACATCATAAATGATTCTAAATGATTGATTTTCAGGATCTAATAGCTCATATTGTGTATAGCTATCCGTTTGTGTTTGTTGTCCTTGAATAAATATACTTAAACCCATTAGTAGTACAAGGGGGATCGATTTTAAAGAACTAAAGATGGTTTTCATATATTTTAAGTTTATGATTAATTTCGTTTAAGCTTTAAAGCAAGTAAAGTTTAAATTTCAGCTAGTACTGAATAATTATGTACACCTTTCCTAAGCTATATTTCAAATACTTCTTATTTGGGTTATCCAATAGTTTTTAACATCTATGATTAACGCTCTAAAAATTTTGGCACTTACTTTTGCTTTGAATAATTATTATTCAGAGAGCCCAAAAGCTTGTTTCGCAATCTCCAATTCCTCATTCGTAGGAACAATTAAAACCTTGACCTTGGATGCTTCAGAATTTATCTCCCGAAGCGCTAAAGATTTAGTCTCATTTTTTTCAGTGTTTAGGGTAATTCCTAGAAAGTCCATATCCGTACAGATCAGTTTTCTAATGGTAGCAGAATTTTCCCCTATTCCTGCAGTAAAGATAATGGCATCTAGTCCGTTCATGGCAGCTGCATAGGCACCGATATATTTTTGTATCCGATAGGCATTCATTTCAAGGGCTAGTCTGCATGCTGCATTCCCATTTTCTGCTTCTTCCTGAATATCTCGCAAGTCGCTAAAACCGCTAAGACCCAACATGCCACTTTCCTTGGTCAGTAGTGTATTTATAGCCTCTAAGGAATACCCAAGCGTATTGACTAAATGGAATATAATGGAATGGTCTATATCACCGCTTCGAGAACCCATAATAAGTCCGTTTCCAGGTGCAAAGCCCAAACTATGGTCTATACTCTCACCATTGACCACCGCGGTCATACTGCAGCCGTTTCCAAGATGTATGGAAATTAACTTGGATTCCTTTTTATGGAGATACGCTATCGCCTTTTCAGAGACATACTTGTGACTTATCCCATGGAACCCATAGGCCTGTATACCATAAACCTCATATAATTCATTGGGAATGGCATACTTTCGCGCCTTTATTGGCATGGTCTGATGAAAAGCCGTATCAAAGACCGCCACTTGTTTTGCCTCTGGGAAAAGCTGTTCTGTTATAGTAATTCCCTCTAAATTGTGTGGATTATGTAAGGGTGCTAAGGTGGCGTATTCTAGAATTTCCTTTTTAACCGCTTTGGTTACTAAGATGGTGGCAGCCAAGGAATCCCCACCATGAACCACTCGATGTCCTACTGTATAAATTTCTTCCCTATTTTTTATGACTCCTTTTTCCGGGTCAAGCAATAAATTTGCTATTTTTTTTAGTCCTATTTTGTGTGTTAAAATAGCGCTGACTTCTTCAAGATTAACCGTGTCTGATTTATATTTTAGAACCGCTTCATCCGAACCTATACGTTCTACCATCCCGGAGCAGATGACTTTTTCCAACGGCATTTGAATCAATTGGAATTTAATGGAAGAGCTTCCGGCATTGATGGTTAGGATGTTCATATTGGTTGGATTATTGGGTAATTAGTTAAATTGTTTCTGTCATTCCGCCTAAAAAAGCAATGCTTTGTATCAATGTCAGTTCGAGTGATTGTTTTTCGGTTTTTCATTGGAAAATAAACCACTCAAATTGATATCTTCTCTATACGTTAAACCCTGCCGTTTTAGAAATTTCAGTACGGAGTCTTGTGATAACCAAAACAATACTGAAGAAATCATAAGACTAAGTACTGGAATAGTTAAAATAATTAGCTTCGTCATTAATTTATTGTTTACAAGCCTTCCGCTTGTATGGCAGTAATCACTACAGTATTAAAAATATCATCAACAGTACAGCCACGGCTCAAATCGTTCACAGGTTTGTTTAGTCCTTGTAACATAGGGCCTATCGCCAACGCGCCCGTCTCACGCTGTACGGCTTTGTAAGTGTTGTTCCCGGTGTTTAGGTCAGGAAAAATAAACACGGTAGCCTTCCCTGCCACTTGCGAATTCGGTAGTTTACTCATTCCCACTTTTAAATCTACCGCAGCATCGTATTGTATGGGGCCTTCTACTTTCAGTTCTGGCCGTTTTTGTTTTACCAACTCCGTAGCTTTGCGCACACGATCTACATCTTCTCCAATACCGGAAGCCCCGGAAGAATAGGAAAGCATGGCTATCCGTGGCTCTATACCAAATGCTGCACTAGTATCTGCGGAGGAAATGGCTATTTCTGCTAATTGTTCTGCTGTAGGATTTGGATTAATGGCGCAATCCCCAAAAACGGTAACCCTATCGGGCAGACACATAAAAAAGACGGACGATACCAAGGATACCTCAGGTCTCGTCTTAATGAATTGTAACGCCGGGAGTATGGTATGCTGTGTCGTATGTATAGCCCCGGAAACCATACCGTCAGCATGTCCTTTATGGACCATCATGGTTCCAAAATAGGAAACATCGGTCATAAGATCACGTGCCATGGTGAGGTCAACGTTTTTATGTTTTCGAAGTTCAAATAGGGTAGTGTAATAGTCTTCAAAATTTGCAGATGCGACCGGGTCTATGATTTGAATTTTATCAAGATTTAAGGTAAAATCTAATTTAGAAAGGGTATCTAAAATTTGTGTCCTATTCCCTAGTAATGTAAGGTCCACGGCGTTGACATCCGTTAGTTGTTTGGCTGCCTTCAAAATACGTTCATCCGTTCCCTCTGGAAGAACTATATGCTTTTTATGATTTTTTGCTCGTTTCAGTAAATTGTACTGAAACATTCGTGGTGTAATCCCGTTCGCCTTAAAAGTAATTAGGCGCTCTGCCAAAACTTCCGTGGGAACATAGGTTTCAAAATCACTTATAGCTGTTTTTATTTTTTCCGTATTTTCTGCATACATCTGTGATTTTATGGATCCAATGCTATTGGCCATTCCAAATGTTCCGCCTTCAACCGAAATTATAGGTACCACCTCGGATAGCCCCTTGATTAGTTTTTGAATTGATTCTTCGGGAGTTATTCCACCGGTAAGAACGATACCTGAAATTGAAGGATAGTTGGCTGATATGTTCGCTTGAAGCGCCCCTAATATTATATCCGCTCTATCCCCAGGGGTTATTACCAGTCCGTTTTCTTTTAAATGCGTTAAATAATTCCGCAACTGCATGGCACCTACGCTAAAACCATCTACACGATTATTAATATAATTATGTCCAAATAGGATGTTGCCGTTTAAGGTTTCGCATATTTCCTTTACCGAAGGATTGGCTAAAATTGGATTCAACGGAATAGCGGCTACCAATACTTTTAACGGAAGTTGTTTTTTAAGTCCTTCTTCTATAAGTGCTATATTTTCTGATTGCACCTTGTTGGCAATTGCAGCTAAGACTTGTACGCCCTTATCATCAAAGGAATCATAGGCAATTTGCAAATTACCCAACAATCCTTCCTTTGTTTTTCCAGCTCCGCTTGCTAGAATAATAGCTGGGATGCCCAAATTTTTTGCAATGATAATATTGATGTCAAACTCAATAATCGCACCTTCACCGGTAAAA
The DNA here is from genome assembly GCA_964507115.1 of uncultured Maribacter sp. Taxonomy (GTDB): domain Bacteria; phylum Bacteroidota; class Bacteroidia; order Flavobacteriales; family Flavobacteriaceae; genus Maribacter. The sequence continues at coordinate 49,355 of CAZDOW010000014.1, forward strand.
TTGGTACCTTCTACTAATACAAAATCCGATTGCTCTTCAATAGCCTTATATTTTTCAATTATCTTGCTAATGATTTCATCATCCTGGTCATCGTTCTTCATACGAATTAACTGACTTCTGGTAAATGCATAAGCGTCTTTAAAAGGAATATCCAAATTAAAGTATTTGGAAATAGTATTGATGTGGTTATCAATTTCACCCGGCTTAAAATCATCTATTATAGGCTTGAAATAGGCAACTTTAGCCGCCTTTCCCAAAAGTAATTGCATAAGTCCAAGTGATATGATAGATTTTCCACTATTTGGTTCTGTAGTGGCAATATAAATAGCTTTGCTCATCGAGATTGTTTATCGGGTGCAAATTTAGGGGTTTAATTTTGTTTCAAAATATGACGAATGTTAGTTTCAGAACTATTTCATATCATTTGTAATGCTCAAGAACTTTTCTTTGAAAGATGACCAATAAAACTTTTGTATGTATAACGTGTGTTAGAACATAATTGAATGACGTAATTAAATTAGAGTCAGGTATCTAAAGAGTTCATTGGAATGAACGAAAACGATTCATATTCATTAGTTAAGATTCATACCTTATCATCTAGGAAAGGGTTAACGTTGTCGTAGGTTGTTTTGTTAATAAATTTACACAGTACTTAACTATGAGGTAATCATTTGTTCGCTTAGGACCTATGTTTTAAAATGAAATTTATACGTTAAATTTGTAAAAGTGATTTAGAAAATTGTGTCTTTTTTTAAAACATTTTAAGTCGATTGCCCCCATTTTTTAGCTACAGAAGTATTGGGTTCAGACGTAGTTGAGCATATAAACGGAACTAATAAAACAATAAAATGGCATCAGGTTTTTTTGCACTTTTAGATGATATAGCGGCCTTAATGGATGATGTTGCGGTTATGACTAAGGTTGCAGCCAAAAAAACAGCGGGTATTTTGGGCGATGATCTTGCTGTAAATGCAGAAAAAGCTTCCGGGTTTGTTTCTTCACGTGAAATTCCTGTTCTCTGGGCGATAACAAAAGGTTCCTTTCTGAATAAACTCATTATCCTTCCGATTGCTTTTTTGCTGAGTGCCTTGTTACCTGTGGCCGTCATTATTGTTTTAGTGGCAGGGGGACTATACCTTGCCTATGAGGGTGCAGAAAAAATTTATGAATTTTTTGTGCCGCACAAACACGAAAAGAATGATGTTTATGTTACTGCTATTTCTAAAGATGAAATACTAAGTCTTGAAAAGGATAAGATAAAATCTGCTATTCGGACCGATTTCATTCTTTCTGTTGAAATTGTTATTATTGCTTTGGGTACCGTGGTAAACGAAACATTGACCACTCAAATTTTTGTGGTTTCCCTAATTGCCTTAATTGCTACTGTAGGCGTATACGGTATTGTGGCTATAATCGTTAGAATGGATGATTTTGGAGTAAGACTTATTAATATCAACGAACAGAATAACAGTATATCCGATAAAATAGGCCGATTATTGGTATATGCCCTACCAAAAGTGGTTAAAAGCCTAGCCGTTATCGGTACCATTGCGCTTCTTATGGTGGCAGGAGGAATTTTTGTTCATAATATTACGTTTTTACACGATTTAATTCATGGCATACCCGCAATTATTGGGGAGTTTATAGTGGGTCTTGCCATTGGCTTTATTGTTTTACTTTTGGTTAATCTTGGTAAAATGATTTTTAGTAAGTTAAAGCCTACTCCTAGTCTAAAATAACCAATCAACTACTAAAGACGCGGTTAGTTTAAAGATGGCATTGATTATGCCAGTAAACCGTATAAATAGCCCAAGTTACAATAAGCCTAATCCATCATTTAAGAATCAGTATCACTAGAGGTATTCAGCTGATTAATAAATTTACCGACAACAATGGCGGTAAGTATCACCGTATAAAACTGACCTATAAGCCCAATAAAAACAGCCGCATTTCGTGCTATTTTACCCACAGGTGCTATATCTCCGTATCCTATGGATAGTAAAGTGACAAAACTGAAATAAAGGAGACCCTGTCTGTTCTCACCAGGATTTACTGTGCGTTCCACAATCCCATGGAAAGAACCAGGTGTTATCATCTCAATAGCGTTGCACATAAAAAACCCAATCAGCCCTAGGGATATATAACCTCCTATTAAGCCAAGGATAACCGTTTGGTTAACGTGCTTACTCTTCCATACCTGGGAAATGATTTCCCAAGTCACTAAACAATAAAACAAGAACAAAATGGAGAAGCGGACATAAGCAAAATAACCCGCCCCACTTTTATAAATAGGAGAGAACACATACGTCAGAATAGTACCAATCAATAAGACGATAAAAATCTTTTGAATTTCTTTCTTTTTTGATATTAACAAAATACCAGTTAAAATGTTGATACTAACAAATAGTGGAGCAAAAATAGACTCGAAGAGCACAAGGGGAATAACTATTGACCCAAATAAAATCGTTACAAGACTTACATCAAAAAAAATGAACCTATGCTCATATAACTTTTGGAAGAGGGTCATTCTTCAAGAAGTTTTTCATTAAATGTATAGTTCTTATAATTAATCTT
>CAZDOW010000015.1:0-51518 GCA_964507115.1 uncultured Maribacter sp.
CACATTGATCAATAATATTTGTAGAAACCTCAGCCAAACGATGTACGTTTGATTCGCGAGAACGATAATCACCACCTTTTACGGTATCATAAAATAAACGGTAAGTAGAATCACCATCTCCTTGATAGTTCTTGGATGCATTAATTCCGCCTTGTGCTGCAATAGAATGCGCACGCCTTGGTGAATCCTGAAAACAAAATGCTTTAACATTATAACCTAATTCTGCTAACGTGGCCGCTGCAGAACCACCCGCTAAGCCAGTACCTACGACAATAACATCTATCAGACGCTTGTTCGCGGGATTAACAAGATTAATATGATTTTTATGATTTGTCCACTTGTCTGCAAGTGGTCCTTTTGGTATTTTAGAATCTAAAGCCATACAAGCTGTTTTTTAGTGGTTAAAGTGGTGAAATAGTGCAATAAAAATAAATCCGAGTGGAATCCCAATCGCATAAACCTTACTAAATCCTTCTAACCCTTTGGTATATTTATTATTTGCTCCTACAGATTGAAATGCAGAACTGAAACCATGTAACAAGTGCAGGCTCAATAACACAAATGCTAATACGTAAGCTCCAACACGTAACGGATTTGCAAATTTATGAACTAGCTCTTCATAGTATCTTAAACCACTATCCGCAACGTTAGGATTTAGCAAGCCCGACATATCGCCTTGAATATATTTTATATTGATTTCAGGAATCCAGAAATCAATAAAGTGAAGTATCATAAAGGCTAACACAACAGCTCCAGTTAGTAGCATATTTCTGCTCATCCAAGACGAATTAGCAGACCCTTTACTTTTGGCATAACTGACTTGCCTTGCTTTGTTGTTTTTTATTTCTAGCACAAAACCCATTACAAAGTGAAAAATCACTCCAAATATTAGAACGGGTTGCAATAGGTATTGAACTGCCCAGAAAGTCCCCATAAAGTGAGACACATCGTTAAACGCGTCAGGACTAAAAACTGAAAGTATATTTATGGCAAAGTGTTGTAATAAAAAAACCATGAGGAAGAGTGCCGAAAGTGCCATGGCAAATTTTCTTCCAATCGACGAATTTAGAATTCCGCTCATTGTATTGTAGTATAAGTTTATACTACAAAGATACAGTGCAATTGGCGTATTCCCAACTGCGGTGTATTATAATTAAATTATTTAGACCCATTTTAATCATAAGAAAAAGACCGTTTAGATTTTAAAGGTCAAATGCCTTATTTAAGAATCTTTTGTTAAACAGAAATGAGCGTTGCGGAGTACTTTAAACCAAAAAAAACAGCATTTTGATACATTTGAAATGAAGTACACAACTTTATCTAAGAAGATATAATCGTGTGTTCCACTAAACGCACATGGAAAGAAGCTGCGAAACAAGGATATTACTTTGGTGTTGGATTCTTGTCGTTTTACTACACTATCGGATAATAGTCAACTAAAAACATAGATATTGCAGAAAGCACTTTCAATTATTAAAATAAAAGATAATAGAATACGGTTGATGATAAGGAACAATGAGATGCCTTTATTGCCATATAAAGAGGTTGGTGGATTACAGAATAATCGAGTAAGGTTGGAGACCTTATATTATGGTAATTATCGTTTGATTTTGAAAAATAATAAGAATATAACAGGAGTGATAACTATGATAGAGGTTCCCTATCAACTGGAAAATAAAGAGAACCTTTAATTAAATATTTGTTGTCTATTGTTGCTTTTAAATAGAATTTTCTGATGAATAGACAGCAAATTCTAGGGGAATCAATAAACAAGGATTGTACATTATATTCATAAAGAACAAACACAAATGTATCTGTTGGTTTCCCAAGTTGTTGTTTATGAAGGTCTGCTTTTCTGCTATCAGGACTTTTGAAGACTAGGATAATGTTCTACGCTTTTTGATGTTATCCATGCTCCATGCTATAGCTTTTTCTAAATCATCAAATTGCTGCAAGGAACCCTTGAAAAACATTTTCTCCAAAAACGTACTAGGCAGACTACCTTTGGTGCTGCCAACCACAGAATAAAGGGTTAATTCATGCCTGTTGGTATAAAATTTAAGCCAATCAGCAGGAGCTACTGTGTAATTATTAATACGGTTCGATATATAGGCAATCGGTTCATTTTCCCCATAAAATTCCTTTGAAGCTTTAACGGCTTTTTTTGCCATTTCCCATTGGAAAAATATACCTGCGTTTATTTCTGAAATAACTAAGGCATCAAAAAAGTAAAAAGTTCCAAATTCGAATTCTCTTACTTCTTTTATATTTTTAAAGAAGCTAAGCTCCTTAACACGTTTCATAACAAAATTTTAAGTTTGGTAGGACACTAAATATAATAATATTATTGGGTTTAAATATAGTAAAAAGTGCATCTAATTGGTTTTTATGAGGAAAAACGTATGTCAATAGGTTGACTTTTACGTTATTGTAAGACATTTTTATGATGTTATCATCATGGAAATTTGAATAATTATCTGAAAGGGTGGTACTGCTCGCTCTTTAAAATCAATAATAGGCGGATTGCGAAACCACTGACTATAGTTTTATGTGCTATGCTTTAAAAAGCATAGCAAACCCTAACCGATTGGTAAAATTCTTCTAATTTTTAGTTTTTAGTTCGGTGAAATACCTTTTAGAGTATGGAAAGAACAGACCAGTTGGTTGGTTAAAAGACAATAGGGTTGTCGTTATACACGCATCTTGTATTTTGTCGAACAAAATTAGAATAACATAGACCCTTCAAGTATATTTTTTGAAATTGGGTAAAATAAAACAGACTAGTTAGTTGGTTTGTGCTATTCGTCGAACCTAAGCGTATGGAGACCTACTAGAGGCTATTTTTCCTTCAGTACAGGCATGTCCAAATTCATATTTTTAAGAAAAAAATTGACTTCTATAAAACTTTTATTCCATATCCTTCAGTTGAATCGAAAGTGCCTTTGTAGATAGCTGTACTTCTATAAAACTCAATACTAAAGAAGTCATTAAAGCAAAGAGGCTTATCCCAAAAATAATATTAGCCAAAGTAGAAAATTCTAGATATACCAAACCCATGGTGATAACGGCCAATAAAAAGCTAAAGATGGCAGCAGCTTGCATATTTTTGATGATGGTTAGCCTCCTACTCAGCTTTTTAACTTGCAAACCTACCGATTCAGATGCTGTTTCTTGATATTTTTGATGTAATTGACGAATCAAGGCCGCTATAGCAAGATATCGAGCATTATAGGCCAGCATAGTTAATGAAATAGCGGGGAATAGTAAGGCTGGAATACTTAAGGTTAACTCCATAAATTTTTACTTTGGATAGAACGGCTTTTTTTTAAGATAAAATCAATCATTTTCTAGAAGTGAACTAGATTTTTCTTCTGTTGGAAAATTTTCGGGTATTTCTTGGGTTACTTTCCCAGTAGCAGCCCATTCTGTACCTCTCAACATAGTTGTTACAAAACCAACACAGGCAACTGAATAATCTGCATGCCCCATGATGTTATGGAATATGCGTCCTTTTCCATAGTTCAACACCATCAATGCCGGTTCATGCCTTCCTGTTCCTTTGTTATTTCGGTCGGCATAGGCAGTTGCTAGTACCTCCATGTTTTCGGCAGGTCCTCTTAACTTATGGTAGAGTTCATCTTTTGTGTGCATCCAACGTTCTGGCATACCTAGGGTAATGGGATGTTCTATATTTCTAAGTTGTATTTGATATTCGCTTTGTGGGCCATGTCCGCCTCCATTTCCTGGAGAAGTATCACGAATCAATTCACCTGTATCGTTATAATACACATAAGGGCCATCTTTTTCGGTACGATCGCCCCAACCTCCTAAACCTATCATTTTATTATAGGCTTTCCAATTTGGGAACGAATTATCAGCTGCATGAAAAACCACTAGGCCACCCCCATTTTTCATGTAGTCTTCTAGTGCTTTTTGTGTAGCGTCTGGCCAATCAGCCGCATTCCATCCAAAATTAGAGATAACTACATCGTATTGTGAAAAATCTGGATTGAAATTTGGGTCTTGCTTTGATTTTTCCAAAGCTTCACTTTGTTGTTCTTGCTCAATTGGAAACTCTAGAATAAATTCCTCTCCTTTCCATGTATATGCGGAACGGTAAATAGACACCTCAAAAAGACCGCTTTCCTCTAAATATGTTGTAAGCATATGTGTGGTTTTGGGCCATTGCACATGATTATTCTGCCCATCAACCAGTAACACTTTTATAGGTTTTTCTTGTTGTTGTGCCATTGTACAAAAGCCTATCAGACCGCATAGTAAAGCAATAATTATTTTTAAATGCTTCATGTTTTTTTATTTGATGGTAAACGTTTTGGTTTCCTTCTCTCCATTTCCGATAAGCTCAATAGTATAGGTGCCTTTTGGCAGATAGGTCTTCCCATCTTTTGCTTCGTTCAATTTCGCCTTATGCTCTTTTAGATAAGCCGATTTACCTGCTTTTGAAAATGCCACATCAAATGAAAGTACGTTTAGGCCATGGTCTGCTTTTAATTCGGTATCACTCACCATAATATCGTCATCTGTTTTCACCATTGCCTTAAAGGTATCTGCCTTTGAAGAATAAAAGGTAAGGTCCAATCCTGGAGTGTTTGCTTTCATCCATGAGCTCCAAGAGCTACCCCATCTGCCGGAGTGCTTAATGTCTTCTAGGTCAAAAACATAGAGTTTTTTGCCCATAATTATTGGGCTCATCAGTTGTAATGGAGAAATGTCCGCTTTGTAGATGCCACGGCCATGCGTACCTATAATCAAATGCTTTGCTTCGGGTTGAATGACCAAATCATGTATGGCCACACTAGGCATGCCGTTCTGTAAAGTTTCCCAGGATACTCCTTGATTTATGGAAGCGTAGAGCCCGTTATCGGTACCTACAAAGAGGAGGTTTTCGTTTTCAGGATCCTCGATGATTACGTTTACGGGAGAATTAGGGATATTGGAGACGATAGATTTCCAAGTTTTACCATAATCGTTACTTACATATAAATAACTAGAAAAATCATCTAAACGGTAACCGCTTAAAGCTACATATACCCGTTCTTTTTTATGTACCGATGCTACTACATTGCTTACCCAAAGATTTTTATTAAAAGAGGAGGAAAGCACCTCCCAAGTATTACCGCCATTTTTGGATACCTGAACCATGCCATCATCACTTCCCGAGTAGAGAAGTCCAAACTGGAAAGGGGATTCAGAAATAGTGGTCAATGTGCCATAGGGAACATTGCCTTTTTTTTCTCCAGCGGTAAGGTCAGAAGAAATAGCTTCCCAGGAATCTCCTTGATTCATGGACCGCATGAGCTTGTTGGTTCCAAAATAAAGAATATCTTGATTGTGTGTAGAAAGTAGGATAGGGGATTCCCAATTAAAGCGATAGGGTTCTTCTCCCAATTTGTGCTTAGGTTTTATAAAGGTACGTGTGTCCTTTTCAATATCTATACGGGAATAGTAGCCAAATTGCGAACCAGTAAAAATAATGTTAGGGTTTCTGCGATCTATCTGTATTTGCATCCCATCGCCTCCTGCAATACCTTTCCATGGATGATGTCCGCTCTGTTGCCAGGCAAAATCGCTTTTAGCATTGTGGGCGCCCATCCAAACACCGTTATCTTGGAGACCTCCATAGACATTGTACGGCTCTTGGTGGTCTATGTTTACGGCAAAGAAGGTGCCAACAGATTCGGAATTGTTTTTGGTCCAATGTTCACCGTCGTCATATGAAATATTTAATCCCCCATCATTTCCGTTGATCAAATGTCCAGGTTTTTTAGGGTTTACCCATAAGGAATGATGGTCTACATGCACGTTTTCCTTTTGTATGGAAGTGTAGGTCTTACCCGCATCATCAGACTTAATAATGGGAACGCCCAATAGATAGATTTTATCTTTGTTGGAAGCATCTACACGTACTTGGGCAAACACATACCCATAACTGTAGAACAGGTCATCTATGTACTTCTCATTCTGCTTTTTCCATGTTTTCCCTGCGTCATCACTTCGGTACACTTCCGCGCCTATAACAGATGTGTCTGGCGCTTCAGGGTCATCTTTTCCTAAATAGCGTGCTAAATCCAATGGGCGTATATCATTTTTGGATACCATTTCCTTAACTATAGCGGCTGTGTATTCTTTAGGAAAACGATTACCTTTTAAGAACGTATCTAACTTGGCATTGTCCAATTTTTGAAAATCAATCGGTGTCATGGAAGTGAAATCCTTCTTTGTTAGGCCTTTCGTTTTTTTGGATGCTTCATCTGATTTTTTAGGTCTCCTGAATTGATTATCATGCACAGCGTAGACCGTTTGCGAATCGTAAACTGCAAAGCCAATTCTACCAACACCTTCTCCTGTTGGGAAACCACTTTCCTTGGTTGATACTTTAACCCATGAGCTACCAGCATCGGTACTTTTATAAATTCCTGAGGCACTTCCATTACCGGTAAAATCCCAAGCTTTTCTATCTTTTTGCCAAGCAGCGGCATATTGTATAGAAAAATCGTTGGGCGCATATGCCACATCTATTATTCCTGTTGTATTGTTAATGTATAAGGTTTTTTGCCATGTAGTACCACCATCAGTAGTTTTGTATATGCCACGTTCCTCATTAGGGGAGTAAAGGTGTCCGGTAACCCCAACAACTACTTCGCTTGGGTTGTTAGGATTCACTAGGATGCGTCCAAAGTGATGTGCATCGTCTAAACCTTTACGCTCCCATGTTTTTCCGTTATCCGTAGTTTTCAACATGCCAATGCCCGAATAGGAGGAACGTGAAGAGATATTCTCCCCGGTACCTACCCAAATGGTTCCGGATGGCCAATGAATGCCAATATCCCCAACATTGATGCTAGGTGCGTTATCCATAATAGGAGTAAATGTGGTGCCATTGTTCTGCGTGTGCCAGACCCCCCCAGAGGCATAACCAACGTAGAATTCAGTTGGATCGTCCGGGTTTACTTCTAGGTCTGCTACCCGACCACTCATTACGGTGGGCCCAATATTTTTTAAGGGAATATTTTTGAACAAGGATTGCTCCGTAAGCGCCGCTTTAGATTGCAACGCCTTGGATACTTCTTGTGGCGAAGTTGGTTTAATCTGTGCAAGCCCAATGCTACAGCTAAATAGGGTAAGAATGTAAAAAAGTTTCATTTCCAGTAGGTTCTAATTGTTGTGTGGAAGTTAGCAATAAGTTTTAGTGGCAGCAAGAAAAAAAACTGCTATCCGAGCTATCCGAAAATGTATAGTTTAGTTTTTTATAAAAATTAGAATAAACGAGTTTCCTTATACGCTTTATGATTTCACTTTTTGGCAAAAAAAGAATAGAATTTTCTAAATGTAAGTGGCTTTCGTTACTATTATTATGATAAAAGGAAAATCAAAATTGTTTAATCTTTAAAATTGCTGTCTAAAAATTGCAGTAATCATTTTAAAATTGTTAATTTATTGATAATTAACCAATTAAATATAAAAGATGGAAGAGTATTTACCCTTAATTATTCAATTAATCTCCGGAGCAGTTGGAGGAAATCTGGCAGGAAAGTTACTGCCAAAGTTAAACTTAGGTACTATCGGTAATTCGATATCCGGAATTTTAGGTGGAGGCCTTGGCGGTTATTTACTAGGTATGCTAGGAATCGGTGCTGGTGCCGAAGTTGAAAGCGGAATGGATATTGCCGGAATTTTAGGCAGTGTTGCCGGCGGCGGTGTTGGCGGTGGTGTCTTAATGGCCATTATTGGCGCCATTAAAGGAGCTATGGGCAAAAGCTAAATTTAAATAGTCAACGAGTTGAAAAAAGAGGTCGCATTGCGCCTCTTTTTTTGTAGATTAGAATCTATAAAGTGTACAATGAAAATTATTTTGAGAATTTCTTTAGCAGTAATATTCCTAAGTGCTTGTTCTGGAACTAAAAGTTATGAAGTAGGGCAAATCTTGACACCAAAAGGTGAAATATTGGTTTGGCTCTACGAAGAAACGCCCAATCATAAAAAGAGTTTTGTGGAATTGGCCAATAAAGGGTACTGGGATAGTTTGACCTTTAATAGGGTAATTCCGGATTTTGTAGCGCAGGCTGGCTGCCCGGATACTCCCGAAGGTTTTAATGACCCAGAATACTTATTGGAGCCTGAATTTAACGAAAAACTTACGCACACCTACGGTGCTTTTGGTGCGGGCAGGGATGGTAATGCAGATAAACTATCTGCGCGCTGTCAGTTCTACATCACTCAAAACAAGGATGGGGAACATCGTTTGGATGGTGATTATACAGTTTATGGTAAAGTTATTAAAGGTATGGATGTTGTGGATGCTATGGTAAGTGTCCGTAGAGATACTTTAAATGAACCTTTGATGCCAATAACTATGGATGTCAATGTCTTATTAATGACGTCTGAAGATTTAAAGGACTATGATTTAGAATTGCATTAGTTCTTTCCTAAAACTACCAACTGTGTCTTTAGCTGAGTTTTCAACCTTTCTTCTGCAGCTATAATCTTTATTTGTAAGCCTGTTGTGGATTTTTGTTCCATATCTGAAACCGTATGCATGGTTTTGGAATACCAATCTTCCCAAGCTGTTAAAATCATATGTTCATTGTTGATAGTACCTCCGTTTTTGATACTTTTTATACTCAATTGATATTCTGCATCTAAACGTTCTTTTGCCGCTTTTTCAATGTCCTTAAGTACTAGTTCAGCGGTAGTAGTAGTCGAGTTTATCAAAGTTAATGCGCTAGCCAATGCTCCAGTTCCAACGTTTTTTAAAGTTTCTTGGGATACTTTGTCAATTCTGTCGTTGTCCGTATGGTAAAACTGGTCTGTAAAGTGCCATAGAAGTAACCCTGGAATATCAGCATTTAAAAACGGGGTATGATCGCTCCCGCCTTCAAATGGATTGGTATTGACTTCCCAATTGGCAAACGCTCCCTGATTTTTTAAATTCTTTAGCATAAAATCGTTGAGGTAATGCGGTTTCATGTCTTCTAGGGAGAGCACTTCACCTCCCCATTCGGAATGCTTATCGTTTCCCCGTGTCCAAATAGCACTTGGGTCAGGCATTTTTTCAATAAGAAAGGAACCTCCTGTGATGGCAGTATTTTCACCTACCATATCTAAACTAATGCCCCATTTAATGTCTTTTGCACGTTCGGTATCCTCTTGTATATATCTTTTGGTGGAAATAATTTCATCGCCCCACAAAAAAGTTAATGTCCGGTCTAAATCAATTTGTTTGTTTTTAAAAAGGTTTGCTGCTAGCGTAGCCATTTCTAATTGTGCTCCAACACCAGTAGCATTATCGTTTGCTCCGGGTTCTTGAATGTGCGCGCTGAAAACGAGTCGTTCCTTTGGTATTTCCCCTCCTTTAATATTGGCTACTACGGTGAGTTCATCAGATTTATATATTTTGGTCTGAATGTTTACGATTACTTCAACTTTTCCTTTTTGTAAAGCTATTTCCAGTTGTTCTTTGGCGGCATAGGAAAGTGCAATACCCCAAAATTGAGTATTGTTCTGTGGAGATAGGCTACGAAATTGGATAGAAGTGATGTTCTTCTCCGGCTGAAGATAAGCAGGGTTATTGTAGGTTATAATACCTAACGCACCTTGGTCTATCAACATTGGATACAGACTCCGAGCACTCGACTGTATGTAAATAATTTTTCCTTTTACGGCATATTTACTGAGGTCTGATTCATCTTTTAGTTTGATGATTTCTGCGGTTACTCCTTCTTTTGGGGTGGAGGCGGAGTTGAGGTAGGTCATGTTCCTATTACTTGAGGAAACCAAGAGTGGAGATGCTTCCCCTGCAATTTGTAACGATGCGGAAACAGGTTCCCATGTATGATTTTCCATGAGACGTTTTTCAATACGATACGTGAGCCTATTCTTATCTGATGCGTTACTTTCCAAAACATAGCCTGCCTTTTCTAAATGCTCTGCAATCCAATACACACTTTTGTTAAAGCCAGTATTTCCTGCTACGCGCCAGTATTGTGCTACATACTCCGTGGTTTCATAAGCCAAATCACCAGTGAATTCAGGACGTATCAAGTCAAAGTACTTCTGGGAAAGTGGCTGAGGCACTTCTTCTTGAGAGCAACCGAGCGTTACTGCAAAAACATAAAGTGCAAAAATTAAGTATTTTTTCATAGTACAAGTCTAGTAATTACAGATAGGACTGTTTCTTAATATCAGTATAAAAAGATAGTATATACCGCCCACTTTCCTGCCATTGAACTACTCTTCCCATTTCCAATCGCCACCAATAATAAGTTTTTCTTTCAGATTATTATCAATCATAAATTGTTTGGTGGTTTCGCTATCCATTTTGATGGCAGGTAATTGCGCTGCATTTGCTAATCCGTAAAGTATCATTGTGCCAAAACGAGAAGTATTGATAATATGCTCTTTATCTACCAAGTTGAAATCATCACAATCGCTATGATAGCAACCATAAATAGCGCGATTTAAATTACTGTGTACCGATAAAATTGGAACACCTTCTAACATAAAAGGTTGATGATCGCTGTGCAGTCCAGATTTATTGGAGAACGTATTCTGATAAATAGTATCCTGTTGCTGTATGGCGGCTCCTAATTCTGTAAAAAAGGCTTCGTTTTCCAATTGCCCACCTGCATTCATTCCAATAGGATTGCCGGCCATATCCAAATTCATCATGTATTTTATGTTGTCTATCGTATTGTTTTCAATAGCTTTTTGTACCAAATACTTAGAACCAAGTAAACCTTGTTCCTCCCCCATAAACATAATAAATTTCACTGTCCGTTTTGGCTGCAGGTTGTTGGCCTTAAAGGCCCGGGCAATATCCAATACGGCAAAAGACCCTATTCCGTTGTCAATTGCACCAGTGGCAAGGTCCCATGAATCTAAATGTCCACCAATAATGACCTCTTCTTCAGGCAGTTCGCTTCCGAGTATAGTTGCGACAACATTACGGGCCTTAATAACATCACTTTTGTTGGTCATTTGAATATGAGCTGACACCTTTTTGTCTTTTAGTTTTTCTTTTAAGGCCATGCCGTCTTCCTTGCCAATACAAACTGCTGGAATGGGAATAAGTCCTCCGGTAACAGAAGCCGTGCCGGTTAATAAAACACCATTTGGCACTTGGTTGATGATGATGATTCCTTTTGCGCCATATTCCATAGCCAAGGAAGTTTTCTCACTACGGTGAAGATTGGTAAGTCCTTCAGCACTACCTTCTAAAATATTGATGTATACTAAAGAAATCTTGTCCTTAACGGCATCTGGTTTTGCGACATAGTCCGCTTCAAGTCCGTTACCCATATCAATAATAGTACTGGTGACATCTGCTTTTATCGGAGAATGACCTAAGGTTACAACTTTTACAGCTTCATTATCTATTTCCAAAGCAACGGTTTCTCTTGCCCAAGCTTCTACCTCAAACGTTTGGTAGGCTACATTTTCAAATCCATATTCCTTAAACTTGTTATATGTATACTCTTCGGCTTTGGCCCCGTTTACGGATCCGGTGAGTCTATGTCCAATAGTTTCACTGGCTTCTTTTAAGGTGCTGTAGGCTTTAGAATTTTGTTTTATTTCAACATCTATTCGAGCAAATAATTCCGCTTGTGTTTCCTGTTTTTTAGTTTCACTACATGCACTTATTAAAAAAGTTGCTATGGCAATTAAGGTCAATTTTTTCATTGTGTAGAATAGATAATTTATGATTTTAGTTTTTTGTCCGTTCGGATTTCAAGTTCGCTTTTCTTCAATTGGATATTTAATTTTTTGACTTCTACATCCATGAATTTTTTGAATTTGGCATCCACATCTTTTAAGCGTTTGTTAAAGATAGCGTAGACTTCTTTTTGCTGATCCGTAGGTTTGAAATCTGCACCAAAACCGCCTATGTCGCTCGCAAGGGCACTGATACGTCCATAGAGTTTCATTGGAGATCTAAAAGCGTCTTCCCGTGCACCTGTAAGATGTATGTCATAAAGCGAACCGGCAATGGATTCTGCCAATATGTTTAGTTCCTCTGCCTTTTTACGATCGCTATTCTTTTTTAGTTTTGGAATGACGTCCGTAAGCTCCGCCCTTATCGTTTCTATATCGTTAATCATAGTAACTGCTAAGTTCATGGCGTCGCGTAGTTCTAAGGAAAAAGCTACCTGTTCTTTTAGTTCTTCCAAACTACTTTCGGTATCAGGGTCTTTTAACACATCTACTTCTCTTACAAACTCTTGCTCCCCCACAATCAATTTTACCTTATATCTCTGAGGTACTACCCGTGGGCCAAATTGACCACGCCATAAATCTAAATCCCAAGTAACTAGTGGCCGCCAACCCTCTCCATTTAGCTGAACCCAAGGTCTTCCAGGAGGGGTAGACTGTACTTTAGGTTTATAGGTAGGTTCGTATCTCAAATCCCACATAACTCTATGGATGCCTGAATCTTGGTTGCCTTTAAGGCTTCGTATGAGTTGGTCGTCCATAGTCAGTATCTCAATGGCTACTTTTTGGTCTGTGCTGTCTTTTAGATAATAATTTATATCTGCCCCGTAAGAAGGATTCCTACCTGAGTTCATACTTGGCCCGTCTGTTTTTATACTTTGCTGGTCTATAAATCGATATGCCGAGCGCATGCTAAACAGATGTGCTTTTTGATCTTTAGCGTCCACATCAAATTCTCTTAGGGGAGCTACATTATCTAAAATGTAATAGCCTCGACCATATGTGCCTACGACCAAATCGTCAAAACGTTCTTGGATTTCTAACCAGTAAACTGGCGCTGGTGGTAGGTTGTTACGCAAACGCATCCAGCTTTCGCCATCGTTATGACTTATATAGAGTCCGTTATCCACGCCTAAGTATAACATTCCCTCCCTTTTGGGGTCCTCTTTAATTACATGTGCAAAACTATGTACCGATTTTGGAACGGAAGCGGTAATCAATTTCCAAGTTTGTCCGTAATCTTCTGTTTTGTAGGCATACGGGTCAAAGTTGCCCATTTGATGCAGGTCTACTGTAATGTAGGCCGTTCCTTTGTTGTAGCGTGATACTTCAATATTCGCAATAGTACTCCATTTGGGTAGGTTGGGAATATTCATAGTAACGTTGGTCCAATTCGCTCCACCATCTTTGGTGAGTTGTACTTGCCCATCGTTACTACCTGTCCAGATGAGACCTGGCTCTAATTTGGACTCGGTAATACTGAACAATACAGAACCATCAAAGGTCATGAGATTGTCTACTGCAACACCTCCAGAATTTTGTTGATGCGTCTTGTCGTTCAATGTCAAATCAGGACTAATTACTTGCCAGCTTTGTCCTCCATCATCACTTTTATGCACGTACTGACTGCCTACGTAGACACGGTGTTTTGTATGTGGTGAAAAGGCCAAAGGAAAATTCCAGTGCCATCGGTATTTTAGTTTACCTGGCTCCCAACCATAGCCCGCCTCTGGCCATACGCGTACATCTCTTGCATGACCCGTTTTTGCATTGTAACGTTGTAGCCCGCCATCATAACAACCAGACCAAATAATATCATTATCAAAAGGATCGGGTTGGGCAAACCCACTTTCGCAACCGCCTACACCTTTCCATAGTCCTAGTGGTATGTATCCCTGCCTACTGTTGCTAGGCCCCATGTAAGAGTAGCCGTCCTGCCTATTGCCGTAGACATTATAGGGAACTTGATCATCTACCGAAACATGGTACATCTGTGCAATTGGTAGCACTACCCTCTGAAAACTCTTACCGTGATTTAGACTAATACTGGCACAACCATCATGGGCCACCATCATACGATCGGGATTGGTAGGGTCTATCCAAATATCATGATTGTCCCCTCCAGCTCTGTAGCCTCCTTTAAAAGTTTTGCCGCCATCCATGGTAGTGCTGAATTTTACGCTGGCAAAATGGACTTCGTCTGGGTTGTCTGTTCCTACCGCCATTCGCGTGTAATACGGTGCTCTTTCTGCAATATCATGGTCTCTTGTCTGTAGCGTCCATGTCTCGCCAAAATCTTCCGACCTGTAGAGTGCGGGACTGTCTATTTCAAAAAGGGCGTAAACGATATTAGGGTTTGAATGTGAAATGGCTACCGCTGTTTTACCCACTGGGTTATCTTTGCCACCAGGAAGTCCGTTTTCTGTCATGGCTTCCCAAGAATTTCCTCCATCTGTTGACCGGTAAACACCACCACCTGGACCACCACTATTCAATCCCCAGCTATTAATATGTATAGACCACATACCCACTAGGAGGCGGTCTGGATTTTTAGGGTCAAGGGCCAATTCTGCCGCTCCTGTATTTTCATCTATAAAAAAAACACGAGTCCAGTTTTCTCCACCGTCTACAGTTTTGTAAACACCTCTTTCCTGTTGAGGTCCATAGGTGTGCCCAAGAGCTGCCGCATAAACAATATCTGGATTTGTAGGATGTACAAGAATTCGTCCGATACGGCCTGTTTTTTCAAGCCCCATATTTTTCCAAGTGGCTCCACCATCTTTAGATTTATAGATACCGTCTCCCATAGAATGTGCGGGACGAATTACAAAGGTCTCTCCCGTACCCACCCAAACAATATCTGGGTTGGTAGGCGTAATCGCCAAAGAACCAACGGAAGAAACATCTTGGTCATCAAAAATTGGTTTCCAATTGAGGCCACCATCTGTTGTTTTCCATAGTCCGCCAGATGCAGCACCAATATAGTTGATCATAGGGTCACCTGGAACACCCGCAATAGCTATGGCTCTGTTACCTTCCGGACCTATAAACCGAAAGTTTAGGTTTTCAAAAACCGTTGCATCCGTTTGCCCAAAAATTGGAAAGGAAATACAGTAAATAAATCCTAGTAAAAGCAGTTTTAGTTTCATGAAAAGGTCGATTAAGTTAGTTGCAGTGTAAAACTGACTAAATATAGCCAAGATTTATAAAAGAAACGGGAGGAAACCTATTTTTGAATTTATTCGAGATAAGTTGGGGAGGTATTTTGGAATTCTTAAATTTATCCACAAATGACATAACGATGAAATACGAACACATTCCCAGTAGCTTGTTCCTTAAAAACCGAAAAAAATTCATGGATCGGATGATACCGAAAAGTATTGCGGTTTTCAATTCCAACGATATTTATCCTATTAGTGCAGATAGTGTTATGCCTTTTGAGCAACATCGAGATATTTTTTATTTAAGTGGTGCAGACCAAGAGGAAACTATACTGTTGCTTTTTCCAGATGCAATGGATAAAAAACATCGCGAAATACTTTTCGTGCGAGAGACTAACGACCATATTGCCGTTTGGGAAGGAGCTAAATTAACTAAGTCACAGGCAACAAAAGTGTCTGGAATGCAAACAATTTATTGGTTGTCGGATTTTGATAAAATATTTTTTGATTTGATGACAGAGGCGGAGACCATCTATTTTAACACTAATGAGCACTACCGCCAAGCCGTGGTTAATGAGACCCGTGAAGACCGTTTCATTAAAAAGGCCAAAGAACAATATCCTGCCCATGCCGTAGCAAAGAGTAATCCAATTTTACAGGAAATTCGTGGTATCAAGGAACAGGAAGAGCTGGAGCTAATGCAAACAGCATGTAATATTACTGAAAAAGGAATTCGTAGGCTATTAGGGTTTGTTAGACCTGGGGTTTGGGAACATGAAATTGAGGCAGAACTAGTGCATGAATTTATCCGTAATCGTTCTAAAGGTTTTGCATATCCTCCTATAATTGCGTCTGGTAATAATGCCAACGTGCTTCATTATTTGGAAAATAATAAAGAGTGTAAGGATGGTGATTTGATTTTGATGGATGTTGCTGCGGAATACGCCAACTATTCTAGCGATCTTACACGTACCATTCCTGTGAATGGGAAATTTACCAAACGGCAAAAGGATGTATACGAAGCGGTGTTACGTGTAAAGAAAGATGCTACAAAACTTTTGGTACCCGGCACGCTGTGGGCTGAATTTCATAAGGAATGTGGCAAAATTATGACCTCGGAATTATTGGGCCTAGGGCTTTTGGATACCTCCGATGTGCAAAATGAAAATAAGGATTGGCCCGCTTATAAGAAATACATGATGCATGGGGTAAGCCACCATATTGGTTTGAACACACATGACTACGGTTTATTGAAAACCCCAATGAAAGCCAACATGGTTTTTACTGTAGAGCCTGGTATCTATATTCCCGAAGAAGGTATGGGCGTTCGTTTGGAGGATGATGTAGTAATACAAGAAAATGGTGAACCTTTTAATTTGATGGGAAATATTCCTATTGAAGCGGATGAAATTGAGAGTTTGATGGCTTCAAAGTAGACCTTTTGCAGTGGCAGTTAAATGGTACGATTGTCACCTTCGAATTGATAATTTGTTATGCTTTTTAGACAATTTGTTCAAAAGTGTACTGGCAAATAATGTGATAAAATTTAAAAATATGAAATTAGTCTCTTGGAACGTAAACGGTATTCGCGCTTCCGTAAAGAAGGGTTTTGATGAGGTGTTAGCCGATTTTGATGCCGATGTATTCTGCGTTCAGGAAACCAAGGCACAAGATGACCAGGTAAGCGAAGCTTTGAAAGATATTGCGGGCTATGAATTACATAGCAATAGTGCGGAACGCAAGGGCTATTCTGGAACAGCTATACTTAGCAAAGAAAAACCAGTATCCTTTTCGGTGGATATGGGAAGAGAGGAGCACGATATGGAAGGCCGTATTACCCATGCCGAATATGAACAGTTTCATTTTGTAAATGTGTATGTGCCCAATAGCGGGAGTGGATTGAAACGCTTGGATTATCGACAACAATGGGATGCTGCTTTTACGGCATATTTGAAAAACTTAGCTAAAACGAAGCCTTTGGTCGTTACCGGGGATTTCAACGTAGCGCATACCAAAAATGACTTAGCGAATCCTAAATCTAATTACAATAAAACATCAGGCTTTACCCAAGTAGAAATTGATGGTTTGGACCATATGATAAAAGAGGTGAAACTGGTAGATAGTTTTAGAGCAAAATACCCAGACACTTTTGATAAATATACTTTTTGGAGTCAGCGCGGTGGTGCAAGGAGTAGAAATGTAGGTTGGAGATTAGATTATTTCATGGTCAGTGAATCGCTTTGGCCTAAGGTAACTTCTGCTGAAATCCATGATCAGGTCATGGGTAGCGATCATTGTCCTATAAGTATAGAGCTTAAATTTTAGAGAACATGAGTTTACAAGACGCAGCGGCTATTGAGCAAAAGATACAGGAAGCACCTGATAGTGGATATGAAATAGGAGTTGTCATTGGCACCTATCTTCCTTTTGTGGTTTTAGTAGTAATAGCCTATTTGTTTTATTACTATTCTAAGAAGCGGAAAGGAGCAAAGGAGTAATCTTATTTCTTTTGAATGATGTTTATAAGTGCAAAAACAACCAAAGCGGGCAACACCCATCCCATGCTGTATTGTTGTAAAGGAATCCAATCTAATATTCCCCCTTTGGGCGCTAATGGACTTCCAACTGAACCCAAAAAGTCAGGAACACTAAAAATAATGGTAGTGACAACCACAGCCTTAAAAACGGTTCCGGACGCATATTTTTCTGGCACCACATTCAGTAGGATTAGAATTATGGTGATGGGATAGATGAACATGAGAGCGGGTAAGGCTACAGCAATAATATAAGCAACATTAAACTGCCCCATAACCACACCTAAAATACAACCGATGACCGCCGTTAGTGTGTAAGCCATTTGGGAATTATTACATCGCGATTTAACAAAATCCGATGTACCTGTTACAATGCCCACTGCTGTGGTGAAACAAGCCAAACAAACTAAGATACTGAGGCAAAGGTTGCCAAAAGCTCCTAAGCTTAAGGTAGCCATTCCGCTCAAAAGGGCCGTTCTTGTTATGTCGGGGTCAAATGAACCATGCACCATGGCACCGGATAAAATTAACCCTGCATAAATAAGAAAGAGTCCTAGCCCAGCCAACCAACCTGCTTTGCGGATAAGCGCTTTTTTTTCGGTATAAGAGGCTTGTGCATTTTCTAGGTTTATCGAAATAATAATAACACCGCCTACTACTACGGCGCCAATAGCATCAAATGTTTGGTAACCCTCCAAGATACCATCCGCGAAAGGACTTGGAAATTTGCCGGCAGAAAAATCGAAAGGGAATGAAAAGAGGACATTCCCAATTAGCAGTAAAAGAATTATAATAATAGCTGGCGTTAGGAGCTTACCAATAATGTTTAAAATCTTTGATCTATTGATAACAAAAATGAATACTAAACTGAAATAGAGAACACTGGTGAGCCAAGAAGGGCTATCAAAAAAAGGTTGTATTCCCATTTCGTGGGTAACGGATGCCGTTCTTGGCGACGGCAAACTAATGGAAATAGCGTAAATAACAACCGAATATAACAAGGCAAAAGTGGGCGACACTTTTTTTCCAAAATCAAAAATGGTTCCTTGTAGCCTGGCGTGAGCCAAAATTCCTAGTAAAGGAATCAATACAGCAGAGACACAAAAACCTAGTGCCACCAGCCACCAAACATCCCCAGATTTAAACCCCAATAATGGCGGTAATATAAGATTGCCCGCTCCAAAAAATAAGGAGAAGAGCGCAAAGGCTGTAACTAAGGTTTTTTTGGTTTGGTACATGGTAAAAAACTGCTGTGAAATGATCCATAACAAGTCGTAAAACTTACAGAGCTGTTTAATGGAGAATTATATCCAACTTATGAAAAACAATAAATTTAAACGGGAGAAAGATAATTTAAAAATGACAAAGGGTAAAGAATAAAAACACCATACCTATAAATAGTAAGAGTTGACCACAGGAATAGGGCACATCACAACAATTTATGGTTCAGATGATTAAAAAGATATACTTTAACAAAAAAATTAAGAAAGCTCAGTTTTAAATAAACAGCTTCAATTAAAACAATTAAGAAACCAAGCATTTTCAAGATTCCCAAATCAGATCAATGCCACCTAAAAAACCTACATTATGAAGAAAATATTCTGTAATATTTTTGGCCATCACTACGCTATCTCCAAGAAAGTGACTTCCCACATTAAAGAATATAAATGTATTCATTGTCAAAAGCAGGTAACCACTGATGTTAGCGGTAACCTTTCTATTCTAACTCCAGAATTACAGGACATCAATAGAACTTTGGAACATATTTACCAGAGAAGACATCACGCTGCACAACAAGTAGCTTAATCTCCCCCGAACGCGTAAACTAAATTCCATTCCCATGGCTGGTGACGGAATTTAATAGCTATTCCCGTGAACTAAGTAAGCAGCTTTCATCTTAACTGTCGTAACGCCCCACAACGGATAAGTAGAGATTGCCCTTGTTTTCGGGAATTTTTTGTTTAGTCACTTTCAAATGAATTCCATCCTTGCGCTGTCAACGGTATTTTGGTTTCCGCTCTTGTAACTAGGTGCGCCCCTTCCGATGCTTGTGTCATATGGCCAATAATAGATAAATTAGGATTCCCCTTTATTTTAAGGAAAGCTGATTGATCCACCGTAAATAATAATTCATAATCCTCTCCACCACTAAGCGCAATCATAGTGCTGTCCACTTTAAACTCTTCGCAGCTAGAAATCACAGTAGGATCTAAAGGAATTTTGTCTTCGAATAAATTACAGCCAATACTACTATTTTTGCAGAGGTGTAATATTTCTGAGGATAATCCGTCACTGATATCAATCATTGCAGTAGGTTGCACATCTAATTGTTGAAGTAAGGTTATGATATCCTTTCGTGCCTCTGGCTTTAATTGTCGTTCTATAATATAGGAATAGGGCTCCAGATCTGGTTGATTGTCCGGGTTTACTTTGAATACCTCTTTTTCCCTTTCTAGTACTTGTAGTCCCATATAGGCCCCTCCTAAATCTCCACTAACTACCAGCAGGTCGTTGGATTTCGCCCCAGAGCGATACGTAATTTTCTCATCGTCGACTTCGCCAAGAGCCGTAATACTGAGCATTAGTCCTGTTTTGGAGGAGGTAGTGTCTCCGCCTATCAAATCTACTCCATACGTTTTACAGGCCATGGCAATGCCGGCATACAATTCTTCCAAGGCTTCTAAAGGAAACCTATTGGAGACCGCTATGGATACTGTTATTTGAGTTGCTGTAGCGTTCATAGCATATATATCGCTCAAATTTACCATCACCGCTTTATACCCCAAGTGTTTTAAGGGCATATAACTGAGGTCAAAATGTACACCTTCAATAAGTAAATCTGTAGAAAGCACTGTTTTCTTGTCGTTAAAGTCTAGAACAGCAGCATCGTCTCCTATTCCCTTTAAAGTAGATTCTTGAGTGATTTTAAAATCTTTGGTAAGATGGGCAATGAGTCCAAATTCACCCAATTTTTCTAATGAAGTCCGTTCGTTATTTTTATTTTCTAACATGTTGCAAAAGTAAGCAGTTACTACAAATTGTTGTGTATAAAAAAACTGAAGCTTTTGGCTTCAGTTTTTTTATTTTAATAGGTATAGGAAATACTGTTATCCTAAAGAATAACCATCTCTGTAGGTACGCTTTACGTATTTGTTAGCAGCTTCAAAGTTGGTGACTTTCATATTTTCGGCATCCCATTGTAAGCGTTTTCTACCATAGTACTGTTTTCCACCACCCCAGAAGCTTTTGTTCGCGGCAGCAGGATCTATTTCAAAATAGGCTTTTAAGGCAAGGTTTCCTATAAGGATACTTTCGGTAAATGGTCCTGCATAGTCAAATGAGGAACTGGTTTCGGCATTACCATATCCTGCCATACATGCATTAACCCACTGCAGGTAATGACCTTCCGGCACACGAGCTATGGTTTCTTCAACTTCAAATTGTTCGTTTAGCGATAAGGGTAGCAGTCTTGGATTAGCCCCATAACAATCTGCCATAAGTTTCCCTTTGTCCCCTATAAAGAGTACGCCACCATCCCAGTTGCCCAAGGCTTCGTCATCACCTAATTCATCTGGTCTTTCCGGAAGGAGACCGCCATCCATCCATGAAACTTTTATAGTTCCTTTGCCATCCGTTCTTGGATAGCTTAAATGTATTTTGCTTGAGTTCGGAAAACTTTTTGGATAATCTGCTGTTTCAAACTTGCCTTTAAAGGAATCGGAAACGCTACATTCTACTTGGCTTGGATATAATATGGGTAGAATACGATACACAGGATCCATGATATGGCATGCCATATCGCCCAAGGCACCTGTACCAAAATCTGACCAACCTCTCCAGTCAAAAGGGAGGTAAGCATTATTATAATCGCGCATTTTGGCAGTACCTAACCAAAGATCCCAGTTTAATCCTTTAGGTGTTTTGTTCTTTTTATCTGGTGTTTTCAGTGCCTGTGGCCAAATAGCACGGTTGGTCCAGCATTTTACGGTATGCACGTCTCCAATGATCCCTGTATCGTACATTTCTTTCATTGTGCGAACACCATCTCCGGAACCTCCTTGGTTGCCCATTTGAGTAACCACTTTAAATTTTGCGGCAGCTTCCGTAAGCATACGGGCTTCCCAGATATCATGTGTTAATGGTTTTTGTACATATACATGTTTTCCCATAGCCATTGCTTGGTAGGCTGCTACGGCGTGGTTATGGTCTGGAGTAGATACAGAAACGGCATCGATATTCCCCCCCTCTTTATCTAACATTTCCCTGTAATCATTATAATAGCTTGCTTTTGGAAAGGCTTTTCTAGAATCTACCGCCTGACGGTCGTCTACATCACAGAGCGATACAATGTTTACGTTTGGACTTTGAGCAAAAGAGGAAATATCACTCCTACCTTTACCACCTGCTCCTATTCCCGCAATATTTAATTTATCGCTCGGCGCAACATAGCCTTGACCTCCAAGTACATGTCTTGGTACAATCATAAAACCGGCAGCTGCAATACTGGATTTCTTTACAAAAGATCTTCTTGATTCGTTTTTTAGAAAGGGTTTTTTTGGCATAATAATATGATACTTGTTAAAAAAGGTTTTGAAAACAATGTTCAAGATAATCCAATTATTTGTAATCCAATACTCCGTAAGTAACATATTTTCAAGTGCCAACTTTTGTATTTCATATCTTTACAGGTTATACCCCTGAAAGCAAACTTTATGAAGAAGATTCTTTTTCTTAGTATCGCCAATCTGTTTCTTGTTGCATGTTCCAACTCCGACGATTCTTCCATGTCTCAGGATGATTCTTCTATGATGGAAGAAGAGGAGAACGTAGAATCGCTCTCTTTTACGCCTTGTTTAAATGGCAAGGCAGGCGAATATCCTTGTAATGGGTACGACTTGTTAGGAACGGTTTCGCTACAAGCATTTGAATCTTCTGCCGGAAACGATATCTGGGGATGGACGGATACTACTACTGGAAAAGAGTATGCGCTTATGGGACTTAATGATGGGACCGCATTTGTAGATGTCTCCGATACCGAGAACTTATTATATTTGGGCAAATTGCCAACAGCGACTAGCTCTAGTACTTGGAGAGATATAAAAGTATATCAGGATTATGCCTATGTCGTGTCCGAAGCCAACGGTCATGGAGTTCAGGTTTTTGATTTAAAAAAACTGAGGGATGTCACTAATCTTCCTAAAGTTTTTTCTGCGGATAATAGATATACGGCTATTGGGAATGCCCATAATATAGTGGTTAATGAGGTAACAGGTTTTGCCTATCCGGTAGGTACGAATCGAAATGATATTTTTAACGGAGGGGTTCATTTTCTTGATTTACAAAACCCTGGAACACCAATTGCCGCCGGAGGTTGGGGTGACAACGGATATACGCATGATGCCCAAGTAATTAATTACAATGGTCCGGACATTGAACACAATGGTTCCGAGATTTTTGTTGGCGCTAACGAAAATGAAGTAGTTATTGTAGATATTTCCCAAAAAGAGGCTCCAATGACCTTGGCTACTTTAGCTTATCCTTTTATTGGTTACACCCATCAAGGATGGTTTACGGAGGATCAGCGCTATTTTATAGTAGGAGACGAACTAGATGAAATCAATTCTGGTTTTAGGTCTAGAACCTTGATTTTTGATATGACAGATTTGGACAATCCTACACTTCACGACACCTATTTGGGTCCTACTAACGCCATAGATCACAACGGTTACGTTTTAGGAGATGAGTTCTTTCTTGCTAATTATACAGCCGGCGTGCGCGTTCTTGATATTTCAGGAATTGAAGGAAAGACGATTTCTGAAATAGGTTTTTTTGATACTTTTCCTGCCAGTGATAATACCCAGTTTGATGGTGTTTGGAGCATATACCCATTTTTTGAAAGTGGTAAAATCCTAGTAAGTGACAGTAATAGTGGGCTTTTTGTAATCAAAAAATCGAACTAAAACAATGCGAAATTTTTATCTTTTCTTACTTGGGATTCTCTTATTTTCTTGTGTAAAAGAAGAGGAGACTGTTGCTATTCCCCAATCCGAAACAAATTTTTTAGGGGAGCTAGAATGGATAAAAACGTTTGGGGGAAGTGGTGAGGAAACAGGTAAGGCCATTATCAGAACTTCAGACGGTGGGTATGCTGTTTTAGGCTTTACAAACAGTACAGATGGTATTATACAGAGCAAGACCAACCCAGTAAACGATTACTGGTTATTAAAACTTGACGCAACGGGTAATTTAGAATGGAACAAAACTTATGGTGGCAGCAAGGACGATAGAGGACAGAGTCTGGTGCAAACCAATGATGGAGGATATGCATTAACTGGATATGCAATGAGTGACGATGGGGATGGTTCTTTGAATAATGGATTTCACGATAATTGGGTGTTAAAATTAGATGACTCAGGCACCATAGAATGGGAGCGAAGTTTTGGTTTTTCGGGACACGACCATTCCTATGATATTATTACTACCGAAGATGGCGGCTTCTTTTTTACTGGTTTTTTGGATATTTCTTCGGCCCGTGCAGATGGGAATACTGAAAAAGGAAACACCCTAACAAGACATGGTGTAGGTGAATTTTGGGGAACTAAAATTGATGAACAGGGAGCATTACAATGGCGAGGTTATTTTGGGGGTACTAATAATGATAGGGCACATGCTGTGGTCCGCGCAGAGGACGGTGGTTATGTTATGGCTGGATTTTCGGAAAGTGATGATTTTGATATTAGCAATACCCAAGGCAGTTATGATTTTTGGATGGTAAAAGTTGATTCGAATGGGAACATGCTTTGGGAACGTTCTTTTGGTGGTTCTGGAATAGAAATTGCTTATGATATCGCAAAAACGGAGGATGGGGGTTATGTAATTGCAGGAAATACGTTCAGTGCTGATGGTGATATTTTGCAAACCAATGGGGAGTCAGACTTTTGGCTCGTAAAAGTTAATGATGCAGGCAGTTTGATTTGGGAAAAAACCTATGGAGGGTCAGGGTTTGATGCTGCACAAGCAGTCGTTGCTAGTAGCGACGGAGGCTATTTTGTTGTAGGAAATTCTAAAAGTTCGGACAAGGATGCCAGTATCAATTATGGGGAGAACGATCTTTGGATGATTAAAACTGACGCAGAAGGTAACTTGGTCTGGCAAAAATCTTTTGGAGGCGCCGGATTAGATTTCGCCTTTGATGTCGTTGAAAATGAGGATGGAAGTGTCATGGTTATTGGAGAAACGTCTAGCATTGATTTTCAAGATAGTACATCAAAAGGAAAGTCAGATATTGTCCTTCTCAAAGTTAAGTAGCCCTCCGCTTATACTATCCATAAGAAATCCTTATCCTAATATGTGTTATATAAATGTTAGGTTTTATGGTATAGACCTACTTATCACATATATTTGTAAACTATTTAGACCAAATCCAATTAAGAGATGATAGAAGTATCTGAAACGGCAAAAAAGAAAGTTATCGACCTCATGACAGAGGGAGGTTTCGATGCAGCCAAGGATTACGTTCGTGTTGGGGTAAAAAGCGGCGGATGCAGCGGTTTGTCCTACGAACTGGATTTTGATAATAAAGTGGAAGAGACCGATAAACTTTTTGAAGACAACAATGTACGTATCATTGTAAACAAAAAGAGTTTTTTATACTTGGTAGGTACTGTTTTGGAGTACTCCGGCGGATTAAACGGTAAGGGCTTTGTGTTCAACAATCCAAACGCACAGCGTACTTGCGGATGCGGGGAGAGTTTTTCATTATAAATTAGACACATTTAAGCATGGCATATACAGAAGAGGAATTAAAGAAAGAATTGGAAACCAAAGAATATGAGTACGGTTTTTATACGGACTTAAAGTCGGAAACCTTTCCAAAAGGGTTAAACGAAGATATTGTTAGGGCCATTTCTAAAAAGAAAGAAGAGCCAGAATGGATGACCGAATGGCGCCTTGATGCCTATCGGATATGGGAGAAAATGGAAGAACCAGAATGGGCTAATGTGCATTATCAAAAACCAGATTTTCAAGCAATTAGTTACTATTCTGCACCTAAAGCAGCAGACCCGAATAAAACCTTGGACGATGTAGATGCGGACTTGTTGGAAATGTACAGGAAATTAGGAATATCTGTAGATGAACAAAAGAAGTTGCAAAATGTAGCTGTAGATATCGTGGTAGATTCAGTTTCTGTCGCAACTACATTCCAAAAGACTTTGGCAGAAAAAGGAATTATTTTCATGCCTATTTCAGAAGCGATACAGAAGCATCCAGATTTGGTGCGGAAGTACATGGGAACAGTTATTCCGAAAACAGACAACTTTTATGCAGCGTTGAACTCGGCTGTATTTACTGATGGTTCCTTTTGTTACATTCCAAAAGGAGTAAGATGTCCTATGGAACTTTCTACTTACTTTAGAATTAATGAAGGAGGTACCGGACAGTTTGAACGCACCTTGGTTATAGCAGACGAGAGTAGCTATGTGAGTTACCTGGAGGGCTGTACAGCACCATCAAGAGATGAAAATCAATTGCATGCCGCTGTAGTAGAATTAATTGCCATGGACGATGCCGAAATAAAGTATTCTACTGTACAAAACTGGTATCCTGGAAATAAAGAAGGTAAGGGTGGGGTTTACAATTTTGTAACCAAAAGAGGTTTGTGTGAGAACCGTTCCAAAATTTCATGGACACAGGTAGAGACAGGTTCCGCAGTAACATGGAAATATCCTTCTTGTGTTTTAAAAGGAGATAATTCAGTCGGTGAGTTTTACTCTATCGCTGTTACCAATAACTATCAACAGGCGGATACGGGTACCAAAATGATTCACTTGGGTAAGAACACCAAGAGTACGATTATATCCAAAGGAATATCAGCAGGAAAATCGCAGAACAGTTATAGAGGATTAGTACAGATTGGTTCTAGGGCTGAGAACGCACGTAATTTTTCTCAATGTGACTCTTTGTTAATGGGGAACGAGTGCGGAGCGCATACCTTCCCTTATATCGAGGCTAAAAATAAAACTGCACAAGTAGAACACGAAGCTACTACCAGTAAAATTGGGGAAGACCAGATTTTTTATTGTAACCAAAGAGGTATTGATACGGAAAAGGCTATCGCATTGATTGTAAATGGGTTTAGTAAAGAGGTATTGAATAAACTTCCTATGGAGTTTGCTGTGGAAGCTCAGAAATTATTAGAAATAAGCTTGGAAGGTTCCGTAGGATAACAGCTGATATTGAAGCACAAAATGAAGAAAATAGTAGTTTTAGGTATTCTTGCTTTTACCGTCTTTTCTTGTAAGGACAATAAAAAGGAGAACGCTGCAGTGGATACGGTTATCGAAGAAGTTCAAAAACCAGAGGTCAAGCTATATACGTTTAGTGGCGGTACCGTGGGGGTGAATAATTTGGAACTTTTTTCCCAAGACACGACATATCAGGGACAAACGAAAGAATTCGCTGACCCGTTTTATGTAATCAGCCACCCTAAAGGTAATCTTATGTGGGATGCTGGTTTGCCAGAAATGTTGGTAGGACAGCCACCGTACACAAATCCAAGTGGGGCTTATACGGTTTCTCGACAAGATTCAGTACTCAATCAATTGAAGGGTATTGGAATGGCTCCGGACGACATACAATTCGTAGCACTTTCCCACACGCACTTTGATCATAGTGGGCATGCTAATACGATGAAAAATGCTACGTGGTTAGTACAGGAATCCGAATATAATTTTATTACTAGCGAGGAAGCACAAAAAAATAATGCGGATCTCTACAATGCCATTAAAGAGCTCACCAAGGTTAAGAAATTACAAGGCGATTTCGATGTTTTTGGAGACGGCACCGTAGTTATCAAATCTATGCCAGGGCACACGCCAGGGCACCAAGTATTGTATTTGGACCTTGCTGAGCATGGACCTTTGTTACTCACTGGGGATTTGTATCATTTATACGAGAACAGAGAATATAAAAGGGTTCCAAGTTTTAACTACGACGTGGATCAGACCCTGGCCAGTATGGATGCTTTTGAAGCTTTTGCTAAGGATAAAAACGCGAAAGTATATCTGCAACATCAAAAAGAAGATTTTAATAAAATGCCTAAGGCACCAGAATATTTAAAGTAGAAGCACATGTTAACAATTAAGGATTTACACGCTCAAGTAGAGGATAAGGAAATTTTAAAAGGTATTAACCTAACGGTAAATGCAGGAGAGGTACACGCCATTATGGGGCCTAACGGTTCAGGTAAAAGCACCTTGGCATCTGTAATTGCTGGGAAAGAGGAATTTGAAGTAACAAAAGGATGCGTAAGTTTGGAGGGAGAGGATCTGGAAGATATTTCACCAGAAGAAAGAGCGCACAAAGGGGTGTTTCTTTCGTTTCAGTATCCAGTAGAAATTCCTGGGGTTTCTGTGACTAATTTCATGAAAACTGCTATCAACGAAACAAGAAAGGCAAAAGGCCTGGAGGACATGCCAGCAAAGGATATGTTGAAAATGATACGGGACAAGGCGGAGCTTTTGGAAATAGACCGTAAGTTTTTGTCACGTTCCTTAAATCAAGGTTTTTCTGGTGGAGAAAAGAAACGTAATGAAATTTTTCAGATGGCGATGCTAGAACCTAAACTGGCAATTTTGGACGAAACGGATTCTGGACTTGATATTGATGCACTTCGTATCGTTGCTGCTGGTGTAAACAAACTAAAAAGTAAGGATAACGCCGTTATCGTTATTACGCACTACCAAAGATTGTTGGATTATATTGTACCCGATTTTGTACACGTAATCCACAATGGAAAAATTGTAAAATCCGGAACCAAAGAATTGGCACTGGAACTAGAAGAAAAAGGATACGATTGGTTGAAGAACGAGGCGGTAGTTTAACGTTGTTTGGTTCTCATTCTTGCTAAAGCGAGAATCTGCAGATGTAGTATATAAGTTGAATTGAAAAGATTCCCTTATTCAAGGGAATGACATTGATAGTATTATGGATTTAAAAGACAAATTAATTTCTTCCTTTATGGCCTTTGAGAACAATGTGGATGTTGAACATCCCGTTCACGATGTGCGCACGGAAGCCATAAAGAATTTTGAGAATAAGGGATTCCCTTCGAAAAAAGAGGAGGCTTGGAAATACACCTCTTTAAATAGTCTTCAAAAGATAGATTTCAGTATTTTTCCAAAACAGGATAATGCGATTGAATACAAGGACGTTAAAAAGTACTTTATTCACGAAATAGACACGTATAAAATCGTTTTTATAGATGGCGTCTACAGCTCACATCTTTCAGAAACTACACACGATGGGGTAGATATCTGTTTGATGAGTTCAGCCTTAACCAAGCCCATGTACAAACAAATTGTAGATGTATATTTTAACAAAGTAGCTTCCAAGGATGAGTCCTTGACTACCTTGAACACGGCTTTTTGCAGGGAGGGTGCTTACATCTATATTCCAAAGAATAAAATGCCTAAAAAACCTATTGAAATCTTACATTTTGCTACAGGAAACGAGGCATCTATAATGCTTCAACCTCGAAACTTGATTATTGTAGAGGAAAATGCAGAAGTACAGATAATTGAACGCCACCAGAGCCTTACGGCCAACGATGTGCTTACCAATGCTGTAACGGAAATATTTGCTGCTGAAAGTGCTATTGTTGACTATTACAAGATACAGAACGATAAAGCTAACGCATCACTTATAGACAATACCTATGTTGATCAAAAAGGAAAGAGTCATGTAAAAGTGCACACGTTTTCTTTTGGTGGTAAACTAACCCGTAACAACCTTAATTTTTACCAAAATGGAGAGTATATGGACTCTACAATGAAAGGCGTTACCATTTTAGGGGAAAAGCAGCATGTGGATCACCACACTTTAGTGCATCATATTGAACCTAACTGTGAGAGTCATCAAGACTATAAAGGAATTTATGGGGATAGCTCTACAGGTGTTTTTAACGGGAAGATTATCGTGGATAAAATCGCTCAAAAAACAAACGCATTCCAGAAGAACAATAATATTTTGATAAGCGACAAGGCTACCATTAATACGAAACCTCAATTGGAGATTTTTGCGGATGATGTAAAATGTTCCCACGGTTGTACCATTGGTCAGTTAGATGAGGATGCACTGTTCTATATGCAGACTAGGGGAATTCCAAAAAAAGAGGCCCGTGCTTTATTAATGTACGCCTTTGCAAATAATGTTTTAGAGAGTGTTCGGATTCCAGAACTAAAAGCCAGAATCAATAAGTTGATTGCCAATAAATTGGGTGTTAATTTAGGGTTTGATCTGTAAGAGGATGATGCGCAACACCAATACATATAAAAGAGTCGTATTTTTTACGGCTCTTTTATTGTTTTTAGTCCATACGGGAACAGCCCAAGAAACTCGTTTTGGAGTCAAGGGCGGTCTTAATTATTCCTCTATAGTGGGCGATTTAACCGAAGGGCTTAAATTTAGATTTTCGGGTCATGGTGGACTATTCTTGGAAATTGATTTTTCTGAAAAATTTAAACTCCAACCAGAATTATTGTATTCTTCGCAAGGATTTCAGTTCAGTACGGACTTGGCATCGATTGAGACTGGTGGTTCCTCGGGAGAAGGAAATGATTTTAGGACAAATGTACAGTTGAATTATCTTACCATTCCCATTTTAGGCAAGTTTGCCCTTAACGATAAGTTAGATGTTGAATTCGGCCCTCAGTTTGGATTCTTGCTGAACCAAGTCACAAAAATTAAAAATTTAGACCAATCTACTAATACAGATGCCGATAGAAAATCTTCTGTTTCTGGTGGTTTTCAGCTAGATTATGGCGCTGCGGTAGGTTTAGGGTTTCAATTAAGTGATGAATTATCGGTGTCTCCACGATTCTACTTAGGACTTCGAAACCGACTTAATGAACTACAAGGCGTACAGAATTACAACACTTCAATTCAATTATCCTTAAATTATATGTTTCGATAATTCTTTAAGTATTGGACTTTTCCCGTATCAATTTAAGGAATATTTCTTAGGATTTTTTTGGCTACGCTTCAACTTTTTGTTGGATTTTCTCACAAGGGTTATGGTTTACATATAGGCACATATAATTTATATGTAAAATTGCTTTTAGGACTCATGTTCCTAACATAAATTTCAATTTTCGCTCAAGAAAAAAAATGGAGTGTGGAGGCCAATTATATCATACTATCGGGGGACGGTTTTTTTGGGGATGATGATTTTGTAGATGTTGGACTAAAATTTTGGTTTGTGAATTTTGGCCTTTTCTACGATATCAGCAAACGTTTTTTTGTACAGGTTCAATACGACGTAATCGATTTAGACTTGATTGATGATAGTTTTAATAATGTAAGACTTGGACTAGGCTTCCGTTTTTAATTCCTGTTTTGGTATGTGGTCGTTAGTATGGTTTCGTCTAGTAAAGGAATACTACTAAACAGATCATATTTTGGAGCACAGTAAGTATCTTTGTGGCATAAATATATGGCTATGTTTGATGTAACTAAAATAAGAGAAGATTTCCCCATTTTAACCCGTGAAGTCAATGGGAAACCATTGGTCTATTTAGACAATGCCGCTACCTCGCAGACACCGCAACAGGTGATAGATGTCATCGTAGATTATTATTCTAATTACAATGCGAACATCCATAGAGGGGTACATGCACTTTCCCAGGAAGCGACGGACAAATATGAACAGGCTAGGCAAAAAATCCAGAAACATTTCAATGCCAAATATGCGCATGAGATTATATATACATCAGGTACTACCCACAGTATAAATATTGTGGCCAATGGTTTTTCTGCCCTTATTAAAAAAGGGGATGAGATCTTAGTATCGGCTATGGAGCATCATTCCAATATTGTGCCTTGGCAAATGCTTTGCGAGCGCACAGGTGCTGTTATGAAAGTCATTCCCATGAACCAAGAAGGAGAGCTATTGATGGACGTTTATGATACCCTGCTTTCCAATAAAACAAAATTGGTTTTTTGTAATCATATTTCCAACGCTTTGGGTACCATTAATCCGATCACGGAGATTATTGAAAAGGCACATAAAGTAGGAGCCGCTGTTCTGATAGATGGCGCGCAGGCTGCCCCACATTTGGTTGCTGACATGCAAGAATTAGATGTGGATTTTTACACCGTATCTGCTCATAAAATATGTGGCCCAACAGGAGTTGGTATGTTGTATGGTAAAGAAGAATGGTTAACTAAGTTGCCTCCATACCAGGGTGGCGGTGAAATGATTGCGGAAGTTACTTTTGAAAAGACCACCTATGCAGGCTTGCCTCATAAATTTGAAGCGGGTACCCCCAATATTTGTGGAGGTATTGCTTTTGGTGCAGCCTTGGATTATATGAATGCTATAGGTTTTAAACACATTGCTGCATACGAACACGAGCTATTATTCTATGCTACGGAGGAACTTCTAAAAATAGACGGCCTAAAAATTTACGGTACTGCCCAACAGAAGACTTCAGTAATTTCTTTTAACATTAATGGGGTGCATCCTTACGATATCGGAACCATTCTAGACAAATTAGGTATTGCCGTACGCACCGGACACCATTGCGCGCAGCCCATCATGGATTTCTATAAGATTCCAGGGACGGTCAGAGCAAGTTTTAGTTTTTACAATACAAAACAGGAAGTGGATGTGCTGGTAGCAGGTGTAAAACGTGCAGCTGGCATGCTGTTATAAACATGCTCGTTATCATTCTCTTAAAGTCTTGAAACCCATCATTTCTTATCGTATTTTTGTAACAAAGAAGGCCATAAAACCCATAATGGGTTTTATATTAAGATTGGGTCAATACTAACCGATATACATATATTTAAATCAAAAGGTTAGCGTAATTTTATTTGGATGGATATTAAAGAGATACAGCAAGAGATTGTAGACGAATTTGCCATATTTGAGGATTGGATGCAGCGCTATGAATATATGATAGACCTTGGAAAATCCTTACCGTTGATTGCTGAAGAGTATAAAATAGACGATAATATTATTAAAGGTTGCCAGAGTAAGGTATGGGTACATGCCGATTTGGAAGCAGATAAATTGGTTTTTACTGCGGATAGCGATGCTATAATTACAAAGGGGATTATCGCTATACTAATCCGTGCATTTAGTAATCAAAAGCCAATGGATATTATAGACGCAGATACCCAGTTTATAGATGAAATTGGATTAAAGGAACATTTGTCCGCAACACGGGCTAACGGTTTAGTAAGCATGATAAAGCAGATTAAGCTTTATGCGGTAGCTTACCAAACACAATTAAGTTAAGAGATGAGCGATATAAATACAGCAGCCGATAGCGAAGAGCTAGGAGAAAAAATAGTAAAGATTTTAAAAACGATCTACGACCCAGAAATACCAGTAGATATATACGAGTTGGGTTTGATTTACGATGTGTTGGTAAACGAGGATAATGAGGTAAAGATTTTGATGACTCTTACCTCCCCAAATTGTCCTGTTGCTGAAACTTTACCGGTAGAAGTAGAGGAGAAGGTAAAATCCTTGAATGCGATCAAAGATGCAGAAGTAGAAATCACTTTTGACCCACCTTGGACGCAGGATTTAATGAGCGAAGAAGCCAAGTTGGAGCTTGGAATGTTGTAAAACAAGCATGTCAAAATTTAGGTATTAACTGCCATCTTATTTTATAGTATGCCAGAAGAAATTATAAATAAAATAGCCCAAAGTAAACTGGTCACCTTTGATTTGGAAGATTACTATCCAAAAGGGGAAAGACAGGTCTTGGATTTAAAAGACTGGTTGTACGAAGGGTTTATTTTGAGAGAGAAGGAATTTAGATCCTTTGTAGCTGAACACGATTGGGAGCAATATACAAATGCTTTTGTTGCCGTAAACTGCTCAACCGAGGCTATTGTGCCGGGTTGGGCCTACATGCTCATAGCTACAAGATTACAGCCATATGCAAAAAAGATAGTGCAGGGCAGTTTGGTGGATTTAGAAACTTTAGTATTCCAAAAGATAATTGATGATTTGGACGTTTCGGTATTTCAGGATAAGTCAGTCATTATAAAAGGTTGTAGTAATAAACCTGTGCCGCCAAATGCCTATTTGTTTTTAACGGAAAAGTTAGTATCTGTGGCTAAGTCTGTCATGTATGGCGAAGCTTGTTCTTCTGTGCCGCTATACAAAAGAAAATAAATTGTATTTATTAGCCATTGAAATGTGACTATTATTACATTTGTGTTTCTTAAAAAATAAACACATGATCATGAAGAACACTTTTTTAACTATTGCGCTGGTATTTTCTTGCGCTTTTGGTTTCTCTCAAACCGCTGAGGAGTTTAAATCTCAACTAGGTCCAAAGAAAGATTCGATTGCCGCTATTCAAGGCAGGTTAGATGCCATACAGGGCAAAATTGATGCATTTCCAGGATGGAAGACAGGTGCTTTTGGCACAATTGGTGTTAATCTTAGCTCCTTTAATAACTGGTACGCACAGGGCTCTCCAAACAACTCATCTGGTAATATTGGTATTACGGTAAACGGTTTTGCTAATTTGGACGAACCTAAATTTTTCTGGAGAAATTCTGGAAACGTAAATCTAGGTTGGGTAAAGTTTGATGACAAGGACTTGGATACGGATGAAGAGGGTTTTAGACAAGCTGCTGATATATTTACGATTACTTCCCTTTACGGCCGTAAACTAAGTGAAAAGTTTGCTATCTCGACATTAGGAGAGTATAGAACTACTATTTTGTCTAACTTCAATGACCCTGGATATCTTGATCTTGGTGTAGGTGCTACTTGGACTCCAATTACCGATTTGGTAGTTGTTATACATCCTTTAAACTACAACTTTGTATTCAGTAATAACGATTCAGTTTTTGAATCCTCTTTTGGTGCTAAAATTGTGGCGGATTACACTAAAAAGGTAGGAGATATAAATTTTAAGACAAACTTCTCTATGTTCCAGAGCTATAAGAGTGGTGATTTATCCAACTACACATGGACCAATTCTTTAGGGTACACGTTGTGGAACGGAATAGGTCTTGGAATGGAATTTGGTTTAAGGAATAACAAACAAGAGGCGTTGAACTTCGCGCTTAACACTGATCCTACCGCTA
Organism: uncultured Maribacter sp.; assembly: GCA_964507115.1. Lineage (GTDB taxonomy): Bacteria > Bacteroidota > Bacteroidia > Flavobacteriales > Flavobacteriaceae > Maribacter. Next base: position 34,544 of record CAZDOW010000015.1, read on the forward strand.
CGTTTGAAAGTGTGGATAACGATTTACAGTCTTTCTTCTTATTCGGTATTAACTACGCATTCTAAATTTTTAGTTCATAGAATTAAAAAACCCTGCTCGTAAGAGCAGGGTTTTTTCGGTTAAGTAGTTATCGTAAAATTTGGGTTTTACTTTAGCTATAAGTTTTTGTTGTTTGGGGGTCAACATTATTACTTTAGCACAGGTCAAATGTATGCCTTCATATCTTTTTTTGCACAATTTATGTTGTGAAGACATGCTAATTTGTGGTGAAAAATATCAGTTGTTCAAATTGATCGATGAACTACACTATTTAGTGCAATGTATGCTATCAATATTCGTCCAAGTGTTCTGGATAGAGGAAATTATTATACGGAAATCGGGTAACATGTATATCCCTAACTTCATCATAGACCCTTTTTCTGAATTCATCTAGATTTTCCTTGTTCAATGCAGAAATGAACAAAGCGCGATCGCCAACTTTCTCCATCCAGGTCTGTTTCCATTCTGCTATGGTAAAGTGGCGCGAGGTACGTTCTGTTATTAAATCATCGGCTTCTATGGTATCGTGCTTGTATTGGTCTATTTTATTAAAAACCATAATGGTTTTCTTTTCTGAGCTTTTAATCTCGTCCAATATCTTATGCACAGCCGCTATATGTTCCTCAAATTGTGGATGAGAAATATCTACTACATGTAATAAGAGGTCGGCTTCCCTAACTTCGTCCAAGGTGCTTTTAAAGCTCTCTACCAGTTGTGTGGGCAATTTTCTAATGAATCCCACGGTATCGCTTAAAAGAAAGGGTAGATTGCCTATGACCACTTTACGTACTGTGGTGTCCAAAGTAGCAAAGAGTTTGTTCTCTGCAAAGACATCGCTTTTGCTTATTACGTTCATCAAGGTAGACTTACCTACATTAGTGTATCCTACAAGCGCAACACGTACCAAAGCACCACGGTTGCCTCGTTGTGTTCCCATTTGACGGTCTATTTTTAGGAGTTTCTTCTTCAATAAGGTAATCCTGTCCCGTACAATACGCCTATCCGTTTCTATCTCCGTTTCACCGGGTCCACGCATTCCAATACCCCCTTTTTGTCGTTCTAAGTGGGTCCAAAGTCCGGTTAGTCTTGGCAAAAGATATTGATATTGTGCAAGTTCTACTTGTGTACGTGCGTAGCTCGTTTGCGCGCGCTGTGCAAAAATATCCAGGATTAGACTGGTACGGTCTATAATTTTACACTTCAGTTGTTTCTCTATGTTCCGTTGTTGGGTAGGGCTTAGCTCGTCATCAAAAATAACAGAACCTATGTCATTTTCCTTAACAAAGGCTTCCACTTCCAACAGTTTGCCGCTACCTATTAGCGTCTTTGGATTAGGTAAGTCCATTCGTTGCACAAACCGTTTTGCTACCTCTCCTCCGGCAGTGTAGGTAAGGAATTCTAGTTCATCCAGATATTCGGTTACTTTGTCTTCGCTCTGTTCTCTATTGATAATACCAATAAGAACAGTTTTTTCGTACGATGTTGTTTTCTTTTCTAACATATATAAGTAAAGTACAAAATTAAGCAAAAGTGCCCGTCCTATTTTAGTATTTTTATTGACTCAATAAAATCAGCAATGCGTTTTCCCTTTTTTAAAATAAAATCTAAGAAATATTTATATACGATAGCCTTCTATAATCTAGAAAATCTGTTTGATGCCGAAGATGACGAGCGCACGCTAGATGAAGATTTCACACCAAAAGGTTTTAAGCAATGGACGCCAAAAAGATACGCCCATAAACTTGCCAAGTTGGCGCGGACTATTTTTGAAATAGGAAAAGAGGACAACAAATATCCTCCCGTTTTACTAGGAATCTCGGAAGCAGAAAACGAAAGAGTTATACAGGATTTGATACAAACGGCCCCGCTAGATGGATTAAATTATGGGTATGTGCATTATGAATCACCCGATGAACGAGGAATTGACACCGCATTGCTGTATAACCCCAACTATTTTAAAGTGCTATTTTCTGAGCCACTACCCTTACTGGTCGATAATTTGAATGGGCAAAGAGATACCACAAGAGATATCCTGTACGTAAAGGGCACTCTAAATAATGAAACTGTTCATGTGTTTGTTAATCACTGGCCTTCCAGAAGGGATGGTGGTGACGTTACGGAGTATAAAAGGATAAGTGCAGCAAAGGTAATTAAGGAAAAAATGCAACACATAGCGGAAGAGGAGCTAAGTCCTAATTATATTGTTATGGGCGATTTTAATGACGATCCGTCTTCTAAAAGTATTCAGACCATGTTAGAAGATACGTCTTTGTACAACCCCATGGAAAAACTTCATTTTCCCAAACAAAGGGGTAGTGCCAATTATAAAAATAGTTGGAGTTTGTTTGATCAGATTATTATTTCACACAGTTTCCTAAATTACCAAAAGGGCACCCATAGTTTTTCTAAAGCTGATATTTTTGATGACTCCTTTCTGAGAGAAAAAACCGGAAAATATAAAGGGAATCCACACCGTACATACGCTGGCAGTAAATACTTAGGAGGATACAGCGATCACTTTCCAGTGTATGCAATCTTAAAATTCAATCCCTGATAAAGACAAACTCAAAAGAATTTTAAATAAGAAAAATCCTACAAACATCAGAAATCAGTACTTTCACAACAGTAATGCCACCGTAAGTATGCTATTCATCGAATAACTAGATAATCTAGAGGTAAAGATCTTTATAGTTCAATATAATTGTAGTCCAAATCTTACAATTGTTAATCAACTTACCTATGGACTATCAAAAACTAAGGAAGCCTCTTGGTTTCTTTTTGCACCTTTTTGTTCTACTATTATGTACCCCGTGGATCGTTTCGGCACAATCAGATGCCCTAAAGGAATTGATTAAAGAAGACTATGATTTTTCTAAACTTGGGGCTATGCATGTAGCTCTCGAATTCGATTTTGAGGAGAATCGGAAAAAGACCTTAGCGCTAGCTAAGACCAATAATTGGAAGTTAAAAGAAATTCTACCCAGCGGTGTAAAAGTAGCCTTGCAAGAAGTAGGAACGGATGGCAGCCCTATTTTTTACGAAACCTATTCCGACAAGGCCAATCGAACCTCTCGGGCCTACACCTTGCAAAAGAACGGAATGTTGGATTTAGATTTGGATGGTTACGGAATGCAGGTGGGTGTTTGGGATGCAGGCATAGCGCTTACCACACATCAAGAATACGGAATCCGAGCCATAGTTGGAGATAGGAGCAATGAGGTAGACAGCCATGCGACCATGGTCACGGGAAGCTTAATATCTTCTGGGGTCAAAAAAGAAGCTCAGGGGGTAGCGTTTGCCGCAGAGGTGATTACCAACGACTGGTCTAGGGATAAAATTGAAGTTGCGGAGGCGGCTGCTAACGGATTGTTACTTTCCAATCACTCCTACGGCATAAAGACAGACCGTGTTCCCAATTGGTATTTTGGTTCTTACATAAAAGTAACTCAGGATTGGGATAGGATCATGTTCAACGCGCCCTATTATTTAATGGTAAATGCGGCAGGAAATGCCCAAAAAACAAATGATAATCAAGATCCAATCGCAGGAACATCAGCAGACGGCTTTGATTTATTGCTCGGGTTTACACTATCAAAAAACAGCCTTACCATTGCCGCTGCAAATACTAAAATTGACCGTAACGGAAATCTTAAACAAGCAGCGGTTTCGCCGTATAGCAGTTTTGGTCCTGTAGACGATGGTAGAATAAAACCAGATATCGCTGGGGACGGTTCTTCAATTTTTTCTACCTCCTCTACTACAGATAAAAGTTATAGCGTGTCCTCGGGCACTTCTATGGCAACTCCAGGAGTAACGGGTGCGCTACTGCTTTTACAGCAGTACAACGAACAGCTTTATGGTACCTATATGAAAGCTGCCACGTTAAAGGGACTTGTGCTCCATACTGCAGACGATGTTGCCGAGCTAGGGCCCGACTATAAAATGGGCTGGGGTATTATGAACTCTAAAAATGCTGCAGAAGTATTACGAAACAAGGCGTATAATTCCCATATGGAAGAAACGAGCCTAGAGCAGGGCCAAACATTTTCTTTTACCGTAACAGCAGATGCCTCAGAACAGCTCATGGCTTCAATATCTTGGACAGATTCCGCTTCCGAATATGTAAATAGAGGAACCTTGAACGACCCAACTCCGGCTTTGGTAAATGATTTGGATATCCGTATTACCCAGAATGGAACCGAATTTTTTCCTTGGATACTGGATCCTACCCATCCAAGCAGCGCCTCTAAAAAAGGAGATAACCGTGTAGATCCTTTCGAACGTATTGAGATACCTAATGCCCAGGGTACGTATATCATTACCGTAACACATAAGGGCAACCTAGAACATCGTGTTCAGGATTTTTCTTTTTTAGTTTCTGGAGTAGCGCTTACAAATTGTAGCCTTGTAGCACCGGAAGGCTTGGCTTTGGATAATGCCACAGCCACCGAAATCAGTCTTAACTGGAATACGGCCTTAGATGCACTTTATGAGGTGCAGTTTAAAAAAACAACTGCGGAAATATGGAAAACGGATTACGTTTCCGAACCTAGCATGACCTTAAAGGCATTAGAAACTGATGCCGAATACATTGTTCGGGTACGTACGTTCTGCTCTCAAAATATAGCATCAGAGTACAGTATGGAGTATCAATTCACCTTTTTTGGAGCAGAAACTGAAATAGGCCCGTTAGACACGCCAGAAACCTTAAGTCTTGCAGATGAGATTGACTTTTCTGTGTATCCTAATCCTGCGGCGGAATATATTAACCTAAATAATGAAACCAACGATACTGCACAATACACTATCATAACTTCCTCTGGAAAAGCGGTAAAGAATGGTGCCGCCGAAAACGGAAAAATTAATGTAGCCGATTTGACTAACGGACTATATGTGATTCAGGTTCAGGGTTTAAACGGAAAAAGAAGTGCTAAATTCTTAAAACAATAATACACAATATATATGTTTCCCCGGGAGCGTGCCTATTCCCCTGTGAAAAAGACCTGTTGCCTTAAAATCGTAGCAGGTTTTCTTTTTTACATACATTTTAATTGCCTAGAATAATCCTTCTGCATAGAAAATACTGATATTTATATAGGACAAAACAAGAGTTTAACTATCGTAGAACAGTAACTATTTTATAACTTTAGAGATTCAAGCCTAAAAAATATCAGAACAATGGATACTAATGAAAAAAATTCCCACGGTAACGCCATGGATATCAATGATTCTAGTAAATGCCCATATTTGGGTGGAGCGCTAAAAGAAACGGCAGGTGGCGGCACCAACAATTTAGACTGGTGGCCCAACCAATTACGTTTAAACGTACTACGTCAAAACTCATCCTTGACCAATCCTATGGATGCTGATTTTGACTATAAAGCTGAATTCAATTCTTTAGACTTAGCTGGAGTAAAAAAAGATATCATAGCGGCATTGACCACTTCTCAAGATTGGTGGCCTGCGGATTATGGTCATTATGGTCCTTTTATGATTCGTATGGCTTGGCATAGTGCAGGAACCTACCGTATAGGTGATGGCCGTGGTGGTGCCAGTTCTGGATCACAACGTTTTGCTCCATTAAACAGCTGGCCAGATAATGGTAATTTGGACAAAGCTCGTTTGTTGTTATGGCCTATAAAGCAGAAATATGGTAACAAACTTTCTTGGGCAGATTTAATGATTTTGACAGGAAACTGTGCAATGGAGTCTATGGGTTTTAAAACTTTTGGTTTTGGTGGTGGCCGTGAAGATATCTGGCAACCAGAAGAAGATATCTATTGGGGTTCTGAAACCGAATGGATGGGTAATGATGATCGTTTCTCTGATGGCGAATACGTATTGGAAGCTAATTTGGGTGCATCACATATGGGACTTATCTATGTGAATCCTGAAGGACCAAATGGAGAATCTAACCCCTTAGGGACTGCAAAATTAATGAAAGAGACGTTTGGTCGTATGGCCATGAACGATGAGGAAACTGTAGCTTTGACCGCTGGAGGACATACTTTTGGAAAAGCCCACGGTGCTGCAAACCCAGATGAATATGTAGGAGCAGAGCCAGCAGGTGCAAGTATCGTTGAGCAGAGCATGGGATGGAAGAATTCTTTTGGAACAGGTGTTGGAGATGATACGATTACCAGTGGTATTGAAGGTGCATGGACACCGAATCCTACAACGTGGGACCAAGATTACTTTAAAGTACTTTTAGAATACGATTGGGAACCTACCAAGAGTCCAGCAGGAGCTAGCCAATGGAAACCAACAGCAGCGTCTGCTGCTAAGAGAGCGCCACGTGCTGGCGATGCTTCGCAAGCACAGGATTTAATGATGACCGATGCTGATATGGCGTTGAAATTAGACCCCGATTATCTTAAGATATCACAACGTTTCTATGAGAACCCAGCAGAATTTGAAGATGCTTTTGCACGTGCTTGGTTTAAGTTAACGCATAGAGATATGGGACCAGTGGATCGCTATTTAGGTACAGAGGTTCCTAAAGAAGAATTAATTTGGCAAGATCCAGTGCCAGCGGTAGACCATGATTTGGTTTCTGATGCCGATGTTACGGAACTTAAAAAACGATTATTAGCTTCAGGACTAACAGTATCACAATTGGTATCTACAGCTTGGGCGTCTGCTTCTACCTATAGGGATTCTGATAAAAGAGGAGGTGCTAATGGAGCACGCATCTGTTTAGAGCCTCAACGCAGTTGGGAAGTGAATTCCCCTTCTGAGTTAGCAAAAGTATTGGATGTATTGGAAGGTGTTCAAAAAGAATTCAACAATGCAGTATCTGGAAATAAGAAAATCTCACTTGCAGATTTAATTATTCTTGGTGGAAGCGTCGGGATTGAGGAGGCCGCAAGAAATGCAGGGCATGAGGTAGAAGTGCCGTTTACCGCTGGCCGTACAGATGCAACACAGGAACATACAGATGTATATTCCTTTGAAGCACTAGAGCCTTCAGCTGATGGATTTAGAAATTACAAAAACTCAGATTATAAAGCGTCTGCTGAAGCCTTATTGGTAGACCGTGCCCAATTGATGAAACTAACTGCTCCTGAAATGACGGTATTAATTGGTGGACTGCGTGTTTTGGATACCAATTTTGATGGTTCTAGGCATGGGGTGCTTACAGACCGTCGTGGAGTATTGACCAATGATTTCTTTGTGAATCTTTTAGACCTTGGTGTAAAATGGGAAGATGCTTCGGATAATGAAACAGTATTCTCTGGTCGTGACCGTAAAACAGGAAGTGTAAAATGGACGGGTACGCGTGCCGATCTTATTTTTGGATCTAATACGGAACTTCGTGCGTATGCTGAGGTATACGGATCTTCCGATTCCGAGAAAAAATTCGTAACCGACTTTATTGCTACATGGACCAAAGTAATGAACTTAGACCGTTTTGATTTGGCTTAAGTAAAATCAAGTGTATAATAGTATGAAAAAGTGGCCTGTAACAAGGCCACTTTTTTGTTTATATAGAACACGGGTCAAGTTGGATTGCGATTATTATAAGTAGTGGTTTGTAGTCGCCTTTTATTCGCATAACATCCGTTCCTGTTTCTTCACTAATTATATTAGTTGCCTTACTTCGTATAAAGAATATATATAAATAACATATGTCCTATATTAGAGGTATAACGAGCATATGTTCGTTATACAATTGTTGGCAGTAAGCTCTGAAAAAACATCTCGAATTGAATAAATTAATCACACATATAAAGAAAAAGAATAATCTAACTTCGGAACAAGAAGCTGAAATCAAAGATTGTTTTGTGCTTAAAAGCTTTAAGAAAAAAGAATTTCTACTTCAAAATGGAATTACATCTGAATATGAATTTTTTGTAATCAATGGTTGTGTTAGAACTTTTATAACTGACTTAAATGGAATTGAGCATAATATTATGTTTTCCGTTGAAAATTGGTGGTGCGGAGATTTGCAAAGTTTTATTAATCGGACAAATTCTTCATTTTCAATACAAGCTCTTGAAAACGCAGAAGTTTTATCAATAAACAGAATAGATTGGGAAACACTTTTGAACAAATCAGAGGTGTTTTCAAATTATACTCGAGATTTATTTCAAAGCGCAGTTATTGCTCAACAAAATAGACTTTTCCAGAATTTATCGCTTACAGCCAATGAAAGATATCAATATTTTATTTCAAAATCCCCTACTCTTTCTCAAAGAATTTCCCAAAAACATATTGCAAGTTATCTTGGTATTACTCCTGAATTTTTCAGTTTTATCAAGAACAAATAGTTTTCTTAAGATACCTTAATTTTTTCTAATCATAGATAACTGAACTTTGTGTAAAGGAATTTATGAAATCAACTATGCTCTTAGTATTACTAACAGTATTGACAGCTAATCTAATTGATAGTTACAAAAAAGAAACAATTATGAGTAAGCAAAAATTCAACTTACCAGAAAGAATTGGAGAAACTCCACAAATTGGGAAAACTCCACCGCAATTACAGTTTTCAGATAAAAGTCCAAGAAATATCTATCAAAAATTTCACGATTGGATGTTTACCACTTTTCCAAAAGTCCGAAAAGAACCTACACGAATTTCTGTGCCGTCATCAATAGCAATGTGGTTGGATGAAAATGAAGATGTTGGACATATTGATGCGTTTATGCCTCCTTCTGGTGGTAGAGAATTTACACATATTCATTTGGATGGAAGTTTCCATACTGTTGTAGGTTCTGAAGTAGAAAATGAAATTATTACAAAAAAATGGGGAGTTAGACATATGTATTATGACCAAGGTGTAAAAGAGGTTTTAGTATATGCCCCAAGAAATGAAGAGGAAATTGAAATAGCAAAAACTATTGTGATTAAATCATATGAATATGCAACTGGGAAAAAATACAATGAGTAGTAAAGCCTACTGCCAACAACACCTATAATTAATACGGACTTTGGCGTTTACGCCAAGGTCTGTGTATATTTATGAAGTTGCAAAATCTTTGGGTTTTTACTTTCTAACAAAAAAAGAAAAAACAAAACCAAAAGATTTTGCTTAGCACGTAACTGGAAATCCGTCGGATTTCTGCCCCGCACTATTCATAGGTACTGTGTCAAAAAACTTGTTTTTTGACACAGTACCTAAAGAATAAAAAGAAAAATTATTTTAATCATTACCGCGGCTATGCTTGGAATGTCTAACGCAATTTATGAAGAAGGCAAAATGATTAATGGAAATCAAAATCATACCGAACAAGAACATAAAAAGGGATTAAATAAGAGCAATAGTTTGTACAGCAGAACATATAAGTAATGAAGGCTAAGGTTTGTGTATATTTAGAATGTTGCTTAAGACAAGAAAAAATAAATCAAAACAATTAGCGTTTGCTTCGGGCTGTGGCGCAATGGAAATCGCTTCTCTGCACCCGCACTGCGTATAGCTTAGGCGTTAGGCAAAAGCAAATACCAAAATTGAAAATAAGAGTATACATGTTTAATTTTAAAACAAATAGTTAGCAACTAGTTAATGTTATGAATGTATTAAAAGAAGAAATGATTTTGCCAAATGGCGCAATACTAAGTAATAGGATTGCGAAATCAGCAATGAGTGAAAATGCATCAAACAAATATCATGAGCCAACACCTGTTCTGATAAATGCATATAAAAAATGGGCTCAAAGTGGTGCAGGATTGTTGATTACGGGGAATATTATGATTGATTCAAAAGCTATTGGGGAGCCAAGAAATGTAGTTGTTGAAAATCGTAAAAATTTTGAAATGCTTAAAGAGTGGGCAGAAAGTATAAAAGGTACTAATACACATTTATGGGCTCAAATAAATCATCCCGGAAGACAAGCAATGGAACAAATTAATAGTGATTTGAAAGCTCCTTCTGCTGTCCCTCTAAAAGCTGGAGGAAGAAAAAATGCAGTAAATAAAATACCTATAGCATTAAATGATAGTGAGATTTTAGCGATTATTGAAGCGTTCGGAAATACTGCTATCATCCTAAAAGATGCCGGGTTTTCAGGAGTTCAAATTCACGGGGCACACGGTTATTTGGTGAGTCAATTTTTATCTCCATATTCGAATATAAGAACAGATAAATGGGGAGGGAGTTTGGAGAACAGGGCCCGGTTTGTTGTTGAAGTGTATAGAAAAATTAGAGCGCGGGTAGGAAGTAGTTTTCCGATTGGAATTAAATTAAATTCGGCGGACTTTCAAAAAGGAGGGTTTTCAGAAGAGGAATCAATGGAAGTCGTTAAAATTCTTTCAAAAGAAGGAATTGATTTAATCGAAATATCAGGAGGAACATATGAGGCGCCAGCCATGATGGGTAAACGAAAAGCAAGTACCATAAAAAGAGAAGTTTATTTCATGGACTACATTGAAAAAGCTCGAAAAATAACAAACACGCCATTAATGCTAACTGGCGGATTTCGTACCACCTCAGTGATGAAAGATGCTATAGCTTCTAATCAATTAGATATTATTGGGATTGCGCGACCTTTTGCAGTGTATCCTAATATTGGGAATGAAATATGTAATGAAAGCCGAACAAGCTTCAATACCGAAATTAAAAAAACAGGAATTAAAGGGATTGATGGAGCAATGAATATAATATGGTATGAATCACAGATAAGACGTTTAGGAAAAGGAAAAGCACCAAAGACTAATTTAAATCCATGGTCTGTATTTCTTAGGTATTCTTGGCTCATCTTAGAGCAAAAATTCACAAAAAAATAGAAAACTGTGGCTAACAATTTATAGAATGTATTTGCACCCTTCCGGATACAAACGCACCATACAAGAAGCGTTGTGCTTCATTAAAGATTAATTGAACAAAAAAATATCATTATGCGCTTCTTCATTTTTCTTATTGTAGTTCTGGCACTTAATAGCTGTAATACGGAAAAAAAAACAGATAAAGTTTTAGAAAAAGAAGTTCCTGAACGTGGTGAATTAAGTAAAGATTCAAAAATATTTCTTGGGAATAGGTTGTTTTCAGAGAAAACCTGTATTACATGCCACTCAAATAACGAAATAAAAATTGGCCCATCCGTTGTTGATATTATGGCTGTCTATAAAGAAAAAAATGCCTCTATTGAGGCTTTTTTAAAAGGAAACTCTAAACCTATCGTAGACACTACCTCTAGCCAAATAGCTATTATGCAAGATAACATTGATGGCTTTTTGAAAAAAGTAACTGATGAAGAATTGAATGCGATAACTATATATATGCTGCATGTAGCCGAATTAAATAGTAACTAATGCAGCATATTTATTTGAAATAATGGGTGCTAATATTGAAAGAATAAAAAACGAATCAGACATATGAAAAAAATAATTTTCGTAGTTACCCTAGCCTTATTATGCAACTCGAGGCTTCAAGCACAGATCATCAATATTATACCTAATCCACAAGAGGTGTTAATTGGTCAAGGAAGTTTTACTGTTAACCAACAACTCAGGATTGTGTCTTCTACAGAAAGTAGTAGAACGGCAAATATCCTACAAACTCATATTAATAAGATAACGGGATATCAAATTGAAATTATTGAAACCGAGAAATCTAATATTGAAGTTATTCAATTTAAATTGAATAAAAAACTATCAAAAGAAGCGTACAAATTGATTGTTACACCTAAAGGAATACAGATTTTTGCATCGGATAATACAGGTTGGTTTTATGGGGTGCAGAGTTTAATACAGTTGTTTCCCGAACTTCCAGATGCTACGAAGAATGTTTCCGATTTCCAAATACCTGCGGTAACAATTAAGGATGCTCCTCGATTTTCATGGAGGGCGTTCATGCTAGATGAGGCACGCTTTTTTAAAGGGATAGATCAAGTGAAAATGCTATTGGATGAAATGGCATTTTTAAAGATGAATGTTTTTCATTGGCATTTAGTCGATGATCAGGGATGGAGAATTGAAATTAAGAAATACCCACTTCTCACTCAAATTGGCTCTAAAAGAAAAAGCACCCAAGTTGGACCTTTAAAGTGGGAAAGCCCAATTCAATCAGCAGAGCCACATGAGGGGTTCTATACTCAAGAGCAAATTAAAGAGATAATAAAATATGCAGACGATAGGCATATAACAATTGTTCCAGAAATTGAAATGCCTGGACACTCCAGTGCAGCCATTGCATCTTACTCATGGTTGGGAACGGCAAAAAAAGAAATTGAGGTACCTATTAAATTTGGGGTTGGTAAAGACGTATATGATGTCAGTGACCCAAAAGTAATTCAGTTTTTAACAGATGTACTCAATGAAGTTATGGATCTGTTTCCCTCTAAAGTAATCCACATTGGTGGTGACGAAGTGAAGTACAATCATTGGAAATCTTCAGAAACTATACAAGACTATATGAAAGAGAAAGGTTTGGATACTCCTGCTGATTTACAAGTGTTTTTTACAAATAGTATTTCTCAATATTTACAAAGTAAAGGCAGAAAAATGATGGGTTGGAATGAAATAATGGGGCATAATCTTCATGAATATCAGGATACAGCAGACACTAAATCCAAGCAGCAGTTAGCAAAAGGAACCATTATACATTTTTGGAAAGGAGATGTGACACTGGCTAACCAAGCAGCTAGTAATGGCTATGAATTTGTGAACTCATTGCATTCCAATACCTATCTCGATTATAATTATAAGAGTATCCCATTGTCGAAGGCTTATTCTTTCGATCCTATTCCAGAAAAACTGGACCCTAAATATCACGATAAAGTGTTAGGTACAGGCTGTCAAATGTGGGGGGAATGGATTCCTACTAACGGGCAAATGCATTTTCTGGTATTTCCAAGGATAGCTGCCTATGCAGAGGTTGGGTGGACAGAAAAGAAGAATAAAAATTTTGATAGATTTAAAGTAGCTTTAAATAAATTACAAAAGCATTGGGATCAAAAAGGAATTTATTATGCTCCAGAATTTGCTGTCGAAAAAAAATCCGACTGATACAAAATGAAATAATTTGCGATAAATTAAAGGATAGTAATACGGAGGAAAACAAAACATAAACTACATTAAAACGCAGCTTACTAAAAACGAGTATCTCTATATGACCAACCACTACCCATGATAAAAATTTTTAGAATAAAACGAAGAAATAAAGGCTCTCAAATAGCTTAAAGAGGATTTTCTAAAAAACGAAATCAACCTTGAAAAAACCATAGCGTTACAAATGTGAGTATGCTCTTTACCAAAACCTTATCCGTATAAAATATTTAATTCATAAGCATACGTTAGCGATAAGGCTAGTCAATTAGATGTTCGTCACATAAACATTCGTCATTATCTCTGATGTTTACACAACCAGTTATGTAGCAAATAAGACTCTCGCTAACATTGGTTATTTTTTCAACTATGTAATCTGCTATAAACTCAGGTGGCCATAGGTCATTTTCGTTAGTCCCTGCGAACGCTATTCCGTCAGCTTGATTCTGCATATCTTGCAAGTGGTCTTTTATGTATCCCTTATCTATTTCCATTTTATTGCTTTTTAGCCTTTAAAAATCAAACAATATCTTTAACATTATTGGCCTTAAAAGCTTTATAGAAAGGATTATCCTGTTCTTTAATGTCTAATCCATTCTTAGAATGATAAAAACTCATAAATTTTTCCCGTTGCTCATCATCATGTTTCGATAAAGTATTCATACTAGCGAATATTTGATGAGCTTCATTAGTGCTATTTTCTATTTAATTATTTTTTCCATAGACTATATATCATTCTACTAATTCCACAATAACCCAAAAGTGATTATTTGAATTATATAAAGAATAGGAAAAAGGTAAGCCCTCGAATAAAGTTAAACCAATCACTAGCTAAAACTTCAAGGAGGGCATTCCCTTGGGGGAAAATTTTAGATTTGTTATGAATCAATTTCCAATAAAAATGTCTTTAGACAGCCTCCCCTTAATAGGCAATTAGAATGCCAAAGCTTCATGAAGGATAATATTAGATTATATATAATTGAATATCAATTACTTAAAGATGTTTCGGAAGAAATTTAACAGCAATTAATATTAAAAAAACTCCGATATATCGTACATGTACGATATATCGGAGTTAAATTATTTATTTTTACCCTATTTTCGCCTACTAATACCTCTTTTTTTCATTCGGGATTCTAAAGTCGTAGGTTGCATTCCTAATATTTCAGCAGCTCCATTCTTACCACGTATTTTCCAATTGGTTTTTTCTAATACAGTAATTATGTAATCACGTTCTACTGTTTCCAATGGTCTTAAGTCATCGGAGACTATAGCATCCATAGTACTATCCATAAACCATTTGCCCAATCGCAACTGCCCTCCTTGATTAACGATAACAGCACGTTCGATGACATGCTCCAGTTCCCTTATGTTTCCCGGCCATTTGTATTGGATTAATCGTTCTATGGTTTGTTGATTTACTGTTTTTATTTTACTATTTACTTTAGGATTGTGTTTATTTACAAAATGATGAACCAGACTCGGAATATCATCAGTCCTATCTCTTAATGGTGGACAGGTAATTGGAAAAACATTTAAACGATAGTAGAGGTCTTGTCTAAATTTATTTTCCAATACCAGTTTAGCCAAATCTCTGTTAGTTGCAGTAATAACTCGAACATCAACTTTTATCGTCTTTTCACCGCCTACCCTTTCAAACTCACTTTCTTGAAGTACGCGTAACAAACGGGTTTGCAAACCAATTGGCAAATCGCCAATCTCATCAAGGAAGATAGTGCCTTCATTCGCGAGTTCAAAGCGGCCAATTTTTCGATTTAAGGCACCCGTAAAAGCGCCTTTTTCGTGTCCGAATAACTCACTTTCTATCAAATCTGCTGGAAGTGATGAGCAATTAACTTTAACTATGGGTTTGTCTTTTCTGTCACTTGCATTATGTATGGCTTTAGCAATGAGCTCTTTTCCTGTTCCAGTCTCACCTAGGATAAGAACCGTCGAATCTGTTTTGGCCACCTGTTCTACCTGCTTTAGTACTTTTCTTAGGGGTTTGCTGGAACCAACAATTTCGTTAAAACTACCTTCCAGTTTTAACTCTTCTTTTAAATAAATATTCTCGGCTTCTAATTGTTGTTTTAATCCTATAATTTCTTCTAAAGCTGTTTTTAAATCTAATTCTGCTATTTTACGCTCAGTGATATCCCTTGAGACAATGATTACCTGAGTTATTTCACCAGATTTTTCAAGTGGCCCCATTTGAGATTCAAACCATGTAGGTTCCCCTTTTAATCCATTCCCAGGATATTCAATAATTTCATTACCTCCAGATTTAAAAACTTTTTCTAATTTATCTTTAAACTGTTTAGAAAATTCCTCTGGAATCCAAGCATATACTGAAGACCCAATAACATCGTTTTGTGTTAATCCTTCCAAGGTTTTATTTATATACGTAATAGTGCCAGTTCTATCGATTTGCAATAAAAAATCTGGAACGTTTTGAGTAAATACCCTAATTCTTTCTTCGCTTTCTTTTATGATTTTTTCATATTCTTTACTTTCAGTAATGTCTCGATTGACGCCAATGACTTTAACTAATTTACCATCAATAACAACGGGAGTTCCAGCGGCGTTTAAATAGCGTATATCGCCATTTGGCCTAATAATTCTGAAGTTCAAATCGTGAACTGATTTTTTTTCAAAAACCTCTTGAAAACGACTCTCAGCATAACTTTTGTCATCAGGATGTAACTGGCTACGCCATCCTTCTATATTATTTGTAAATTCTTCGCGGGTTATACCATAAAATTCCAAATGCCTATCATTCCATAAAAGTTCCCCTGAATCAACATTGAGTTGCCATACACCTAATTTGGAAATTTCAACGGCCAATTTATTTTGAGATAAGGTTTCTTTAAGCTGTTCTTCAGCCATTTTACGCTCAGTTAGATCGCGAATGACACCAATAACATACTTTTGGTCATTTTCATCAATATATCGTGTCTTTCTTGTAGCAATTGTTTTTGTTTGCCCACCTCGCATTGTAAGCGACTCTTCAATTATATTTTCCTGACCAGTTTTGAGAACTTGCTTATCAACCCTTAAAAAACCCTCCATCTCTTCCGAAGAAATGTCTTCAGCAAGTGTTTTGCCTATAATATTATCTCTCGTCAGATCAAAGAGTTTACAGCATGCGTCATTCACAAAAATTAGCCTACTATTTTCATCTTTAACAAAGATAGGGTCACCAATATTGTTGATAATAGCAGAAGCAAAATCTGAGTATTTGGAAATCAGTCCTGCTTTGGATTTGTCAATTTTTGGAATTTTGCCTTTCTTTTTCATAAGTCTCTCTCCCTTCTTTAAACCAAAATCCTAGAAGAAAACATCTATTTATTCGGTTGTATATACAGTTGCATAAAAGGTTCTAATTTTAGAATAATCACTATTATATTGCTATCGCAGTCATTTTAATGAGAATTGTTAATGTAGACATTTTAAATATCAATTAAGAAACTTACCCCTAATCTTGTTTAAATACAGATGGTGAATACTCCTGATTTTTGTAAAAGTATATTCATAGACTTCATCTTTTAACATGGTGTTGTTACAGTCAATGTCGTTAAAAATCACAAAAGTGCTAATTGGAAATGACCTTAAAGCATCATAAACACTTAAAGCTCTGGATATGACCCAAAGTGATTCCTTAAGAGTTGGCAAATTCATTATAATAAAATAACGAAAGTAAAACACCGTGTATAATTCATTGCTTCTAAAATCCCCTATGATATTTTCGCTCTGCGGAAGAACGGGCCCCTGCCTTTTTGCTACCTTTAGTTTCTTGCAACTAAACATATACTAATCGTTGTATATCATTTCAAAACAGATCACAGAGTTATGCACCGAAACACTAAAACTTTTTTAAAACCACTTTTACAATCTGTCGTATTCTGGATGATTGCGATATTCTGCTATGGTGTTTTTAGATATTATGGTCTTG
>CAZDOW010000016.1:0-50786 GCA_964507115.1 uncultured Maribacter sp.
ATGATGATATGAAAGGTTTTCTAGGCTCAGAAGAAGGTGAAAATCAGTTAAAAGGGATGTGGGCATATTGGATAAAAGAGGATGGAGAATTTAAATCTTATAATATTTATAAAACGGAAGGAGAAGAAGGTAGTAAGACGGTGCATATTAGATTTCATTTTGAGAAAAATGATATAGGATTAGTCTTAGGAATTAACTCTAAGTATCAAATTCAAGGTATGTTTAAGGATGATGCCGTTAAAACAAGCCCTATTCACAAAGTAAATTTAATAGCTATAAATGAAAATGATTTTTTTATTAATGGTCATCAAAATGATGGGATGCAGGATTTAGAAATAAAAATATCTGAAAAAGAATTAATTTTAATAGACGATAAGACAAGTTTCAAAGCAAGGCTTTTATCTTCAAATAGCGCAATAAAATAGCCAGATGCTAACCTGGTATATGAAAAATAGTCAGTTAAGCGCAAGTCATTATTACTTGCGCTTTTTTATTACATTTAAATATCCTTTTTCTATTTTAGTTGCGAAACAATAGTAACTGATTAAACAGCAAGGATTGTACTCACTTTAAAAAATGACAGAAATCAACCTATCAACCAAAAGACTGTACTTGCGATTAATAGAATTGTCTGACTTGGAGGCAATACATACGCTACATTCTCTTCCAGAAACAGATAAGTACAACACCCTAGGAATTCCTAAAAACACGGAAGAAACAAAATTAATTATAGAAGATTGGATTGCAGCAAACAACAAGCCTGAATCAAAGAATCTAACTTTTGCAATAGAACAAACCATTTCTAAGAAATTTATTGGATTGATTGCGCTAAAAATTGGAAGCGAAAAATTTAAAAATGGAGAGGTATGGTATAAATTACATTCAGATTACTGGGGTAAAGGATTTGGCACGGAAGCTCTCCATTCGATACTTGATTTTGGATTTGAAAAAATAAAACTTCACCGAATTGAGGCGGGTTGCGCTATTGATAATATTGGTTCAATGAAAATTTTAGAAAAAGTTGGCATGACCAGAGAAGGAAGAAAAAGACAAGTTTTACCTTTAAAATCCGGATGGTCTGATAATTTTGAATACGCAATTCTAGAAACGGACGAAAGAAAAAATAAAGTATAACAAAACCATTGTGGCACATTATAAAATCACCAAATGATTCAATCCTATAAGAAGAAGCCGCTACTACAAGAAAAGTATGATACTATTATTATTGGTTCAGGTATGGGTGGCCTTGCCACTGCTGCTATTTTAGCAAAAGAAGGTCAAAAAGTATTGGTCTTAGAAAAGCACTATACGCCTGGTGGTTTTACACATGTATTTAAGCGTAAAGGCTACGAATGGGATGTAGGAATACATTATATAGGAGAAATGCAACGCGAGACGAGTCTATTAAAAAAACTGTTTGATTATATCACTAATGGTGAATTAAAATGGGCAGATATGGGAGACGTGTATGACCGGGTTGTTATAGGAGATGCGCATTTTGACTTTGTAAAAGGGGTTAAAAATTTTAAAAAACAAATGGCTGCTTATTTTCCAGAGGAAAAAGAAGCGATTAATGCCTATGTGGATTTAGTTTTTAAAGCTGTAAAAACAAGCAAAAATTATTATATAAGTAAAGGTATATCACCTTTATTGAATACGGTATTTGGCAGTTTTCTTAAAAGACCATTTTATAAATATTCCGATAAAACAACGTATGAAGTGCTGCGCTCATTAACAAGTAACGAAACCCTAATAAAGGTTCTTACGGCTCAATATGGTGATTATGGGTTACCTCCCAAACAAAGTAGTTTTTCCATGCATGCCTCTGTAGCGCGACATTATTTTGATGGTGGTAGTTTTCCCGTTGGCGGATCTTCCCAAATTGTAAAAAAAGTAGACCCGGTAATAGCTGCTTCTGGCGGAACCATCTTAGTAAGTGCAGCGGTAGAAGAAGTAATTATTGAAAAAAATACTGCCGTTGGTGTTCGCATGAAAGATGGAAAACTATTTAGAGCCAAAAACATCGTTAGCAATGCAGGAATAATGACCACTTACAACCAGTTATTGCCTTTAAAATCGGTAAAGAAACACCGATTGGCGCAACAGTTACAAAAAGTAAACCGATCTGCGGCGCATTTAAGTTTATACATTGGTTTAGAGGGGACCCCAGAAGAACTTAGTATCCCAAAAACTAATTATTGGATTTACCCTAAAAATCATGATCATGACACCTGCGTGAAAAACTATTTGGAAGATATCTCTCAACCCTTTCCATTAGTGTACCTTTCTTTTCCTTCTGCAAAAGACCCTGATTGGTACAATCGCTATCCTGGTAAAAGTACCATTGATGTTATCACCTTAATCCCCTACGAGACGTTCGAAAAATGGGCAGGAACACCTTGGAAAAAAAGAGGAGAAGCATATGAAGCTAAAAAAGAAGAAATTGCGCAGCGCTTATTAAAAGAAGTCTATAAACAATTACCACAAGTAGAAGGAAAAATAAATTGTTATGAATTATCTACTCCGCTTACGACGCAGCATTTTGTGAATTATGAAGAAGGGGAGATCTATGGCCTAGATCATAGTCCCTCTCGGTTTAGGCAATCTTTTTTAAAGCCAAAAACACCAATCAAAAACTTTTATTTAACTGGACAAGATATTGTAACTGCTGGCATTGGAGGTGCACTGTTCTCTGGCATATTATCTACCATGGCCATTACGGGAAAAAATGTACTAAAAAAGATGTAAACTAAACCCAACGTACAGCATAACGAAAGCATAAGATGCGCGGTTAATAGCTTGTTAAAACATACAAACATGTTGCGACCTATAAAGAAAATACTAAAAGACAATTTAATAAACAGTAAAACCGAAAACCGAATAGCGTAGTAACGATCTAAAATTTGTTTAATTTACACGTAAGAAATGTTGTAGGGGTAGAAAGATGAATTGATACGCCAACTGCATTAAGAGTATACTTGACAAGTATATTAAAATACAATCAAACTGTTATGAAAGAAAACAAATATCCAAGATCATTTTCACATATAGGAATTACAGTGCCAGACATAAATAAAGCAGTAGAGTTTTATCAGGAAGTAATGGGTTGGTATGTTATCATGGCACCGTCAAAAGTCATAAAAGAAAGAGATACTGCAATTGGACAAATGTGTATTGATGTCTTTGGGGAGGATTGGGAAGAATTTGAAATTGCACACATGTCTACTTCTGATGGCATTGGGATTGAGTTATTTTCATTTTTACATGGAATTAAGGAAGCACCAGCATTTAACCCGTTTAATACAGGACTTTTTCACTTTTGTGTTCAAGACCCGAATATTGAAGCCCTGACAAATAAAATAGTGGCATATGGCGGGAAACAACGGATGCCCATACGAGAGTATTATCCTAATGAAAAACCTTTTAAAATGGTATATGTTGAAGACCCTTTTGGAATCGTCTTTGAGATATATACCCACAGTTATGAATTAACGTATTCTTCTGGAGCGTATCAGAAATAAAAAAGCAGCAATAAGGTTAAGTAAAAATATGGCGTAAACCGTGTGACTTAATAAAGATTATGACCAACTAATGAAACGAATTCAATCGATTTTTTTTTTACTGCTACTACTTTTTATTGGATGTAAGAATTCAACATCTAAACAATTGGGAAAAGCGGAAAAAATTGGAGCTGTTAAGCCAATGGTCAGTTTTACGTTCGATGATGGAAACACTTCTGATTTGGCGAATTTCCAATTTGAAGAATGGAACAACATGATTTTGTCCCATCTTGAAAAAGAAAATCTAAAAGCTATTTTTTTTGTCACCGGAAGAAACAAATTGGACGAAAAGGGACAGTTATTGCTTAAAAGCTGGAATAATAAGGGGCATAAAATTGCGAATCATTCCTTTACGCATCCAAATTTTAATTCAGAAAAGAATACTTCTAGTCTTTTTGAGAGCGAATTAAAAAGAACTGATTCTATTATTTCAAATCTTAGTAATGGTATTAAACTATTTCGATTCCCATACCTAAAGGAGGGTCAGAACCAAGCGAAAGTGGATAGTATTAGAAACATCCTTGCTATAAACAACTATGTGAACGGTTATGTTACGATTGATGCATCGGATTGGTTTGTTGACCAACGCTTACGTCAAAGAATAAAAGAAGTAGGTTTTGAAAAAGCCGAAATCGAAAAGTTTAAGGCATTTTACATGAAGCACATTATGGAAAGAGCTGACTACTATGAAAACCTTTCGTATGAGATAAACCAAAGACACATTAATCACACTCTTTTATTGCATCACAATTTGGCATCCGCTTTATTTCTAGGAGACCTAATTGAAGAATTCAAAGCAAAAGGTTGGGAGGTAATAAATGCTGAGGAAGCCTATAAGGACCAAATTTTTGAAAATATACCATCATCTGATTTCGCAGGAGAAAGTTTAATCTATTCAATTGCTAAGCAATCAGGCAACTACGACCAAACGTTGAGGTATCCGGCAGAGGATAGTAGATATGAAAAGGCTAAAATGAATGCACTTGGATTATAATAAGAACTCAAAAAACGTAGTCTAGCTGAGCCGTTAGCCGTCATTACAACCAACCATTAACCAATTATTAAAATTTTCAGAAATACCCAAAAGCAACTTCAGATGGAAAATAAATTATTAAAATTACTAATTCTAATAAAATGAAAAAACGCTCTATTTTAATTTCGTTCGTACTTGCTTATTTCTTTGTAAGTAGTTTAAACCTTCATGCACAAGACAAAATCCTTCAGGAACTTGAAGAAATTGCCATTGTAGATCAAAAAATAATGATGCCAATGCGTGATGGTATTCGTTTGGCAACTGATATATACCGTCCTAAAACGGATAAAAAAGTGCCAATTATTTTTTCTCGTACCCCTTATAATTTTAATTCTTGGGGAGATGGAAAAGAAAGGACAGGAACAGCACGAAGAGCTTTAGAAGCAGTTAAAAGAGGGTATGCTTATGTGGTTCAAAATGAACGCGGACGCTATTTTTCAGAAGGCGAATGGGATATTTTAGGAGTCCCTTTAACTGATGGCTATGATGCATTTACCTGGATGAAGAATCAATCTTGGTCTAATGGCAAGATAGGGACTTTGGGTTGTTCCTCTACTGCTGAATGGCAAATGGCTGTTGCAGCTTTAGATCATCCTTCTCATGCAGCAATGGTGCCGCAAGGGTATGGCGCTGGTGTTGGAAGAGTTGGTGATATTAACGAACAAGGCAACTGGTATAGAGGCGGAGTGGAACAAATGTTATTCTTTTCTTGGCTATATGGTGTTGAGCATGATAAATTTAAACCAAGAATTCCAGCTGGTGCTACGCAAGAAGATTTAATTAGGATTTCTAGGTTTTACGATTTAGCGCCCGAAAATCCGAAAGTAAATATGGCTGAAGCGCTGAACCATTTGCCTATACAAGATATCCTAAAAAACATAAATGGTAAAAATGAGATTTTTGATAAAATGATACGCCGTAAACCAAATGATGCAGCTTGGTTTAAAGGAGGAATATATCATGATAATATGGAAATTGGTGTTCCAAGTTTTTGGTTTGCTTCATGGTATGATGTTTCTATAACACCCAATTTAGCTTTGTTTAATCACGTTAGAAATAATGCCAAAGAGGCAAGCATTAGAGATAATCAATATTTGGTAATTGCACCAACGTTACATTGTAGTTATACTCGGGCAACTGAAAACACTATCGTTGGCGAACGTAATGTTGGCGATGCACGGCTTAACTACAATGAGCAAATATATGCTTGGTTCGATATGTGGCTGAAAGGAGAACAAAACGATTTTAAAGAGGAAACACCTAGAGTCCAATATTATACTATGGGAAGTAATACCTGGCAAGCATCAGAAACTTGGCCTCCAGAAGAAGCTAAATTAACGACATATTATTTAAACAGTGCTGGTGAAGCCAATAGCTTTTTTGGAGATGGAGAATTAACAACAACAAAAGCAAAATCGGATAATCCAGATAGCTTTACATATGATCCAATGAAACCAGTACCATCTTATGGAGGTAATGTGTGCTGCACAGGAAACGCTGTTAAAGGAGGAGCTTTTGATCAGCAACAAATGGAAACCCGAAATGATATATTGGTGTATACTACCGAAGTTTTAAAAGAAGGCGTAGAAATTTCAGGTTTTATAGAATCTACATTATATGTATCATCAGATGCAAAAGACACTGATTTTACTATTAAACTTATTGATGTATACCCTGATGGAAAAGCATATAACTTGGATGAGACCATACAGCGTGTAAGATATCGTGAAGGGTATGATAAAGAAGTATTTATGGAGAAAGATAAGGTCTATAAAGTAGACTTGACTCCTATGTCTACGAGTAATTACTTTAAAAAAGGACATCGCATACGTGTTGAAATATCTAGCAGTAATTTCCCTCGATTTGCACGTAATTTGAATACTGGAGGTAATAACTATGATGAGAAAGAAAGTGTAATTGCTCATAACAAAGTACATCATTCTGCTAAATATACATCACAAATAAGGCTCCCTATGATTTCTAATTAAACTAGGTGTGCGAAAAATTAGGAAATGAAACCGAATCCCCAACTTAAGAAATTCATCCAACCTTATGATGAAGGAATTCAAAAATTGGTGATAGAATTGCGAAATTTTCTAACAGAATTGGTGCCGCAAGCAAACGAATTGATTTGGGATAATTACAATGCGGTTGCAATGGCGTATTCAAAATCAGAAAAATTAAAGGATGCTTTCTGCCATATTTCGGTTTATGCTAAACACGTAAACTTAGGTTTTAATCGGGGGGCGGAATTAACAATTACTAACATAAATCTAAACGGAAAAGGAAAACTAATAAGGCATATCTCCCTAAAGAATTTACAATCTTTCCCAAAAGAGGAGGTGAAAAATATGATTTTAGAGGCAGTTGCTATTTCCGAAAAGTTGAACAGTAAATTAAAGGAAATAAACACGCACCCAAAAAGTATGGTAATGTCCATATCTGAAAAGAAACTAAGACCCAATTAGGTCAATTGGTTAGCCGATCATATAGGTTTTTACTGGTGTTGTAATGAATGCTTTATTAGTTAAGTTGTGTATTATTTGGTTTGCAAGCGGTATAGCAACTTCAAAAATTTTAACGATTTATAAAAGGAGAATAGCTGCTAATGTTTACGTAGACGCTTAAAAATATCTCACTGAAACTACATGAATTTGTTTAATTTTAATCATTGCATTTTAAAATATAGGAATTAGAAACCTACTTTTGAGCAGGCCTTAAAAGTGCGTATTGTAAATGCACCAAGTGACTTACCACTGCGCTGAATACGAAAAACCGAATAATAATATAAAGACCATTAAACTATTGAAATCCAAGAATAGATTGAGGATAGATTTTTCAATTTTCACACTACTAGTGCTGCTTTGTATACTTTCATGTACTTCCCAAATAAAAGAAAATGCACGTCCAAATATTATTATTTTTCTAGTGGACGATATGGGATTAATGGATACTTCAGTTCCATTTTTAACAGACATGAATGGTAATTCAATACAATATCCATTAAATCACTATTATAGAACGCCCAATATGGAACTGCTTGCAGCGCAAGGTATTCGATTCACAAATTTTTATGCACACTCAGTTTGTTCGCCATCTAGAACCTCAATTCTGACGGGCCAGAACTCTGCTCGGCATGGGGTAACCAATTGGATTAAATCTGAAGAGAATAATCGCACAGAATTTGGGCCTGAAGATTGGAACTGGAAAGGGCTTACCAAAGAATCAGTGACACTTCCCAAAATACTGCAGCAGGAAGGTTATGAAACGATTCACATAGGTAAGGCTCATTTTGGCCCGTTCAGTAGTGAAGGGGAAAATCCTACTAATCTTGGTTTTAATATTAACATTGCTGGTAGCTCTATTGGACAACCCGGCAGTTACTTGGGTATGGAAGGATTTGGAAATACTGGAGGTAACAAAGCAAGAGCCGTACCTGGCTTAGATAAATACCACGGGAAGGATATATTTCTGACAGAGGCATTGACTTTGGAAGCCAACTTAGCGATATCTAAAGCTAAGGAACACGACAAGCCATTCTTCCTTAACATGTCTCATTATGCCGTTCATGCTCCTTTTTATTCAGATGCACGTTTTGCCCAAAACTATGAAAGCTCAGGTAAATCTGAAAAAGCTAAAGCCTATGCTACATTAATTGAAGGTATTGACAAATCACTGGGAGATATTATAAAACATGTCAAAGATTTAGGAATTGGGGAAAATACGTTAGTTCTTTTTTTGGGAGACAATGGTTCGGATGCTCCTTTACCCATTGAAAATGATTACAGCAGCGCTGCACCCCTGAAAGGCAAAAAAGGGAATCACTGGGAAGGTGGCATGAGAGTTCCATTTATTGCCTCATGGGTTACGCCTAATGATAAAATATATTGTCAGAAAAAATTACCTATTGCAAGCCAAGCAATTCAACAGCAAATGGGCACTATTCTTGATATTTTTCCGACCCTTTGTCAAATTGCTAACGCAAATCCAATGGAAGGTTATATTACTGACGGTTTTACGCTTCATAAGCAGTTCAGTAACCTGCAAAACGAAGAGCGTGATGAGCTATTTTTAAACCATTTTCCACACGGCAATCATCGCACAAATTATTTTACGAGTTTAGTTAAATCAAACTTGAAAATCATTTACCACTATCAAATTGAAAATCAACCTCGTTATGAACTGTTCAACTTAAAAAAAGACCCATTTGAAACTAACAATTTAGCGGATGAAAATCCAGAACAGCTCAAACGTATGATGAAGTTTTTGTCTGATGAAATGGCAGGAAAAAATGCACTCTATCCGGAAGAACTTAAACGCCCTTTGGAACTGATTATACCCAAATAAGTAGGTAACGACTTCTACTGAAATGAACTTGAATAAAGTAAATAAGCGGAATAACAGGTATCGCTAAAAGGCCAAAACCTGTGATTGCCAAGGCAGATTTGTTTGCCGATGTGCAAGAGGTAGTAGATTTTAATAGCATAACAACATAATAATGATAAGAGTAAGGACAATTTTAAAAGTGAGTTTAGTTGCGATGATACTAAGCTCTTGTATGTCAAAACCAGAAGGAAAACATTTATTTATACTCTCTGGACAATCCAATATGGCAGGGTTACAACTAGAAGAATCATTTATTCCTACCATAGAAGCGGAATTTGGACAAGAAAATGTAATTATTGTCAAGGATGCTTATGGAGGGCAGCCAATAAGACGCTGGTACAAAAATTGGAAACCATTAGTAGCAAATGAACCAAAGGGGCAACCAGACTTGTACGATTCCTTAATGATTAAAGTGAATACGGCTATTGAAAAAGAGCAAATTACAACAGTGACATT
The DNA here is from genome assembly GCA_964507115.1 of uncultured Maribacter sp. GTDB lineage: Bacteria > Bacteroidota > Bacteroidia > Flavobacteriales > Flavobacteriaceae > Maribacter. The sequence continues at coordinate 9,436 of CAZDOW010000016.1, forward strand.
TATTTGGATGCAGGGTGAGCGTGATGCGAGGGAGAAACTGGGAGAAGTATATGAAAACAGTTTGATAGGACTACATACACAGCTAGGTGAGGACCTGCAGCGCAAGGATCTAAACTTTGTGATTGGTAGATTAAGTGATTTTGATATGTCAAATACTAAATACCCTCACTGGACCATGATAAGAGATGTACAGGTGAAAGTAGCTAAATCCAATCCTCGTTTTGATTGGATTGATACGGATGATCTAAACGACGGAATAAATAGCGTAGGAAAAGATCTAGATAATGATTTACATATGTCCCCAAAAGGATATGTAACTATGGGGGAGAGATTTGCCGACAAATCAATCCAGTTAATTGAGAATGCTAAATAGTACTACGTTGTATACATAGGAACCCTACCCCTAATGCTATAGAATGAATGAACTAATAGAACATAAAAGTTGGTTTAAACGAAATTGGAAATGGTGTATTACATTCCTTGTAGGGTTGATTTTAGCTTTTGGACTTCTATTTTCGTCTGAATTAGGAGAAAATATCATTGGAATCACCAAGGTCTATTCGGAATCAGAGGTTTGTGTTGATGCCTTGGAAATAGCAAAAAAGGATACAAAAGTAATAGCGCTGCTGGGAGAGTTACAACCACTTGGGAAATTAACAATCTTAGAAGGCGCTCATAAGTACTCAGATGATTATAATACACGAAACATTACTTTTGATGTAACGGGTACAAAGCACGAACTAAAAGTAAGAAGTAAAATGGATGTTGTTGCACATAGGTTTGGTGATCACTGGAGGTATACATCTATACGTATTCGAATTAAAAAGCCAGACGATTTAAAACAAACGATTGAAATTTTATACGAGACCGAAAACTAGCTTTTATTGCTATGATACAGCACTAGTAGTTGAAGATTCTATTTTTGAACCTTTAGAATAAAGGTGGGCAATCCAAATCTATACTACTTGAAACAACCTTGGTCTTAAAGATGAAATAAAATAATGGACAACCAGATAAGAAGTAAGATTATTGAAGTATGCAATAGTAAAATAGCGGCCAAAGGAACTAATGTTGGTTTATCCTTTTATGCTTTTTTTAAAAATAAAAATGACAACCCAAAACAATTGATGCAAGTTGCTACTTGGTGGATTTTGGAGCAGGAGCTAAACCATTTTGAGAAAGCCGTTAAAATAAAGGAAATGATAAAATTATAGATTTTACTACTGGTTATTATAAGGCATAAACCAATCTAAAGGTTAAAAAGCGAGGCTGTATAAAGGTTTCTGAAGCAAATACCGATAAGTTGTTAGCACTGTTCCGTACTTGGGAATCTATGTTCAATATATTACTAGCCCTGATTTCATATTCCCATTTTGCATCCCTATCCTTTCTATAGGCAAGCGTGGCATCCCAGTTCTGGAACGATTGCGAATTTCCGTCCCCTAGGTCTTGATTGGTGTACGTATAGTCCGTGCGGAACGTTACCGCTTTCCAGATGTAGGCATCAAAATCTATAGAAGGTGCATTGGTTACGAATTTGGTCTCCCCGCCACCTTGGTTATTGTTAGTAACGCTGTAGCGATAGTTTACACTCACGTTCGGTGCTATTTTAAAATTGGTACGTAGGCCTGGAGTGTACGTTTGTGTATAGCCCTCATTAAGGGACTGCTGCCCCTGTATAAACTGATTTATCTTACTGTAATTAAAACGGCCGTTGAAGGTAGCTCTAATCTTGCCAAAGGTGCGCTGTACCCGTCCAAAGACACTTACATTTTCATCTGCAAAATTAGAATTGAAAAAAGTACTTGTCCGAATAACATTTTCAAAATTAGTCAAACCACGTACCTGGTCTATATTACTTGTATAAGCTGCTCTAGCAAATACATTAGTATAGTTAAAGAGGTTAAAACTACTATATAATAAACTTACGTTATGTGAAAGGGCATTCTGAAGGTCTGGCTCCCCAAATTGAATATCATCAAAACTATTCAACACTAATCCTTGGGCCAATCGCGTCACATCTGTAAACTGGTTACGCATAGCGTAATTCACAGTCAACGATTCACTCTTTTTAAATTGGATTCGGGTTTCAAAATCTGGCAAAAACCGAAAGAAGTTGTCCTCAAAGGTTTCGCCAAACTGAATATTCCTGTTCCCGTACGCGTGTAACGAAAAACCTGGAGTAAGTGTGAATATTCCTGTTTTTAGCCGGTAATGGACGCCCATATAGATATCGCTAAAATTATACTCCGTATCATTAATTGCTAAACCGTCATTAAATGTTGGGGTAGGGGCAAACTCAGAACCATCCTCTAAAAATTGAAAAATATTAGAATTGAATTCTTGCTTGCTTAGTATCGCTCCCAGTGTTAGATTAATATTGCTTTTGGCATTTAGAATGTTATAATAGTCCAATTTCGCATCTACTTGATTGGATTTAATCCGTCTGTTTTGGCCTATATCATAGGTGTCTAAAGAGGTATCTAGGCCTAAAGCTTCCGCTGTGGAGTCAAAAGCTCCTGTGCCTGTTTGGTCATTGGTCAATATTGCGTTGTAGAAAGGGTCTTCGTTCTTTAGTAAATGCTGTGCTTCAAATGCAAAAATATTGTTTTCGTTAAGGGTATAAAAATAGTTTATGTTCTGGTTGATGCTATAAGGAGTTACCTCTTCCAACTGAATGGTATTTCCAATAACCGATGAGAAAACGTTCTGGTTCTGTTCATCGTTAGATATTCGGCCTAATACATCATAATCCAGTTGGTTATTGAAATTGGGCTGATACGATGCGCTTAGTTTTATCAAGGCTTGGTTAGAACGCTCTATGCTTTCTTGTTCGGTAGTCTCATCTGGAATCCCTAAACTGGGATCAGTATATCGGACAAAACTGTTTTCTTTTGATAGAATACGACTGCTATTGTAAATTAGGAATCCACTTAGGTCAAGTGCCTTGTTAGGAGAATAGCTAAAGTTACCGGAAGCTAATTTGTTTTCTATTTCCAGCGCATTCCCTTGGCTCGTTAAAAAATTAAGACTGTTGTCTCCAAGGTTAATACTTGTTCCGCTACTTCTACTCGGCGAGCGAAAACCACCTCCAAAATTACGGATGTCCCGCCTTGTTAAGGAAGCTTCACCGGTGTTGTTAAGATCGCCTAGAAAGTTAAGACTGTATTTTGGACTGTAATAAAACAACTTTGGTTGTACTACATATAGTCCATTATCGGGAGAAGCTCCTGCTCCCGCTGTAATCGTGCCAAACCAAAAACTCTCTTTTCCTTTTTTAAGTTTAATGTTCAGTGCTATATTATCTGAATTATTTGTAACACCACTTAATTGGCCTACCTCAGAATAGTTACGTAATACTTGTATTTTATCTACAGCTTTGGACGGGATATTCTTGGAAGCCAACTTAGTGTCACCGTCAAAAAAGTCCTTCCCATTAACCATTAGCTTGTTAACGACTTTACCCTCTACTTCAATTTGGCCATCTTCGTTAATTTCAACACCAGGTAATTTTTCTAGAATATCTTCTAATTTGCGTTCTGTTCCATTTTGAAAGGAGTCTGCATTGTAGACTATAGTGTCGCCTTGTATTTTAACCGGCATCTCATAAATAAGCTCTACTTCGTCAAGGGCATTTTCAGGTGTTAGAATGCAGTCTTTTATGATATCAATTTCTTTTGTAATGATTATCGCCTCAAAAGTTTTCATGCCTACATAGCTGATTTGAAGTTTGTAGGTGCCGTTTTTACCCAGTTCTAATTTGTACTTTCCTTCATCGTTGGTAATGCCATAGGCTTCTAAACCATTTGTTTCTTGATTTATAGCCACAACATTCGCTAATTCTAAGGTCTGGTTAAGGCTATCCTTCACCACACCTTCTATTTTAATCTGTGAGTAAGAAGAACAGGCCGCAAAAAGCAGCAGAATACAAAGTATATTTTTCATGAATATCTGTTACAGGCTATTTTTATGATGGGTTTAAACGTAGCACTTATCTGCTTCGTCTTCTTCCTCTATTATTTCTCATTTCCTGCATTTTTTCCGATACTGTAGCTTGGTAATCACTTTTTGTGATGGCCTTACCCTTATCTGGAGCTTCAATTTTGAATTTCTCTTTAGGATTCATCACAATTTTAGAACATAACATGGTGGTGTTACCCGCACTTACCTCTAAAATAAGACCTGGAAGTCCCCAATACTCACCAGGACCGTGACTTACTGGTATTTGAAGTGTATACCATGCTTCAACTTCGGTCATCTTTATTTCAGGTTTGGTAAGACTAGCAGCGGTAGAATCGTTTTCCTGTTTTTGGGCTTGTCTTAAGTTACTCCATGAAAAATCATACCAGGTAAGTTCAGAGGTAGGTATGGAAGCAGTAGCTTTAAAACAGGTATATTTCCCTATTTGTTTAGCGTCAACACCCATTTTCCAGTCTATGGCCTGCAAGGAATCGGTAACTAAAAAGCGCTTACCGTAGAACTCTTGGCTTTGGACTAATTGATTGTCCTTTACATTTTTATATTGTTCGCCTCGCGCGAAATTTTTACCCCAAGAGTCTGTGGCACCTGACATGGCATCCAATTTATCTTCTTCATTAAATAAAGACGCTTCTTTATTAAAGTCTAAGACAAAGGTTTTTTCTAATCTGTTTTGGAGTCGTGCCGCCATTTGCTTTTTTTGCGCTTCGCTCATTCTTGCGCCCCAATTACCAAGTTCCATCTTGGATTTTGAAAAGTAAAATGCCTGTCCTTGAAATTCTTGGACATTTGGCGTTTGGTTATTGGGAGTAAAGGAGACGAGTACCAAAGAGATAATTAAAAAAGACTTGAAAAGAATCGCTTTCATAGTTGTATACAATTATTTTGTCTAACGAAAGTAATCAATGACTAAACAGTATATCAGCGTTTACCAAAAGATTAACATTCAAAACAGCTTATAGCTTGCTGATTGTTTAGACTCAGTTTAGTAGGAAAGGTTTAATGTGAAATTTTGAAGGTGCGTGTTAAACATTTAGTTTAGTCCATTTTTTAACCAGCTTGGTTTTTCAATTTCATATAAGAATATGTCCTCATTCTCATTTGGTAGTTTTATTGTACCTACCATTTGTAATCCTAATTTTTCTAAAAGACGTTGGGAAGAAAAATTTTCTTTTGCTGTAATCGCCTTAATTTTCTCAATTTCGAACACTTCAAATGCAGCTTTTATTAATCTACATGCTGACTCATACCCGTAGCCTAATCCTTCAAATTGGGGTAAAAGGCCAAATCCGATATCAATTCCATTAATACCATCTCTGTTATAAAGTCCGCATGTGCCTATTTTTGAACCATCAGCTTTTGTGATTAAAGAATAGCTTGAATAGCCAAGCGTATGTAATTGTGGCAGCATTTTAATTTGAATATATTTCTTAGCATCATCAAGTGAATTTATTCCTCTATCTCCAACATATTTGATGAATTTTGGAGTGTTCATTACTTGATAAATTAATTTTGAATCTACCTCTAAAGTAGGTTTTAACAACAATCGCTCCGATTCAAATTCCCTGTGCATTACATTTTGGATTTTACTAGCTACGACATTGTTAGCTTATCTATTTCACATCTAATGTTGGATAGGCACTATAGGAGACATTTTAAATGCTTCTTCTCCACCTACTACAGGAAGGGTCAAGCTTGTTTTGTCCACGTCTACGGTCAGTTCCGTTCCTGGTTTTGGCCATAAGGTAAACTCCCTATCACTAGAAAAAATGAGTAATCCGATTTGCTGTCCTTTTGGAATAATTTGGTCATCTGGCATCAAATCAAAGGAAACGGTATACGTTTTACCGGGAACAAGAGGTTTGCTTTTGGTAAGAGAACTATGGTTTTGTGGATCTGCCCATCCTCTTGTGATGATATTGTCCGTGATTTTTGCATTTTTTCTACCGTTCCAAGGAAGTGAGACCAACCAAACCGAAAGATTTGCAGCAGGTTTACTACTGGATAGTGTAACACTTACTTTTGGAACACCTGAAATATGAAGGTCTTCTGTAAGCTCAGGAGTAACATAAAGTAATCTGTGATCTGTTAGTTCTGCCTGGGCTAGAATTTCACCAGAGAAGGAGTAGTTATCCACTAGTGTTTCTGTCGTCTGGGTCTTCTCTTTGTTTAACCCTAACTGTCCATGTCCAGGAGCACCTGGGCTTAGGTATAAGGCTACATCTTGTGCAGCGGGATTAGGATATTCCGCGTAGGCCGTAGGATTTTCTTGTGTGTCGTTCTCACGAACAATCCATGCTTTCGCATCATTTTCTACCCCATTTTCTATGCCGTGTAGGTACCTGGTAAACCAACGGTTCATTTGCCGTAATGGTGGCGGACCACCATGACCGTTCTGGTGGTAATATATCTGCGTGGAGAGCCCTTGCTCTTTGGCCGCTTTATAAATACGGTAGCTGTGTTCTGGCATCACGTTCCAATCATTAAAACCATGGGACATCAATAGGGCGGCCTTCATAGGTTTCATATCGTTGAGGTAGTCCCTTCCTGCCCAAAAATCGTTGTAGTCACCCGAAATTCGATCCATACCGTTTTTCATTTCCGTATCCCGTACGCGCGCGTTGTTGCCTGCGCGTTTGGCTTCATCTCCGCTATGTATGAAATCATAAAGCACGTCAATATCTTCCCCTAAATAACCTCCAGGGGAGCGCACTAGACCATTAGATCGGTAGTAATGGTAATAAGATGTATTAGGGGCAATGGGAATAATAGCTTCTAATCCTTTTACGCCGGTTGTCGCTGCCGCTAGGGGAAGGGTTCCGTTATAGGAAGTCCCCGTCATACCTACCTTGCCAGTAGACCAAAATGCAGTTACTTCTTCACCACCATAGGGCTCCGAGTATCCTTTTACACGTCCGCATAACCAATCTATAACAGCTTTAGGAGCAAGGGATTCATTATCCCCACCAACGGTAGGAGATCCTTGTGAAAGTCCCGTTCCTGGAGAGGAGGAGTGCACCACAATATACCCCCTTGGCACCCATTTTTTAATATGGGAATTGGAGATAATGGGTCGCTCACCCGTGCGTTTTACTTCGGCATGTACACGGTCGGTAGTGCTGGCGCCTAATTCGTGCTTTACGTTCCAAAAGAGCCCATCTACAAAAGGTGCAACTCCGGCAAAATATGGACTAGTAACATAAATGATAGGCAGCTTAAGTTTTTCTATATCGGTTTGTTCCGGTCGGGTAACGCTTACGTGCATGCGATCTGGTTTTCCATCAGCATCACTGTCAAATTCCGCCTCCACCCATAAGTCGTGCCGTATCCATTTGTTTTCGTCCTCGAAGGCTGGAATAATCTGCGCCTCACCGTCTTTAAAAATGGGTTTGGCTTCTGATGTATTTTGGGCATTGGTTAAAATAGTAGATGCTAGGACCGTGGCAAAGCATAGTAATTTGATGGTTATTTTCATAAAAATTGAGAGTTTGTTGCTAAGGTATTACTACTAAGTACCTATTTGCTAAGGTAATTTAAAGGATTTAAAAAACTATGAATTTAATCGGACACTAGGATTAGTGTTCTATTCTTATGATTTCTGATTCTTGTAAAAGTGATTCGTTTCGGAGGCGTAGAAAAACTTGAGCAGTGGTAATGACATCCAGTTCGCAGTATCGTACAATCCTATCTATATCCTTATTCTTGTAAAACACATCACGAACCATACTGCCATCAATATCCTCTTTTGGAGAGGCGATTCCTAGTATGTTTGCTAACAATTTTAAAGAGGTGTAGTTTTTGTAGTCCCCAAATTTCCAAAGATCCATGGTGTCCAAATGGTTCACCTCCCATGGTTTTTTGCCAAATAAGTCTAGATTGTAGGGGAGGGAAATACTGTTTATGATCATTCGTCTGGCGATATAAGGAAAATCAAACTCTTTACCATTGTGTGCGCATAGCATGTGCTTTGCCAAACCAAAATGATCTTCAAGTAAGATTTTGAACTGTGTCAATAACTGCGTTTCATCACCCTTGAAGGAAGTGACTCTGAGTGTCCTGGCATCCTGATTCATCTTAAAATAACCCACGGAAATACAAACTATTTTTCCAAATTCTGCCCAAATTCCGGCACGGTCATAAAAGGCTTCTGGAGTAATCGCATCTTTACGTTGGTAGCTGGATTTTTGTGCCCACAACTCTTTTTTGCTATCCTCCAAGGTGTTAAAGTCTTCGTATTCCGGTACCGTTTCAATATCTAGGAATAAGATATGTTCCAGATTAATTTTATAAAACATGGCTAATCATTCTGGATATTAAATTAAAACAATAATTTGATATGGCAAGAAGTCAAGCGGTTAAAAATTGGTATCTTCCGCATCGACTTAGTTTTTGCTATGAACTGTGTTGCTTCTGTTTTAAGCCTTTGGCGAGGTTCATGTCGTGAGTCTAATAACCCAAATATCTACTTATGAGAACTAGTATTGGTCTATTATTCCTATTTTTTTTCCTTGGGGTTTCCTGTTCTAAGAACGATGATGCCGTAACTGAAGAAGCCGTTAAAATAGAAGATATAAGTTTCCAGGCAATCGGTTTGGATACGCAAGCCATTTACCAGTACAGCTATGATGGTGCTCAAGATACGGAGGAAACTGTAAATCTTTCTACCGAACTAGGGCTGGGTTCAGAGTACCTTACCCTAAGACAGTTAGGGAAGACCCTTTCCTTTTATACCTTTAGTCAAGGAAAATTCTCTTTGTTACAAAAGAATGTTTCTACAGGAGCGGTTCAGACCTATATTGATTTTTATACTAATTCTTCAGCACGTTCCATAGTATGGGGTGTAAATAATGAGGAGTCTGTATTTTTTGGGTATTTTAACCCGCAAGGCAGCACTAACTTGGCCATTCAGAATGTTGCATTGGATAATTTTCAGGGGTCTGATCTTTCCTTGGAGTTTAATATAGAACAACTTTACCAGCCTCTTTATCATAATGGAAAGCTCTTCATAACCTATAAAAATAGTGCATCGGAATACAAAATTAGTATCTACGACACGGATTCCTACGCGTTGATACAGACAATTGGGTATGGTGCTGTTTCTCCAAGTATTTTGATAGATGATAATGGAAATCTTGCTGTTTTTAAGTTTGGTGATGGGTCTAATATTTCCCTAGAAATAAGGGATATCGATAATTTTATGGTGTTAGAACAATTTGAATTTGAATTGAATCAACGTTTTGGTACAGGGCCTATTAATGCAATAGTAAAGGACAAGATGCTTTTTTACGAATATGAATATTTACAACCGTTTGATATTGACACTGGTCCAGCTGTGCTTGATTTTGATACAGGAGAAAACAGAATTTTAGACCTTGTGGGAACCATAAACGAAATTGAAGCTTTGGAGGATATTTCCACCTATGTGGTTTGGCAACAATATGATTCCGTTGAAGATGTTTTTTTAGTATCCTATGGAACCTTTAGTGACAGCCCTATATTGGAAGGAGGGGTTATAGTACTTTCACCTAAGGGTGCGTTGTTAAAGAATATTGATTTGCCTTTTGTGCCTACCTATTTTGTAAAATAAAAGAAAACAGCAAAATTATTTTTTTATTTTTTTAGAAGTAATTGACATTGTTTTCCAAAAATAGCAGCTACCCCTGCTGCTAAACCTCCAATAACACCTGTAACTAGAAGTAATACATATGGATTTCCTTCTAATGGTAATAGTATTGCAATTTTCTTAGAGAGTATAAAGTCGTTATCATTTGCCAAAATATAGGCGTAAATAGACCAGAACAAAAGTATGGCAAGGAAGGGAACCAAGAATACAGCCATACCTTTTAGTGGTAATCTAAACGCCGTTATAAAAGCCGCAAGCATTACTGACCACCAGGGAAGGAAAAACGAAAAAGCTACCGTCAATACAAGGATTACGGCAAAGTGTATTTTTTTGGAATTCATTTAATTGGAAATTAAGGTTTGTGTGCCAATGATAGCATCGGTTTTAATGCTACTCTGAAGGTAATGGAGACTGTGGTATTCCCCAGCTGCCCATACATCTATGAAATCATCATAAAATTTGCTACCGGGGTTACCGGATTGTCCACCAGGATAAATACCTAAGGCTTTTGGTGGAGAACTCATTTCTACAATCATACGCCAAGAAGGGCCATGCTTTCCCTTAGTTGCATTTACAATATTTCTTCCGCCACCAATTGGAAGGTTAGTTTTAGAAAAAGCTGGTAAGCCCTGCAGAAGATGACCAACACTTGTATTTTTATACGCGCGCCAGTTGTAGTCTCCATGTACGGTTTTCCACTCTATTAGAGATTTAGCAGCTTCTTTAAAACTTAACAGGAATAAATCTTCCGCTAACTCTACTTCAGGAGTTTTTACAATATCCATGAAGGCGTCATTTCCCTTGTTCTTAAGCATGTGTATAGTTTGGTAAGTGAATGGAGCATCTAGGGCAACATTTTCTACGACAAATTCATCCCACACCAAATCATACAATTTATCCCACCAGTTTTTCCAAATACTAGGTCCAACTTCATCTATGTTATTGTAAAAGTTCCACTTTTTTACAGTGTCAAAAATCACGATTTCCTCCGAGGTAAGTTTGCTTGTGTCCATATGCTCAAAAACATAAGGGAGTAGCTCCGCAGCTTTTAAATTGTAGTTATTATTATGTAGGTCTTTAAAGTCTTGAATAGAGAAGGTTTCCTTTGCTTTGAAAAAATCATTAATTACACGGTTTCTATATGTTTCATACCCATCGTTAAAAACATAGTAGGGGTAACTTGGGTCTACCGGATGTTGGTTGGCAGAACTTACAAAACCTCGTTCTGGGTTTTTTGTATGTGCATTAAAAGGTTGGGGAATAAAACTTTGCCAGTCGTTTTCTGGATTGCTACCATCCATAAGAAATTTACCTTGACCTTTCCATTTATTAGGAAATTTACCCTGTATCCATAGCGCAATATCTCCTTGGGTAGAGGCGAAAACAAAATTCTGTGCAGGAGCGGTATAGTGTGTTAAGGCAGCAACATATTCATCATAATTGGCTGCTTTGTTCAATTCCAAGAATGTTTTCTGATTATTTCCTCCAATATGACCTATCCATTTCATGGCATAACCCGCCTTTTCGTTGTCTCCCTTAAAATTGATGTCGTAGGACACGGGTCCATGATGGGTATAGCGCACGGAATCTTTAAAGGTTTCTTTCCCTTTTATTTTAATTTCTTCTACCCTTAAAGTAACATCTTTCCATTCATTTCCGTACTTATATTGTTTACGGCTGCCGTTTTTAAATTCAATTTTATACCAGTCTAAAACATCTCTAGTGGCATTGGTTTCTCCCCAAGAAATATGGTTATTAAAACCTGAAATAACTCCTAGGGCACCAGGTAAGGTGGCGCCAAAAGCATTATGTTCAGGAGTGCTTAGTTGCATCATAAACCAAATGGAAGGTAAGTTAAGGCCCAGATGCGGATCATTGGCTAAAATTGGATTGCCAGAATAGGATTTACTCCCAGAGACTGCCCAGTTATTGCTGCCATTATCAGGATGTGGCTTATCCATAGTGCTTGCTATAGAATCTAAAGGTAGTTTGCTTTGTGGGGTTTCGGTTATGGGTACATCAATATAACTCCAGTCTGTTTCTTTAGGTATAACAGGGTCGTTGACTTCAAAAAAGTCGGGATATAACATATCAAAACGTTCTTTCCCGAACAAACGCAGGGCGTTGGTGTTTTCTAAATCGGAATCTGATCTAGATAGATCCTTAGTCATGTACATTAACAACAAAGCTGTTTTCTTAATAGTCCATGGCTCGGGAGCATAATCCAATAACTTATATTCTACTGGAAAATCTTTAGGCTCTAATTGATTTATATAACTATTTACCCCTTCCGCATAGGCATTGATAAATGAAGCCGTTTCAGGATCTTCTTTCATTTTTAAAATGGCTTGCTCAGCTCCAAAGCCCATTCCGCTTCTACGTTCTTGTCTATCATAATTTAAGGCAGCATCGCCAATAATTTCTGATAAGCGCCCTGCCGCTGCATAGGTTTGAAATTCCATTTGCCACAGACGATGTTTTGCTGTGATATACCCTTGCGCTTTATATAAGTCTATATCATTTTTGGCAAAAACATGGGGAATTAATTGTGCATCGTAATGTACAATTACCTCGTCCTTAAGACCATCAATTGATACGGTTCCAACGATTGCATCGTCCTTTTCATTTTGCCAAATACCAGTATATGGGTTTAAAAATTTACCAAGAGGTGGGACAGGGCCAATTTTAAAATTAAGGCCATAAAAAAGGGCTACGGTAAGCACTAAGGAAACGAGAAATTTAAAGTAGTTCATCTTTTTAATCTAATTAGTGGCAGAGCGGAAAGATATTAAAAACCGACCGATAGGTTTGTTTTACGCTTATAATTTTCATTATTATTCTGGTTATACTCGATTCTTTACTGATAAATTGGTTAAAAAGAAGAATTGCTAGCCTTAGTTAAGAAGTAGAGCTAAACTTCCGACTGCTCGGTTTGTAAAAACTAGAATAGAGATTGTTGTTTTACTGGATTTTCATGATCTAAAAGCCATTTTTTACGTGATAACCCACCCGCATATCCGGTAAGAGAACCATCACTGCCAATGACTCTATGGCAGGGGATAATAATCCAGAGCGGATTTTTACCATTGGCAGCTGCTACTGCTCTAATAGCCTTTACATCTCCTAAGGTTTTTGATAACTGTAGATACGAAACTGTTTTGCCAAAAGGTATCTCCAATAAGCACTTCCAAACTCTTTGTTGAAAATCGGTCCCTTTGGGATTAAGCTCTAAATCAAACGTGGTTCGTTTCCCATCAAAATATTCATTGAGTTGGTATACGGTGTCTTCTAAAACTTCGGGTATAATCTGTGTTAACAGTTCTTCTGAATTTAAGACCGTTATGGAAGATAGGCCGGCTGCGTCACCCTCCAATTTTGCAATTCCCAAAGGGGTTTTTATGAAGGCTTCTTCCATACATTGTTTAGGTTACTCTTCTTTCGGTGTATCTAATTGCTGGTCTATGACACCTGATTGTTTAGCGCGATTTTCCCAGTTTTTGCGTGCTAGTACCTGCAGGTCTGCAACACTATCGCTTTCGTCCATGATTTCAAGCCCCAATAAGGTTTCAATAACATCTTCCATAGTTGCCAGTCCGGCAACGGATCCGTATTCATCCACAACCAATGCAATATGCTCTCGTTTGGCAATGAAAATATCAAAAAGCTGTGGGATTGGGGTATCTCTTCTCGTTATCAAAATGTCCCTACGTATTTCTGATAGGGGTGCGTCGCCATTTTTATTAATGATTTCTTCGTACACATTGTCCTTGAGGACAAAACCGGTAATATTATCTACTTTTTCATTATAAATAGGAATCCTAGAAAAGTGCAGTTTTGGATTTTCTTCGAAAAAGGTTTGTATGGAAGTGGCATCCGACGCAATCTTAACTACGGCCCTAGGGGTCATAATGTCCTTAACCAAAACTTCGTCAAAACGAAGTAAGTTTTTAATTATAGTAGATTCCGATTTCTCAAAAACACCTTCTTCATGTGCCATATCTGTCATGACCGTAAAATCTTCCCTGCTTAACACACTTCCATGATGTCCTTTGCCTCCTACAAGTTTGGTGAACAGTTGTAAAACCCAAAGTAATCCAGTGTATTTTAATGCCAGAACCATAGCTTTTAGCGTCTTGGCCGTAAAATTAGATAGTTGTCTCCAATAGGTAGCGCCAATAGTTTTTGGAATAATTTCGGACGCAACTAAAATTAGTATGGTCATAATGGTAGAAACGATTCCTACCATTAAGTCTTCGGAAAATTGTATTCCAAAAAATGAGCGTTGGGTTGAACCGTATAGTTCTGTATACGCTACCTTGGCCTGTACACCTACTAGAATTGCGCCAACAGTGTGTGCAATAGTATTCAGGGTAAGAATAGCTATGAGAGGTTTATCTACATCCTCTTTAAGCTCTTCCAAGGTATCTGCGTATTTTTTACCATCACGTTTTTTTACATTAATAAACGTAGGGGTGATACTAAGCAAAACAGCTTCTAGGATAGAACACAGAAAAGAAATAAAGATTGAAACAACAGCATAAAAAATCAGTAATCCCATTACTTATATTTGAGGACCTCAAGGTACCAATTAAAAAAACGTTATGCCATAAGGATTTTTACTTCTGGTCGGCAGCTTCTATTTCTTCTTCTGCCAAAGCTTTATAAAATACCTGTTGTACAGCGGAACGAATGTTTAGTTTGTAAAGATTTCGGTTGCTTCTAGTAGGGTAGACCCTATTAGAAAGAAATATATATACCAATTGGTTTTTAGGATCTGCCCAAACAAAAGTGCCTGTAAATCCGCTATGGCCAAAACTGGATGAACTCACCTCCGGTGCTGGATAAGCTTCCGCTAAGCTCAGTTCGCTGTTATTTGGTAAAGGTTTGTCAAAGCCAAGTCCTCTTCGGTTATCATTCTTGGGGTATTGTACTTTTGTAAATTCTTTTACTACGTTCTCTGACAAGATTTGAGCACCGTCAAAAGTGCCAAACTGCATAAAAAACTGCATCATTTTGGCTGCATCTTGTGCGGTTCCAAAAAGTCCTGCATTACCAGAAATACCGCCCAATAAGGAAGCATTTTCATCGTGTACCCAGCCTTGGGTTAAAGCGTGGCGGTAAATGGTATCCCTTTCTGTTGGAACAATATGATTAGAAAAATTCTTGGTCATAGGTAGGAATCCTAAACTTTTAGAACCGATTGGTTTATAAAAAGTATTGTTCAAATAGGTTTCGTAGGTTTGACCGGTTAATTGTTCAATCAGTTGGGGAAAAATAAGGAAAGTAAGACCAGAATATAAGTATTTTTTTTCTTCGGATACCTTGGAACGGTTGATCATCCGATACATTTTCCTATTGAATCTATTTTTTACATAAATACCTTTATATGCTTCATTTTCAAAACGTTTGTTTGTATTTTTTCTTATAAATCGCCTTTTGAGTCCGCCATTTTTATTAGTTACGGTACCAAGGAAGACGATATACGATTTGAGTCCTGCTTGATGCGCTAAGATTTCTCGTAAACTGAGATCTTTTTTGTCTTTTTGTTTGCGCCAAGGTTTCCAATAGGTGCTAAAAGGTACATCTAGATTTAGTTTGCCTTCATCTACTAGTTTCATAAGGGCGGGTAAAGGACCTAAGATTTTTGTAACGGAGGCTAAATCGTATACATCATCTAAGGCAACAGGTTGAATGCTATCATAGGTGTGATAGCCATAAGTATTATGAAAAACGACACTTCCGTTTTGTGCTATTAATACCTGAGCCCCAGGAAATGCTTCATTTTTAATACCAATGGTTAGGATAGAATCTACCTTAAGGTTTACGGAAAGTAAGTCAACTTGCGATAGCCGGAAATGTTCTGTGCCCTTGTCCCTTGGTAAAGTAATGGATATGGGTATATCCCCTTGGGCCAATAGCGTTTGAAAAATAAAACTAACACAAAGAAAAAAAGTTACTCTCATTGGATTACTTTCAATTGGTATATTTATTTAACTCATTAATGTAACAGCTTCTTTAGCGAAATAACTTGCAATGATGTTGGCGCCAGCCCGTTTAATAGCGATTAATTGTTCCATCATTACTGCGTCATGGTCTAGCCATCCTTTTTCTGCGGCTGCTTTAAGCATCGCATATTCTCCTGAAACCTGATACACGGCAACAGGTACATCTACCTCGTTCTTTATTTCACGTACAATATCTAAATAACACAGTCCTGGTTTTATCATAACAATATCCGCGCCTTCATCTATGTCTTGTTGGGTTTCACGAATGGCCTCGAACCTATTGGCGGAATCCATTTGATATGTTTTTTTGTCTTTAGGGACATTTTTTATGTCCACAGGAGCGGAATCTAAGGCATCGCGGAACGGTCCGTAAAATGCGCTGGCGTACTTGGCACTATAGCTCATAATACCAGTATTTATATATCCTTCATCCTCTAAGGCTTCTCGGATACTTAGAATACGCCCATCCATCATATCACTTGGCGCTACAAAGTCGGCCCCGGCTTTGGCATGAGATACGCTCATTTCTGCTAGCAACTCTACCGTTTCATCATTTAAAATTTGGCCGTCCGCTACAATTCCGTCATGGCCGTAGGACGAATAAGGGTCTAGTGCAACATCAGTCATGACCAACATATCGGGACAAGCGTTTTTAACCGTTTTTATTGCTAATTGCATTAAACCGTTATCATTTAATGCTTCAGAACCTGCATTGTCTTTAAGGTTGTCTGGAACCTTCACAAAAAGCAACACTGCGCATAGCCCCATGTTCCAAAGCTCTTTCACTTCTTTTTCTAGCTTGTCTAAGCTTAAACGATAGTAGTTAGGCATGGAGGAGATTTCTTCTTTAACACCTTTTCCCTCTACTACAAAAAGGGGTACCAAGAAATCACTTGGGGTAATAATTGTCTCTCGTACTAAATGGCGTATGGCGTTGGAATTTCTAAGTCTTCTGTTTCTTATAAGTGGGTACATGGCGTGAACGTTTTGTTGTTTTGTATTACATCTTATATTTTATGTAAGACCTTACAAATATAGGGTAAGCCTAGGAATTCTTAAGAAATGAGGCGTAATTATTGCGGTTCAGAAATATAGTAATTTCTAAATTCTATAACAAATTTGAGATCTTCACTGCCAAACAATTTCTAAATAAACTAGGGCAATAAAAAAACGACTTCTATTAGGAAGTCGCTTTTCTTAGTATGAGATTTTCTCTTTTATAGTGCCTCTTTTGCATCTAAGTACTGCATGTCTCTGGTGTTTTTTTGAACGGCGATTGCCGCAAATAGACTTAGGGCAAAGGACATGGCGTAAAAACCCTTTTCGCTAAGTTCTATGTCTGCATTCCATAAGCCGATGACTAAAAGAGTTATTGCGGCTATGGTAGTAAACCAGCTAATACCGTAATACATATCACTAACGGGAATGCCTTCCTGCCGGTCGCGAACACTTTTTTGAACCGAAACCACGGAGAAAAGCCCGAATAGGAGAATTGTAAAATAATATCCTTTTTCGTTGAGTTCCATTGGCACGTTCCAAAGTCCTATACAATATGAGACCATACCTAGCAGAACTGCAGCCCATGAGGCAGAGACAAATGCAGCTGTGGGCCGACCTGTAAATTCTGCTTTTTTCTTCACTTCCTTTTTTTCTTTAAACGTTGAATTTTCCATAAGTAATTGTTTTAGAAATTCTGATTAATAGTGCAAAGATGGGATGCATTTAAGAAGTGAGTATTACAATATTTTAAAATTACTTACGATTTAAAAATTAGAATAATTACAAATAGTTATTTAAATAGTATAGTTTTATATAAATAACCTTACGATTAAATGAATGCTATTTCGACGATTATTGCGACCTTATCAGAGGAGGAGCGTCAAGAATTTCTAGTTAGGCTAAAGCGCAAGAACCGAAGAACCGATGTAAAAAACACAGAACTATTTCAATTAATAGCTGCTGGAAAGACTACAGATTTAGACCTTAAATTATACGGGAGACCATCAAAAAATGCGTATCATGCCCTTTGCAAGCGGTTGCAGGATAGCCTTATAGAATTTGTTGCGAGCAAGAGTTTTAGCACCGAATCATCGGAAGAACTTGCCGTTTTGAAACTGTTATTGGCTAGCCGTATATTTTTTGAGCAAAAACAATCTAAAATTGCTTTTAAAACACTGGCGAAGGCTGAAAAAGTTGCAGAACAATCTGATGTGTACTCCATCCTTAACGAAATCTATCATACTAAGATTCAGTACGCGCATCTTAGTAAAAAGCTTGTTTTGGAAGATGTAATCATTAGTGCTGAAAAAAATTTCAAAAACTTTCGTCAGGAATTTCAACTCAATCAAGCCTATGCTGTAATTAAAGGCGAGTTGAGAAATGAAGACGCAGCCTCCAAAATGGTAATTTTAAAAGCCTTTTCAAAATTCGATATTGAAATAGACGCGACCTTAACTTACAAATCCCTTTACCAGTTAATGGAGATTACCGCAGTTACCGCAAAACTGCAGCGCGATTTTAAATCGGTTTCACCTTTTATGATGGAAATCTATCATGTCGTAAATAAAAAGGCAGACCTATCCAGTAAGCATAGGTACTATCATATTATGATGTTGAACCTTATGGCAATTTCCGCTTTTAGGAACAAACAATTTGAGGAGTCTACCCAGTTTACAACCATTATGGAAGCTCAAATGCAAGAGGAGAATAAGAAATATACTATTCGGTTTACAGAAAAATTAACCATTTTAAAAGCCCTGAACAACTACTATACTGGAAACGCGAACATCGCATTTGGCCTGTTAAATGGACACAAAGGAACCTCCTTGGATATTTCATTGCTATTGGTGGTATGTCTTTTTTATCAAAGTCGGTTTTCAGAAGCGCATACTACATTGCGTAAATTTGAACATAGTGACGACTGGTACAGTAAAAAGATGGGTTGGGTATGGGTGCTGAAAAAGAATATGATAGAAATTTTAGTGCTAATTGAGTTGGACAAGCTGGATATGGTGCTGCTTAAATTACAGAGGTTCAGGAGACACTTTTCAAAAAAATTACAGGATATAGGCGAAAAACGGGTCTTAATCTTTGTAGGTTTTGTGGAACAGTACTACGAAAACCCTAAGCAGGTTATATCGCCCCAATTTCATAAAAGCGTAGAAAAATCTTTTGAGTGGTTGGGCAGGGAACAGGAAGATATCTTTGTGTTGAGCTTTTACGCATGGTTAAAAGCTAAAATGTTGGGTGAAGACTTATACAAAGTTACCTTGGAATTGGTGAGAATTAAGAGGTAGCGTGGTTCTTATTAGTGTTGAATCTAAGGATTCTCTGAAGACTATGCTTAGGATTTTTCAATTTTACCGCTTCTTGGAAGAGGTCTGAACTGCCTTTTTTTTGACCTACGAATGTTTGAGACGGGTGAATTAAAATACCGTTATTGTTTGCCAGGGGAAAGTCCTTTTTAATTTTTTTATTTCATCCAACTATGGTATAGTTTATCCCGTTGCCACTATTTTAGGGTAATTCCATAGTGATGTTGTTTGTAAAGGTTGGTCGAAATCCTACCGATTAATAGGCCTGTAGTATCTTTTGAATTTCTTATAGTGTCTTATGCCAAATCCCAAACAAGTTTTCATGCTTTTTTAAAAACGCTCGATATTTATTTTCTAAGCCCCTTTTACTTTGAGCTAAAGAATCATTTTTTTGTAACAAAAAGCATAACTTACCTACCAATCATTTGATAATTAAACCAACTAAGACAAACATATGCTCTCCATTACACAATTGAACAAGACGTACCCTAACGGAACGCAGGCTTTAAACAACGTTAATCTTGAAATAGGAAAAGGGATGTTTGGTCTTTTAGGACCAAACGGTGCAGGTAAATCTACCTTAATGCGCACCATTGCCACGCTACAGAATGCGGATAGTGGAAGTATTTTGTTTGAGGATATTGATGTTTTTGGCGCTCCAGATGAACTTCGCAAGGTTTTAGGATACTTGCCGCAAGATTTTGGTGTATATCCTAAGGTTTCTGCTGAAATGATGCTGAATCATATTGCTAAAATAAAAGGAATACAGAGCAAAGGAGATCGCGCGGCTTATGTTGCTGACCTTTTGAATAAAGTAAACCTTTACAAATTTAGGAAGCGAAGCTTAGGAGATTATTCAGGAGGTATGCGCCAACGTTTTGGAATTGCCCAAGCCTTAATAGGAAACCCCAAATTGATTATCGTAGATGAACCTACAGCTGGTTTGGATCCTTTAGAAAGAAATCGCTTCCATAATTTACTAAGTGAACTTGGTGAGGATGCCGTAGTCATTCTTTCTACTCATATTGTTGACGATGTCGTAAATCTTTGTACAAATATGGCGGTATTCAATGAAGGAAGTGTAGTTGTACAAGGACATCCACAAGAGCTATCTAATAGCTTGGACGGTAAGGTGTACCGAAAAAATATAAGTAAGGAGGATACTGAAAAATACCAATCGGAATATAATGTGTTGTCTACATACTTGAGAAGTGGAAATTTCAATATAAACGTGTACAGCGATAGCCATCCTGGAGAAGGGTTTGAGCCCGTAAATAATGATTTAGAGGATTTTTATTTCTATAGCATTAACCAACCTCAAACCGTATAGTTATGAAAGAGATTTTCTTGTTTGAGTTGAAATATCGACTCCGAAGGCCAGCTACCTACATTTATATATTTATAATGCTACTTATTCCGCTGCTCTTAGCGGTTTTTGACAAATCTGTAACTGCACAGTTTACCAATAGCCCAAACGCTATTGTCGGTATTTTGGGAGGAATGAGTGTTTTGTCCTTGTTCTTTTATGCGGCTGTAATGGGTGTTCCAGTATTTCGGGATCAGGAACACCGAACGGCAGAGACCTATTTTACCTTTCCAGTTTCTGAAAAAAATTATATTCTTGGACGTTTTTGGGGGAGCTTTACCTTGGTTACTATTATGAACATTGCTGCCGTACTTGGCGCGATCATTGGTTATCAGATGGGTTACTTTCTGGATAGACCGGATTATGGCACCTATACCGATTTTAATTTTTGGTCCTACTTTTTGCCTTTTGTATACTTACTAACGTTTAATGCATTTTTTATTGGAAGTCTCTTTTTTAGTTTGATGACCTTTTTTAAACGAATGCCTATTTTATACTTAGGAGGGATTGTAATCTTGTTGGCTACAATTGTCTCAGGACAGTTGGTAGCGAAATTAGACACGGAATGGCTTAGTATTTATGTGGATCCTTTTGGGGAAAGTGCGCATGGATATTTAACCAAGTATTGGAGTATTAGTGAATTGAATACAACTCAGTTATCGCTTACGGGTAAATTTTTGATCAATAGAATGTTATGGTTGGGAATAGGTATGGTCATATTTTTTGTGACCCTTTTTAATTTTTCATATAAAGGATTTTTGATATCAAAAAAGAAAAAGACATCTAAAGAGGATAATGATGTGTTTGAGGACAGTGGAGTAACAAACATTGTCCAGTCCTTTTCCAAAAAGGCACAACGTGAGAATCTATGGTCCTTAAGTAAAATCGAGTTTTTATCTATCGTAAAAGAATCAGTCTTTCTGTTGCTTATCATAATTGGTATTTTGATTGCAGGGTTTGTGGCCTATCAATCCAATCAGATTTATGGGACACCATCTTTACCGTTAACCCGTTATATGGTAGTACAGATTGCTGGGGGTATTTCACTTTTCTCTGTGATTATTCTTATCATTTACGCCGGTGAAGCCGTACACAGAACTCGACAAAACAAAACTTTTGAGTTTTATGATGCACTTCCCGTTAGCAACAGCACCTTATATATTTCAAAAATCATTGCCCTTATCGGAGTTGCAGTAGTATTAACATTGTTGAGTATACTTGTTGGTATATTATACCAAACGTTTAATGGTTATTTTAATTATGAGCTAGGGATGTACTTTACTTATAATTTTGCCAAAATCTTTCCGGGGTATTTGACTACATTATTACTTGCCTTTTTTATTCATGTATTGGTTAATAATAAGTTCTTAGGGCATTTTATTGTGGTTGCCATTTATATTGGCGTTCCTCTTGTGTTGACTTTAGCGTTCAAAACTAGTAATCCCTTGGTGGTTTTTGGTGGCGTCCCTGGTAGTTTTTTGAGCGATTTAAATGGATTCGGACATTACCTATACGGTGAATTTTGGTTGAATCTGTATTGGGTACTATTTACGTGTATTCTGGCAGTTATTGGTAAAATATTCTGGAACAGAGGCTTCTTTTCATCAGCAAAGGAACGCTTGAAACTGGCAGGACAACGGTTGAACGGTAGAACGGTAGCGTATACCCTGTTTTTCGTTTTTTCATTTGTTTCTGTTGGAGCCTATAGCTATTATAATTTGAAGGTGTTAAATCAATTGGAGGATGGGGATTATAGCCAAAAATTATCAGCAGATTCAGAAAAGGCGTATGCGAAGTATATTGGTAAGGCACATATACAGGTTATCGACTTAAAAGCCAATATCGATATTTACCCTGAAGAACGGAAGGTGGATGCTCAAGGTATTTTTAAAGTAGTTAACCCTTCAGAACACCCCATAGATACTGTTCTAATGGAAATAAAATTTCCAATTGCCGACAGTAAGATAAGTAAAGTGGTGTATAATGGACAGGAAATACAACCGTTCTTGAGCGATACGGTATACCGTTTGTTTATCTATAAGCTACCCGAGGCTTTGCAGCCTAAAGACACGGCTAATTTGGTTATAGAGACAAAAGTGCGAACACATGGTTTTGCAATGGGTACGGAAACAGCCATTTTGAATAACGGAACATTTTTTAGGGATGCCATATTCCCATCGTTTCATTATGAGCGTGCTTTAAGCGATAATGGAGTACGTAAAAAATATGGTCTAGAGGAACTTGATTTTCTACTACCTCCAAGAACTGATACTGTCGCCCTTAAGAAGAACCTGTTTAATGAGGATAGTAATTATATGAACTTCGAGGCTACTATAAGTACTGCAAAAGGTCAAATAGCGATAGCTCCTGGAACGTTAACGAAGAAGTGGGAGGAAGGCGAACGTAGTTATTACAACTATAAATTGGAGGATAAGACCGATTACTTTTTCAGTTTTGTGTCCGCAGACTATGAGGTAGAAACAGATGAGTGGATTGCCCCAAGTGGTAAAAAAGTGAACATCGAAATTTATCACTCTCCAAAGCACACCGATAATCTTGCTTATTTTATTAAAGGAATAAAGATATCCTTGGATTATAATTCCAAAAATTATTTTGAATACCCTTACTCTGTTATAAGAATAATTGAATTTCCGGCATATTCTAATTTCGCTCAGTCTTTTGCTACCACTATACCTTATTCGGAAGATTTTGGATTTGTTGCCGATTTTACCAAAGCTGAGGATTATAATTATGCCTTCCGAGTCACATCGCATGAAGTTGCTCACCAATGGTGGGGCCATATTGTAACACCAAGTAAAACCTCTGGTGCCAATATTATTTCGGAGACTTTGGCTGAATATGTGTCGCTAATGACGATGAAACAGGAATATGGCGAGAATGGCATCAAAGACTTTTTAAAGAATTCTTTAGACACCTATTTGTCTAGCAGACAGTTTAGCTTTAAGCCAGAACGCTCCTTAATGGATGTAGAAACCGGTCAGTATATTTGGTATGAAAAGGGTTCTATGATTATGTACGACTTACAAGATGTTATGGGCGAAGCCGTTGTAAATACAGGGCTTAAAAATTTCTTAGAGGAATTTAAGTACTTTGAAAAAGGACGTTACGCCAGTTCTGAAGATTTATATAACGCGCTGTACGCTGTAACGCCAGATTCTTTAAAATATAAAGTAGATGATGGTTTTAAAGAAATTGTGCTATACGAAAATAGAGTGATGGATGCCAAGACAAAAGTATTAGACAATGGCAAATGGGAGACAAAGTTTACGGTTAATTCCAAAAAGATTTATTATGATGATAAAGGAAAGGAAAAATCTGTGGACGATAAAAATAATTTGGTGGATGTAGGTCTTTTTGGTGAAGATGAAACCAATGAAGATGGCATCACGGTTAAGAATCCGTTTTACTTTCAGTTAATGTGGCTATCTAATGGCGATAACACGTTTACGGTTGTAACGGATAAAAAGCCATTAAAGGCAGGTATTGACCCTTATAACAAGCTTATAGATCGTAATTCTGACGATAATTTAAAGTCTGTGGAGGAATAGAAACGATACTGGAAAGCAAAATGAGAATAATTAAGGGTCGCGTAAGTGGCTCTTAATTAAATATTTATTTCTCCAACCAAATAACAAACGGCATTCCCGGATATTTTTACCCGTTTTCCTAGAAATTCACAGCTTAGGTATCCACCACGATTTGACAGTTGTTTTGCTGTCAATGTTGTCTTTCTTAATTCTTTTGCCCAATAAGGAACAAGTGAAGTATGTGCGGAACCTGTAACTGGGTCTTCCGGAATACCGCATTGGGGCGCAAAGAAACGGGATACAAAATCCACATCGGTTCCCGGCGCCGTAACGATGACGCCACGGCAATCTAGTTGGTTTAGAAGATGAAAGTTAGGACGAATTGTTTCAATCTGTTCTTGCGTTTCATACACCATCATATAATCAGTCTTGCCTATAAAGGTTTTCAATGGAAGTAAACCAATAGCTTCATTAAAAGATGTAATGGGAGCAACCATAGTGATTTGGTCAGAAGGAAAATCCATAGTCATACTCCCATCACTATTTTTAATAACGGTTAATTCGCCACTTCTAGGAGAAATAAACTGAATAGTATTTTTAGGGTGTCCGTAGTAGTTGAAAATGGTATATGCTGTGGCTAAGGTGGCATGACCGCAGAGGTCTACTTCTACTTCTGGTGTAAACCACCTTAATTCGTAAGTGTCTTTAATAGGAACTGCAAAGGCGGTTTCAGCAAGATTGTTCTCTGCAGCAATTGCCTGCATTTGGGTTTCCGATAGCCAAGTAGATAATATACATACAGCGGCAGGGTTCCCACCAAAAACGATATCTGTAAAGGCATCTATCTGATATATTCTTTGCTTCATGTTTGGTGGACGATTAACGCTATTCTTTTTCCTTGGACTTATCTAGTATTGCTTTCAACCGTTCTTTGCGTAATGCAGCTTCCTTTTTGAGCTTATTTTTCTTACGTTCCATAAGTTTGGTATGCTTGGCTTTATTGACGGTGTTTTTGGCTTTTCCCTTTTTTGGCATATCGAATAGATTAAATCCAGTCTTTAGGTTGCTTTAACACATCTAAAAGACGCTCTTCTTCACTACCGCTTTCCGGTTGATGGTCATAGCGCCATTGTACATGTGGGGGAAGACTCATTAGGATACTTTCTATGCGCCCGTTGGTCTTTAACCCAAATAAGGTGCCCTTATCATGTACCAGATTAAATTCTACATACCTTCCACGCCGTATTTCTTGCCAATCTCGCTGTGCAGCTGTATAGTCTAAATGTTTTCTCTTCTCCACAATAGGTACGTAACTATTTAAAAAACTATTTCCAACTTCGGATACAAAATCATACCAGTCGGTCATTTGCATTTCTTTGGACGCTTTGCAGTAATCAAAAAAGAGTCCGCCAATGCCTCTAGCCTCTTTTCTGTGGCTGTTCCAGAAGTATTCATCACATCGTTTTTTATAGGTTTCGTAAAACGCTGGATGGTGTTTTACGCAAGCTTCTTTACATACCTTATGAAAATGTATGGCATCTTCCTCGAATAGATAGTAGGGAGTAAGATCTTGTCCTCCGCCAAACCATTGGTCTACGATATTTCCTTCTTTGTCATACATCTCAAAATAGCGCCAATTTGCATGAATCGTGGGCACCATAGGATTCTTGGGATGAAGTACCAAACTTAATCCGCAGGCAAAAAAATCGGCGTCTTCTACACCAAAATAGGCTTGCATACTTTTTGGAAGTTCCCCATGTACACCAGAGATATTTACACCACCTTTTTCAAAGACTTTTCCGTTTTCAATAACACGTGTTCTTCCACCACCGCCTTCAGGTCGTTTCCAAACATCTTCTTTAAAAGTAGCCGTTCCATCTACTTTTTCTAGTGTATTGGTAATGGTGTTTTGCAGTTGTTGAATATAGGCGTAGAAGGTGTCTTTCATTGTTCTAGGTGTATGGCTTTTACGAAATTACGGTATTTAATAGGTTTAGGTATTTTTGAAAACCGTTAAAAAATAATACTAACACCCTTAATCTGGATCAACACATTTTTATAAGGTCTTTATTGTAATCAATTCAAGGCTGGCTTAAGAGTATTTAGTGGTAATACTGATAATAGCTTTTTTTAAATTTATTGCCATTGGTGTATGTACTGGTTATTTGTGATTAATGTCCTTCTCGCAAATATGAACCAAGGAATTGACGTGGAAAATGAGTTCATTAGGATGGCTCACTTTTACAGAATTTAGAGTCATTTGTTGTAAATAGCGCTGAACTTTTATAAAAGTTTCGCCCTGATGTTCTACATAGGTTTTTCTACCTATTTTATTATTATGAAAGTCCATTACCCTAGGTAGTTCTCTGTTAATAAAAGCGTTCTCGTGCCAATCAGTAATGGCTTTTGTCCAATGAAGCACCTTTTTCGAGTTACTGTTCCATTTTGCGCAATTAGAGGCAATGAGGTAATTCCAAAATGCATGTCTAAAGGCATTGGCAGGGGTATTTTTATAATGTTCCTTGCCATAGTGTAAAGTTGCTATGCGCATACATTCTTTGGTTGCCAAAAGGGTAGGATAAAGAAAAAGTGGATTTTTAAGCGCTAGAAGGGTACCCGTCCAAAAGCTTGTAGTGTTGATGCGCTTTAGAAGGTTCAGTAGCTTCAAACTAGGGGGTGATATTTTTCATATAATTCCATATCTACCCTAGTGCCGTCATAGCTTTTATGTTCGTTTAATAACGTGGTCTGCCATGAGAACCCTAATTTTTCAGCCACACGTACACTGGAGAAATTTCCCTTGTGGGCAATGATTTGTAGCGTGTGCAAGCTAAGGTTCTTAAAGGCCCAAGAGATAACTGTATTCAAGAAAGTTGTCGTGATTCCTTGACCTTCATATTCATATCCAATACAATACGCTATTTCGGCCTGACCTTCTCTTTTAATAAGTTCTTTTACATAGATTAATCCAATGATGGTTCTATGCTCCGCTTCCTTTATGGTAAACAGGAATTCTTCTCCTGTAGTAAATTGTTTCGCCTTTTCTAGCACGAATAGTGAGGATAGGGTTGGATTAAGATTTTCTCTCAATGTTTGTGGAAAATCGCTCTTGAATCTTTCGCTATTAGCGGTCATGAAATCGCATAGCCTCCAAGCATCTTTATCTTGGATGGGAGCAATTTGAAAACCATTTGCTTCAGCTTCCATGTTTAGTTTATGAAGGGCGGTATTCTTTAACGGCATCTATGAACGCTTTTGCGTTCTCCACCGGTACATTGGGTAATATACCATGACCAAGATTCACAATATATTGATCTTTCCCAAATTCATTTATCATTTGATTCACCATTTTTTTTATTTGCGCTGGTGGGGATAGCAATCGGGAAGGATCAAAATTACCCTGAAGGGTGATTTTGCCGCCAGATAAATAGCGCGCATTACGCGCAGAGCATGTCCAATCTACACCTAGAGCAGATGCCCCGGATTTAGCCATGTCGCCTAGCGCGAACCAGCACCCTTTTCCAAAAACAATTACGGGAGCGTCTTCTTTTAAAGCATCAATAATTTGCTGTATGTAGTTCCAAGAGAACTCTTGATAATCGACTGGAGACAACATGCCGCCCCAAGAGTCGAAGACTTGCACTGCATTGACACCGGCTTTTACTTTCGCTTTTAAATAGGCAATAGTAGTATCGGTGATTTTTTGCAACAGCTCATGGGCTACAACAGGTTGCGTAAAACAAAGTTCCTTGGCCTTATCAAAGTTTTTACTGCCTTGGCCTTGTACGCAATAACATAAGATGGTCCATGGAGATCCGGCAAAGCCTATTAACGGAACTTCGTCGTTTAGTTTTTCCTTTGTAGCTTTTATAGCTTCCATCACATATCCCAATGCATCGTTTACGTCGGGGACAATTACATGGTCCAAATCTTTCTGCGAACGAATAGGGTTAGGTAGGTAGGGGCCAAAGTTGGGTTTCATCTCTACCTCAATGTTCATGGCCTGTGGAATAACGAGGATATCGCTAAAAAGAATAGCGGCGTCCATACCGTACCTTCTAATAGGCTGCACCGTAATTTCTGAAGCAAGTTCCGGGGTTTGGCAACGTGTAAAAAAGTCGTATTTCGCCTTTATTTCCATAAACTCAGGCAAATAACGTCCAGCTTGGCGCATCATCCAAACGGGTGGTCTTTCAACGGTTTCCCCTTTTAAGGCTTTAAGGAACAAGTCGTTTTTAATCATAATGTTTCGTATCATTCGTCATAGCGAGGAGTTTTGTGCAACGTGGCAATATGTTGAAGTATTTTAGATTGTTTTCAACAGATAGCCCCGGCATATGGCAGCTCCTTAGTGGAATCATAATTCTCGCAATGTCGTCAAGTTTTATAGTTTTCGTTTACCAAATGGATAACACTTTCTACATCCGGAATCTTAGCAACCTTCACATCGTCAAAATTCTTTCTTGCTTCCTTAGCGGTCGTTTCCCCTATGCAGTAAGCAATTTTATTTGGTTTGTTGTTTTGTAAATAACTTTCGATACCGGAAGGGCTAAAAAACAATACTCCTTCTACAGCATCATCCATCTGTTGGCCCGAAAGCTTTGTTTTGTAAGTTTCAATACTGTTTACCGTTATATGTGCTTCTCCTAAAGTTTCGGGTAAATCATTCAAGCTCAAGTTTCCACAGAAGTGCGTAGCTTCTGTACCTTCAATGTATTCTAACAAATAGTTAGCCAAGTCGGCCGCAGTGTTTTCAAAATGGGCTACTTTACCTATTTTTTTCTGTATAAATCGCCTTGTTTTACGGCCAACACAGTAAATTTTCTCAAAGTTGAGTTCCTCTGCGCTCACATTGGTCAATAGTCCTTCAACAGCGTTTTTACTAGTGAAAATGACATTTTTGATTTGTTTTTTTAAGGCAAATGGAGATATGCGATTTGGACTGATTTTTATAAAATCCTCAGAATCTACTCGAATGGATGTGTTAAACCGCTGTAACTGTACATTAGTCAATTTTTTGGTAGAAAAAATCTGTGTTTTTAGGGCTGAATTCTGCAACTCGTTCATCAGTCGTTTTCCTCCTCGGCTAAGAATACTCTTTGCACAATCTATCCCCAAATCATCGTGCTTTCCTAAGGGGGCGGTTAAGGAAGCTTCCAATTTTCTAGAGCCATCAACCGTTAATAAAACGCCTTTGAGATTTACTACATTCTCATTATCTATATAGGCCAAAGCGCCTATAGGTGCAGAGCAACCTCCTTCTAGTTCTCTAAGAAATTCACGTTCTAATCGTGTGCAAATTTCTGTTACTTCGTGATTTAGTTGTGCGCAGATTTCTTGTATTTCTGGGTCTTTTTCCATGGCTACAACCATGATGGCGCCTTGGCCAGGAGCGGGCAGCATCC
Organism: uncultured Maribacter sp.; assembly: GCA_964507115.1. Classification (GTDB taxonomy): domain Bacteria; phylum Bacteroidota; class Bacteroidia; order Flavobacteriales; family Flavobacteriaceae; genus Maribacter. The sequence continues at coordinate 38,675 of CAZDOW010000016.1, forward strand.
AGGTGAGTCCCAGGGTATTTTTAGGTTCTAAACCAATACGTTCCAGTCCGGCAGCTGCAAATATTGCGGCGTTCCAATCGTTGTTATTCAGTTTTTCTAACCTACTGTTTATATTGCCTCTAAGGTCTACAACAGTATGGGTAGGATATCTGTTAAGCCATTGTGCTTTTCTTCTAAGACTGCCGGTGGCAATAACACCCTCACGTTGTCCTAAAAACTCTTCATTGTCATGGTAGGCTAAGATGTCCATGTAGTTCGTACGTTCTAATACAGCTGCTTGCACAATTCCTTGAGGTAGCGCTGTAGGTACATCTTTCATAGAGTGCACGGCAATGTCCACATCGCCATTAAGCATGGCAACGTCTAAGGTTTTTGTGAAAATACCGGTAATGCCCAGTTCGTAGAGTGGTTTGTCCAAAATAAGATCGCCTGTCGACTTTACTTTTACGATCTGTGCCTTGTGGCCCAAAGCTTTCAGTTGATCCTTAACAGTATTGGCCTGCCATAGTGCTAATTCACTATCACGAGTACCTATTCTTATGGTTTTGCTCATTTGTGGTCCAGTTCTATTTGAAATACTTGTTGAATAAGCTCTAAACTGGAGTCGGAATCTACGTTGTCATCCTTAAGGTGGTTCGCGAACTGTTTGGTTATTTTTTGAATGATACGGTCAGATATAATTTCTGCATGTACGGCATCAAAACCAGTTCTTTTTTTAGACTGATAGTCCAATTCTTCTACCTTCATCGTATTTAGCTTCATCTTCAAAGCTTTGATGACCGGTGCAAATTTTCGTGTTTCCAGCCATTGCGTAAAATCGCTCTTTGCTTCCTCTATGATTGCTTCGGCTTCAGGGATATACTGTTTTCTTCGTTCCAAGGTGTCATCTGTAATTTGAGAAAGTTGATCCAGATATACTACCGTAACATTCTCTAAATTAAGTACATTTTCATCCACGTTTTTGGGAACGGAAAGGTCTAATATTAGTAGTGGTTTTTTCGTATGTATCAGTTCCTTAGTTACCGTTGGTTTTTGTGCCCCAGTGGCTACTACCAAAACATCTGATTTTCTAATTTCTGCTTGGAGGTCTCCGTAATCTTTTACAGTAAGATTAAATTTACCACCAACCTTTTCCGCTTTTTCCTTTGTACGGTTTATGAGCGTTATGTGTGGGTTTTTGGTATGTTTTATAAGATTTTCACAAGTGTTCCTGCCAATTTTTCCGGTACCGAACAACAAAATTCCCTTGTTGGTGATGTCCTCAACGTTTTTCAATATATACTGTACCGATGCAAATGCTACGGAAGTTGCTCCTGAGGAAATTTCTGTTTCGTTCTTAATACGCTTACTTGCCTGTATTACGGCATTACACAAACGTTCCAAAAACGGATTTGCAATCCCTAGTTTTTTAGAACGGTTAAAACTCTGTTTTAACTGACTGATGATTTCAAAATCACCCAGTATCTGACTGTCCAAACCTGTGCCTACTCTAAACAAATGTCCTATGGCCTCATTATTCTTGTACACATAAGCTACTTCTTGAAATTCTTCTACCGTCCCATTAGAATGGTCGCAGAGTAATTTAATAAGCTGAAAAGGATGCTGAGCAAAACCATGGAGTTCCGTTCGGTTACAGGTAGAGGTCACCAAGAGTCCGTCTATACCCAAATCTTTGGCTTTATCAAGTAGTGTGTTTATAGAAGTTTCGTCCAGACTAAATTTTCCACGTACCTCCTCATCTGCCTTTTTATAATTAAGGCCGATGGTGTAAAATGAATTGTGTTTGGAAATGTGGTAGTCCTTCATAGAGCGACACAAAAATAGTAGCATAGAAACTATAAAAATAACGCTAGAGGAACTTTTAATATCGATTGAGGTTTTTTTAGATGAAAATATATCCAATTCGGTTGAATTACCTTAATTTTATGAGGAATTCAAGGTTTAACAATGTTATTATTTAGATTGTTTCTAAATAGAATAGAGATTAATTATTAGGGAATGGAATTAAAAAATGTCGCTACAGGTTCATTTGAGGAAATATTGGTCGATGACGGGTTTTATGTCCTTAAAATTCAGAACGATAAGGTCCATAACATACAAATAACTAGAGAAATTAATAAAAGGTTTATACAATTTCATTTTTGCTTAAAGGGAGGCGGAAATTTTTTGTTCAATAATGGAAATTACACACTTGATGTTTCCGAGGAGAATTCTTTATTATTGTACAATACACAACTAGACCTTCCATTGAACTTATCATTAACTCCTGGCTCTTGGATGGTTTCCGTAGTTATGACCATACGTAAGTTTCACTCCCTATTCTCCGAAGAAGCTAGTTATATCCCTTTTTTAAATAGCGAAAACCAAGAAAAGAAGTATTATGCCCAAGAAGCGGTTTCTCCTGCTATCGCTGTCGTTTTAAGCCAAATGATGAATTATAACTTACATCCAACTATTAAAAAATTATACATTAAGGGCAAAGTGTACGAGTTGGTATCGCTTTATTTTAATAAAAGTACCGATGCTGATGTGGAACAGTGCCCATTTTTAGTGGATGAGGATAATGTGAAACGAATACGCAGAGCCAAGGAAATTATCATAGCTAACATGGCTGAGCCGCCAAGCCTCAAAGAACTTGCAAAGGAAGTAGGCCTGAGTTTGAAGCGATTAAAAGAGGGGTTTAAACAGATCTATGGCGACTCAGTCTATAGTTTTCTTTTTGATTATAAAATGGAATATGCTAGAAGACTCCTAGAATCTGGTCAATATAACGTCAATGAAATTGGCCTAAAAATAGGCTACAGTACTTCCAGTCATTTCATTGCAGCCTTCAAGAAAAAGTATGGTACCACGCCTAAAAAGTATGTAACGGCTTTGTCAAATTAACTACAAAATTATAGAATCGTTAAGAAAGCCTGCGTTAAGTCCAATGTTTATTCGGTTTTTTTTCTAAAAGACTGTTTGATCTTTTGAAGCGTATATAGGGTAACCTATTTTGCTATGAAAAAGACTTGTTTACTTCTAATTTGTTTTGTGTTTACTATAGCTTCATGTAAACAAGATGTGGAAATTTTTGAAATAGACATCGAAACTCTTTTAGCACCTCAAGATTTAATTGCCTCTGTTATTAACGTTACAGGCGCAGAATTAAATTGGAGCGCATCGACTAATAATATCGGTGTAGCGGGATATAAGGTTTATCAAGATGGAATTGAGATAGCCCAGGTAACAGGAACAGCATATTCTGTTACGAGTCTTAGTGGCGCGACAACGTATTCGTTTACCGTTACTGCCATTGATGGGGAAGGAAACGAATCTGCACCAAGCTCAGCAGCAAGCGTAACTACAAATGCTGCCAATGCAAGGCCCAAAATTCTAGTTTTCACCAAGACGGCCGGGTTTAATCATCGAACGGAAAGCGAAAGTGTAGCTATGGTAAAACAAATAGCCGCTACTCAAAGCTTTGATGTAGTGTCAGACAATGATGGAAGCGAATTCAACACACTTTCGAATTTAAATCAGTATAACATCATATTTTTTTCAAACACTTCTGGAGATTTTTTAAATGAAACTCAAAGGACTAATGTGGAAAATTATGCAGCACAAGGCGGCAATTTTATTTCCAATCATGCGGCTAGTGATGCTTATGGTCATAGCACAGCCAGTACCGTTTCCGGTAATGGCAAAGGTGCATGGGATTGGTACGCTGAGACCGTTACAGGTTGTAGTGTTAGAAACGGTCCTAATCATACATCTAATAATTTTGGAGCTACCGTTACCATACAGAACACAAATAGCCAATTAACCAGCGGAATTTCTTTTCCTTGGAACGATAATGAAGAGTGGTATTACTGGGAAGGAGGCTATTTAAATAGCTCATTTTCTGAGCTTCTCAGCGTTTCGGATACTGGTACAAATTCCTATGATGATCCCAGAATGACAGCTCAGTTATGGGAGAGACCAGAAGGGGGAATTAGTTTTTATACCAGTATGGGACATTCAGAAAATAAATATACCGATGCTGAATTTGTCCAATTACTAAATAACGTTTTTAACTTTATCCTAAATTAGGATGAAACGGGTCTTGCAACCATAATTCCCGTATTGTTTTTTACTTTTTTTAGATAGTCTACCAATGGAAGTTTAGAGACCACAACCGCTCCTACGGTTGAGGCATGCAACAAATGAATTCTACCGTCTTTTTCTCGAGTTGCAATACCTGTATGCGTAACATCTAATCCTTTTATAGAAGTTGTTAAGGCAATAATATCTCCTGATTTGATAAGATGTTCATTCGCTGCGATATCGCTTTGAGCTAAAACACAAATGGGCTGGTCCTGTAGGTAATTCTCTGATGCTTTGATTTTTTCAAAGTTATAGTCATCAATAAGAAAGGGGTATAAAGCTCTATGTGTACTCATGAAATTGATGTCTTTTTCAATTTCTTTTCCGCCAATATCACTAGTAATATCTACTAGTAAACCTTTAGATGCATTATTAACTATCCATTCTGAGAAATAGTGCAACCGCGAAGCATAACCATCTAAAGCACCATCTTTGTATCTAATGATTTCTAGGGTTTTTAGAAATGTATCAAATTGGGTTAGTTCCTTTTTAAGAAGCAGACTAAAAGCCAAGACATTCTCAACAAACGTAGTGCAATCCAATCCCTGTAAATTAATAACCAAAGATTCGGCTTCTCCAATTTCCAAAGTTTTTGCTACATATGGAGTGCCTAAAAAAGTCTTACCAACAGCAACTATTGTCTTGCCTAAATCCTTTTCTAAAAGACCATCAATTTCAATTATTTTATTTTCAACGGCTTGCCTATCTTTTAGAGAACAGGTAACCTGTTGCGCAAGGCTATGGTAAACCGAGAATAGAACGATAAAAAATGGAATAAGGCGTTTCATTGATTAGAAATTTATAATTATAAAGATAAATTTTATTTACCTTTTTTATCCATTTCCTCAAACATTACACGTGTATCCGTAATACTATCAGGATAGTTCTGCTGTAGAAAAGTAATCTATTTAGGTGCAAATAGTGAATCTTCTTATGTCATAATCAAAAAAAGTAAGGTGTACACCTATGGCTTAAATAAGATGCAAAGCTTATTTTTGCAATAAAAGTATACGCTATGAAGGGAATTTTATTGGTTAATCTGGGCTCTCCAGATAGCCCTACAGCAAAAGATGTTAAGCCTTATTTGGATGAATTTTTAATGGATGAAAGGGTGATTGATGCACCTAAATGGCTGCGGACCATTCTTGTAAGGGGTGTTATCTTGCAGACTCGTCCAAAAAAATCAGCAAAAGCATATGCCAAAATATGGTGGGAAGAAGGTTCTCCGTTGATTATACTTTCACAGAAATTTGCCGAAAAGCTTAAAAAACATACTAAAATGCCTGTGGTCCTGGGAATGCGGTATGGAAGCATGTCTATAAAAAGCGCATTAAAAGAGCTAGAAGATCAAGGGGTAGATGATGTGTTGTTGGTGCCTTTATATCCGCATTATGCAATGTCTTCATACGAGACAGTGGTGGTAAAGACTTTAGAAGAACAACAAAAAGGATTTCCAAAAATGAAGGTTACCACCTTACCCGCATTTTATAAACATCCTGATTATATTCAAGCACTTTCGGAAAGTATTAAAGATGGCCTTAAAGACTTTGAGTACGATCATATTCTTTTCTCGTATCATGGTATCCCCGAACGTCATATTAGAAAGAGTGACCCAACCCGGTTTCATTGTAAAATAGATGGTAGTTGTTGTAAAATAAACTCTGTGGCTCATAATACCTGTTACAGACACCAGGTGTATGATACTACTGAAATGGTAAAAGCGTATTTAGGATTATCTGAGGAACAAGTGAGTACTTCTTTCCAATCCAGATTGGCAGGTGACCCATGGTTGAAACCCTACACCGATTATGAATTTGAAAGATTAGCCAAAGAAGGCGTCAAACGATTGGCGGTAATAACTCCTGCATTTGTTAGTGATTGTCTAGAGACTTTAGAGGAGATTGCCATGGAGGGTAAAGAAGAATTTGAAGAAGCGGGTGGAGAGCATTATAAGCACATTCCTTGTTTAAATGATAACGAAGCCTGGGTGACGGTTATGGCGAAGTGGGCAAATGACTGGGAACTAACTGGGCAGTTGGATTCCAAGACTTGTGACTGATGCTCTTAGCTTTTATGAATCATAGCATTCAAGCAAAATAATCATTTAAAAACCGGAGAGGTAGTACGTTCATTGCTACCCTATACTATGTATATTTCAGTACCGTATATTTAACTATAGACGGTACTGCTTTTTGATTGCGGAGACCAATATATCCTTACTGGTATTATTCTATGTGTCAATTGAAAAACTAATCTAATATTTTGGCCAAAGCAAACGTCTTATCGGAACAGTTAGGAAAAGAACCTATCGCTAAGCTATTGGTAAGGCAGGCCGTGCCTGCTAGCATAGGAATTTTGGTCATGTCCCTTAATGTATTGGTCGACTCTATTTTTGTAGGTAATTGGATAGGTTCTGTTGCTATAGCCGCAATAAATGTGGTGCTCCCAGTTTCTTTCTTCATAGGCGCCTTGGGAATGGCTATAGGTATTGGTGGGGCTAGTGTGTTGTCTAGGGCTCTGGGTGCTAAAAATAAGGAAAAAGCCCTAAAAATATTCGGCAACCAGATTACACTTACCATTTTGGTTACAGTGTCCATGGTTCTTTTGGGATTATTCTTTGTAGACACTCTTATTCCAGTTTTTGGCGGTAAAGGAGCCATTTTTGATTATGCGAAGATTTATTATGTAATTGTGCTTTACGGGGTGCCTTTTTTGGCTTTGAGCATGATGGGCAATGCGGTCATACGTGCAGAGGGCAAGCCTAAGTTTGCCATGATAGCGATGATCATTCCGTCTGTAGCCAATTTGTTCATGGATTATGTCTTTATCTATATTTTTGATTGGGGTATGCAAGGCGCAGCATGGGCCACTACTGGGGCCTATTTCTTTTCTTTTAGCTATATCCTTTATTTCTTCCTATCCAAAAACTCCGAACTAAAAATAAGGATAGACCATTTTGGTTTGGATAAGAGAATTCTTAAAGAAATAGGATCTTTAGGATTTGTGACATTATCCAGACAAGCGGTGGTTAGTATCATTTACCTGTTATTGAATAATATTCTATTCAGTTTGGGTGGGGAGGCCTCGGTAACGGTTTATGCAATCATTGGGCGTATGCTCATGTTCGCTCTATTCCCCGTCTTTGGTATAACTCAAGGTTTTTTGCCAATTGCAGGGTTCAATTACGGTGCAGGTAACTATGATCGAGTCAAGAAATCTATTAGTATCGCTATAAAATATGCCTCTTTTTTGGCTACTATCGTTTTTGTTGGCCTATTCGTATTTCCTGGTGAGATTGCATCCCTTTTTCTAGGCGTTCCAGAAGGCGCTTCAGCACATGAATTAGAAATCAACGCGTATGTCTTGGAACATACACCTAATGCCATGCGTTGGGTTTTTGCGGCTACGCCTATCATTGCTTTACAGCTTATTGGTGCCGCTTATTTTCAAGCAATAGGCAAAGCTATGCCTGCATTGTTATTGACACTAACCAGACAGGGTTTCTTTTTTATTCCCTTGGTACTTATCTTACCTCGATTTTTTGGGGAATTCGGAGTATGGATTTCGTTTCCTATTTCGGATGTGTTAGCGACTTTGGTGACGGGATATTTTTTGAGGAGAGAAATTAGGAATACCTTAATGGTATAGCCGTTAGTTATTTCAAGCTAATAAAATTGCACTCTTAAGTATTGAAAAAGCAGGTTACTTGTGACCTGTTGTAAAAGTTGGTGTCCAAGAAAGTACAAACACCGACCTAAAATGAAAATCCTCATTATTATTTTACTTTTTATTTCCTTAGCTCTCTTGGTGTTCAGTTTAAACGAGTACATAAAATCGAAAAGGAAATACGATAAATTTATGAAGGAAAAGGAAAACAGAGAAAACTCTTAATATCCTTGTTTAAGAATCCCATGTTTTTCATTACTTTTAAGGTTGACTAATTCCAATACTTAAAAGATGAAAACGTGCTACACTTGGGTAAGTATATTAATGCTTACCGTATTCCTAATTCCATTTACTTTTCAAGCGCAAAGAAAAAAAAAATCTGACCAAGTTACGGTCTCGTATTCCGAGGACTTGTATTCCAGTCTTGACTATCGTTTAGTTGGGCCATTTCGCGGTGGCCGTTCTGCTGCGGTAACTGGTGTGCCTGGAGAGCCTAACTTATTTTATTTCGGTGCCGCTGGTGGCGGGGTATGGAAAACCTTAGACGGTGGTCGTACATGGAGTAATATTTCTGACGGTTATTTTGGCGGTAGTATTGGTGCTATAGAGGTGGCACAAAGTGACCATAATGTTATGTATGTTGGAGGTGGCGAAAAAACCTTAAGGGGTAATGTTTCTTCAGGTTACGGTGTTTGGAAAACCGAGGATGCTGGAAAAACATGGGTTTCTGCAGGTTTGAAAAACAGCAGGCATGTTCCAAGATTACGAGTACATCCAACGGATTACAATACCGTTTACGCAGCAGTTTTAGGTAATATTTACAAGCCAACTAAAGACCGTGGAATCTATAAAAGTACTGATGGCGGTAAAAATTGGAAACAGGTGCTTTTTGTTAATGATCAAGCAGGAGCAGTAGATTTAACCTTTGACCCGAACAATCCTCGTATATTATATGCATCTACATGGCGAGCTCAAAGAACGTCCCATAGTCTAAGTAGTGGGGGTGACGGTTCTGCTCTTTGGAAGAGTACGGACAGCGGTGAAACATGGATGGAAATATCTAAAAACGAAGGTTTTCCTAAAGATACGCTCGGTATTATAGGGGTTTCTGTTTCGCCAGTAAATTCTGAGCGTGTTTGGGCTATCGTAGAAAATAAGGAAAAGGGGGGGCTATATCGTTCAGATGACGGCGGAAAAAAATGGACGAAAGTTAATAGTGATAGAAGCCTACGCCAAAGGGCATGGTACTATACTAGGATTTATGCGGATAGCGAAGATGAGAATGTCGTTTATGTGCTTAATGTAAATTACCATAAATCTACGGATGGCGGTAAAACCTTTAAATCTTTCAATGCGCCGCATGGTGATCATCATGATCTTTGGATATCGCCCGAGAATTCACAACGTATGATTATTGGAGATGACGGTGGAGCCCAAATATCCTATGATGGCGGGGAAACGTGGAGTACATATTACAATCAACCAACAGCTCAGTTTTATAGGGTAACTACAGATAATGCTTTTCCATATCGTATTTATGTAGCGCAACAAGATAATTCAACCATACGGATTAACCATAGGAGTAATGGTTCCAGTATTGGTGAGAATGACTGGGAACAAACAGCAGGTGGCGAATCTGCCCATATTGCTGTAGATCCTTTGAACAATGACATCGTATATGGAGGAAGTTATGACGGATTTCTAACGCGGGTAAACCACGATAAGGGTACAGTAAGAGGAATTAATGTATGGCCAGATAATCCTATGGGTGCAGGTGCTGAGGCGATGAAGTATCGCTTTCAGTGGAATTTCCCTATCATTTTTAGTAGACATGACCCTAAGAAATTGTACACTTTTTCTAACCATGTACACATGTCCACCAATGAAGGGCAAAGCTGGGAATTGTTGAGTGGAGACCTCACTAGAAACGACCCGACAAAATTGGGAACTAGCGGTGGTCCCATTACACAAGATAATACCAGTGTGGAGTACTATTGCACTATTTTTGCGGCTAATGAAAGTCCGCTGAAAGAAGGCCTACTTTGGGTTGGTAGCGATGATGGCTTAATACATGTTTCTAAAGATGGTGGTGCTAATTGGGACAATGTGACCCCTAGCAATATGCCAGAATGGAATATGATCAATAGCATAGAGCCCTCCGCCTTTGATGAAGGTACCTGCTATGTTGCTGCAACACGATATAAATTGGGTGATTTTCAACCTTATCTGTACAAGACTACAGATTACGGAAAAACATGGACAAAGATTACAAACGGTATCCCTAGTGAACATTTTACAAGGGTAGTAAGGGAAGACCCAAAAAGAAAGGGGCTTTTGTATGCTGGCACAGAAACAGGAATGTACATTTCTTTTAATGATGGTGCCAACTGGGCTCCATTTCAGTTGAATTTACCTATTGTGCCTATTACGGATTTGACCATTAAGGATAATAATTTGATAGTGGCTACGCAAGGTAGAAGTATTTGGATGATTGATGATTTAACGGTTTTGCATCAATTGGATGCGGCCAAAAAGTCCATGAATGCCATTTTATATAAACCCAAAGACTCCTATAGGACGAAGGGTAGAACTAGGAGTACACCTTCTTTAACTGAGGGACAAAACCATCCTAATGGGGTTGTCACCCATTTTAATTTAAAGAACTTTACAGAAAAGGACAGTGTCCATTTGACTTTTACAAGTATGGCTGGCGATACTCTAGCTTCATATAGTAATGCAGCTAAGGACAAAAAGAAGAAGCTTGAAGTAGAAAAAGGCGGTAATACCTTTGTTTGGGATACGCGCGGCAAAGGGGCCGAAAAACTGGACGGTATGATTTTATGGTGGGCTAGTTTAAGTGGAGCCAAAGCTGTTCCTGGTGATTATAAAGTTCATTTAAATGTTAATGGAGAAATTAATTCCGAAACATTTAAAATAGTTCCGGACCCAAGGGCTGAGGCTACAGCAGGAGAGATGCAAAAGCAGTTCGATTTTATCACGGATATTAATACAACGATAAACAACGCGCATGAATCCATTAAGAAAATCAGGAACGTTAGTTCGCAGTTGGATGCCTTTATGACACAATATAAGGATGATGATGCCACCAAAGACTTGGTGGACAAGGCAAAGGATATGAAAAAACGTTTGGGCGAGGTAGAAAAAGCACTCTATCAAACGAAGAATAGAAGTAATCAAGATCCTTTAAACTTCCCCATAAAACTGACGAACAAGTTAGGGCATTTGAACAGTTTAGTAGCGATAGATGATTTTCCTCCTACGGAACAAGATATTGCAGTAAAAAATGAGCTTTCCAGTAAGATAAATGAACAACTGGAAGTGTTTAATGCAGTAATGTCTACGGAGCTTAAGTCCTTTAATTCGGATTTTAACAAGAGGCAATTGAACTATTTGTTTGTGGAGGAATAATGGGAGAGGAGTTCTTTCCCCGATACTTGGAGGAAAGGTTTTTGGTCATTAAAAACATTTCGTCTAATAAAAAGTAGCTGGAAGGATAGTACTCTTAGAAAAAGAGTGTTAAAAATCTAAAGCATCAATGTAGCCAGAATCCATTAATATAAATAAAGTAAAATAGAGATATACACTATGAAAAAACCACTACTAACCCTATTGTTGCTTTTTGCCACGGTCATTACTTTCTCTCAAACCGTTAACGAGTATTTTAAACCTGTTAAGTATCGCAATATTGGTCCTTACAGAGGAGGTCGTTCTGTAACAGCAACAGGAGTTCTAGGGGACCCAATGACCTATTATATGGGTACTACTGGCGGTGGACTTTGGAAAACTAGTACGGCTGGGCAACAGTGGGATAATATCTCGGATGGTTATTTTCAAATGGGATCCGTTGGTGCAGTATCCGTCTCCAAATCTAACCCCAATATTGTGTATTGTGGTATGGGTGAACATGCGCCAAGAGGTGTTATGACATCCTATGGGGATGGGGTCTATAAATCTACGGATGCAGGAAAAACTTGGAAACATATAGGACTAGAAAACACACAGCATATCTCACGAATAGTTATACATCCTACAAATCCAGATGTTGTTTATGTGGCAGCACAAGGTGCCTTACATGCAGGTAATGCAGAACGTGGAATTTATAAATCTGTAGACGGTGGAAAAACTTGGAAAAACACTCTTTTCGTGAACCAACTTACGGGTGCGGCCGAATTATCTATCGATGCTAATTACCCAGAAGTTATGTATGCCGCAATGTGGGAACATCAACGTAAACCAAATATAGTTATTAGTGGTGGTGAGGGAAGCGGTTTATACAAATCTACCGATGCGGGAGAGACAT
>CAZDOW010000017.1:0-2759 GCA_964507115.1 uncultured Maribacter sp.
GAAAACCTGGCGTCCTAACCCCTAGACGAACGGACCATTACTTTGCGTAATTGCGGATGCAAAAATACAATTATTTTTTACTATCGCAACACCCAAATATTATTTTTTACAATCTTTTAATATGCCTTGGCAAATAACACCCTTTTTTTAGAAGGTTTACCACTAATAATACACACACCATCTTCCTCTTTAACATCAATTGGGATGCATCGTATCGTTGCTTTAGTCTCCTCTTTTATTCGTTCCTCGGTCTCGGCCGTCCCGTCCCAATGCGCCGAAATGAATCCTCCTTTTTCTTCTAGAATTTTCTTGAACTCCTCATAAGAATTAACCAAAGTAATATGCTCCTTCCTATAATCTAAAGCCTTCTGATATATATTTTTTTGGATATCCTCTAATAGAAATTCAATTTTATCGACCACCTCATCCATGGGAACAACCATTTTTTCCAAAGTATCCCTTCTTGCCACCTCGTAGGTTCCATTTTCCATATCACGCTGACCAATAGCTAGTCTTACGGGAACACCTTTTAGCTCGTAGGCGTTGAATTTAAAACCTGGCTTATAGGTATCTCTATCATCGTATTTTACAGATATTCCCTTTGCCTTAAGTTCATCAACCAAAGGCTTTATCTTTTCAGAGATGACATCCAATTGCTCCAAACCTTTGTAAATAGGAATAATAACCACCTGAATAGGCGCTAACTTTGGAGGTAAGACTAAACCATTATCATCACTATGCGTCATAACCAAAGCTCCCATGAGCCGTGTAGAAACACCCCAAGAAGTTGCCCACACATACTGTTTATCACCTTCTTTGGTAGCGAACTTTACATCAAAAGCTTTGGCGAAATTCTGTCCCAAAAAATGCGAAGTACCTGCTTGTAATGCCTTACCATCCTGCATTAAGGCTTCTATGCAGTACGTTTCTATAGCGCCTGCAAATCGCTCACTTTCTGTCTTTGTGCCCTTTATTACCGGCATCGCCATATGGTTTTCTGCAAAATCAGCATATACATTCATCATTTGTTCCGCTTCCGCAATAGCCTCTTTTTCCGTAGCATGTGCGGTATGCCCCTCTTGCCACAAAAACTCAGCGGTTCTTAAAAATAGCCGTGTACGCATTTCCCAGCGCACAACATTGGCCCATTGGTTAATGAGTAATGGAAGATCGCGGTAAGACTGTATCCATTTCCTGTAGGTATCCCAAATAATGGTTTCGGATGTTGGCCTTACAATAAGCTCCTCCTCCAATTTGGCATCGGGATCAACAATAATACCGCTACCATCTTCGGCATTTTTGAGTCGGTAATGCGTAACTACGGCGCATTCTTTGGCGAATCCTGCTACATGGCTTGCCTCTTTACTTAAATAGGATTTTGGAATAAACAAAGGAAAATAAGCGTTCTCATGCCCTGTATCCTTAAACATTCTATCCAGCTCTGCCTGCATCTTCTCCCAAATAGCAAAACCATAGGGTTTAATGACCATACAACCCCGAACTCCAGAATTTTCGGCCAAATCTGCTTTTACTACAAGCTCATTGTACCATTTAGAATAATCCTCACTTCTCTTGGTTAATTTTTTACTCATTATATATAGTTTGGCACAAAAGTTGTGTTTTAAAAAGAAAATAATTCCGTAAAACTAGTTATTTTTAATATGTTCAACAATAAAATTTAGAACGATGATATATTCACTACCCCTTAATAAACTTCGCAACTTTGGAATCCTTTCCATTATAGGCTTGATAGGTGCATCTTGTGGTTCTTATCAACAAGCATCCTACTACGAAAATGACGGAATATATTCTGATGGGGCGCAACCTACAGTGGAACGCAGACCAGAACAACAACCGCAACAACAATATCGTACGCAGCAGGAGTCCAATACCTATTCCGACTACTTTGGCCAAAAAGCCAATCAATATGACGAGATTTTAGACGGTGAAATCTTTACCGACGTGGATTCCTATGCGAGCAACTCGGCCGACGAAGAAGTAAATCAGGACCAAATAACAGATTATTATAACAATTCCAATGATTACCAAGGTTTTGGTGGTTGGGGTGATAATGCCTCCAACGTAAATATCAATTTTTATGACAACGGCTGGAATAATTGGGGCATGGGCTTCAATAATCCTTGGTTATGGGGTGGAGGCTGGGGCGTAGGCTTTGGTTGGGGCGGAGGCTGGGGCTGGGGCGGAGGTTTCGGCTGGGGCTATCCCGGATATGGTTATGGCTGGGGTTATCCCGGATATGGTTGGGGCTATCCTGGTTATGGGCATGGCGGCTATTATGGGGGAGGAAGATACGGCTACAATTCAGGAAGACGTGGATATTACAACAGTAATAACGTGGCCAATAACTCCATTGGAACATCGTTAAGAGGAAGGTCCAATGTAAACACTAGTGGTTCATCATCTAGATATAGAAGTAATGCTGCGCGCTCTTCAAATAATAATAATAATAGCACTACGGCGGCTAGAAGCAGCTCAACTTCTTCTGGAAATAACAGGAGCACTGGCTCATCACGGTCATATAGCAATAGCGTAGCGAACCGAAGAACAGTAGGTGTTGATCAAAACCGAGCTTATAGGACTAGTAGAAGCACTAGGTCTGCACCAAGAACGTACAGCTCTTCAAGAAGCGGATCAACATATAACAAAGCAAGCTCCAGAAGTGGCACGTATAGATCAGGAACATCTTCCAGAGCTACTACACCAAGAACATCTACCTATCGCAACACTAGAAGTAGCTC
>CAZDOW010000017.1:2859-45893 GCA_964507115.1 uncultured Maribacter sp.
CTTCCAGAGCTACTACACCAAGAACATCTACCTATCGCAACACTAGAAGTAGCTCAAAAAGTGGAAGAAGTTATAACTCTGGGCGTAATTCCAGTAGTTCTAAAAGCGGCAGAAGTTATAGCTCCGGACGTAGTTCCAGTAGCTCTAGAAGCAGTGGAAGCATGAGAAGTTCAGGTGGCAGTTCACGCAGCAGTGGGAGCATGAGAAGTTCTGGAGGCGGAGGCTCAAGGTCATCTGGAGGAAGATCCAGTGGTGGAAGATCAGGTGGCGGAAGACGTCAATAATCAAATTTAGTTTCTTAAAATCTAAAAAAAAAGCAATGAAAATAAATTTAACTTTCATCTCACTATTCTTATGCGCTTTAATGAGTGCTCAGAGTATAAACGATGTTTTAAAATACGGTACAGAAAATCTTCAAGGAACAGCTCGTTTTCAGGGTATGGGTGGGGCTTTTGGGGCGCTAGGAGGCGATTTATCCGCATTAAATATTAATCCAGCAGGGGCTGCGGTGTTTAATAATACACTAATTACGTTTTCTGGAACATACTATAATACGGATAATGAAGCTAACTATTTTGGTACCCAAACCAATAGCAGTGTCAATGATATTAACATAAATCAAATCGGAGGTGTTTTTGTATTCAACAACACGAACTCAAATTCTGATTGGAAAAAATTCTCACTTGCATTTAATTATGACTTAGCACAAAATTTTGAAAATAGTTATTTAGTTACTGGTAGAAGTAATCAAGGAGTCGACTCCTATTTTCTAAATTTTGCAGAAGGGACACCTTTTGGAAATATCTTATTGCAAGATGGAGAATTGATAGAGAACGGATACTTAGATATAGGGGCTAACGGAGGCTTTAGTGATCAACAAGCATTTCTAGGGTATTATGGAGGGGTAATAGACCCTATTGATAATGACCCACAAACAAGCGAATACACAAGAAATGCATCCTACACAAACGTAGACCAACTGTTTCAAAGGAGCAGTAGAGGCTACAATTCTAAGTTTACGGCAAACATAGCTTCAGAATATAAAGACAAACTATACCTAGGAGCGTCCTTAAACTTTCATAGCGTATTCAATGAACGCGTTGACCTACTTACGGAGACGGGCTATGATGCGGACTCCGAGATACAGCGCACCACGTTTGATAATTTATTAATTACCCAAGGAAGCGGTTTTTCCTTTACCCTTGGAGCTATCGCAAAGTTAAACGACTTTGTACGTTTAGGAGGGAGTTATCAATCCCCAACCTGGTACCAATTAAACGATGATCTTTCGCAGCGAATAAACTCCGATTTAGCAGATGAAGACATTGGTTTTATAGACTTTAACATTGTCAACCTTTTTGAAACCTACACCATTCAGACTCCTAGTAAATTAACCGGTAGTATGGCCGTTATCTTTGGAAAAAACGGACTCCTGAGTTTTGATTATGGGTATCAAGATTTTTCGAATGCGGAATTACGCCCGCAAAGCGACCCAAGTTTTCAAATCGTGAATAATGAGATTGCCAACCAACTTGGTGCCGTATCCACCTTTAGGGTAGGTGGTGAATATCGTATTACACAAGTAAGCCTAAGAGCAGGCTACCGTTTTGAACAAAGCCCGTATGCAAATACAGACACCATAGGTGACCTAAACAGTATTTCTGGGGGCATAGGCTATAATTTTGGTGGAAGTAGGTTAGACTTTTCCCTGAATAGGATAGACCAAAGTGTAAATGAGCAACTACTAGATACAGGACTCATTACACCTGCTAGTATTAACCGTATACGCACCAATGCAACTTTGAGTTATACCATAAATTTCTAGTTAGATTTCTAAGGAATTAAGAGGTAGAAAATTACTAGATCAATAGAGCGTTTTCGCTTACACAGATGTGTACAGCAAAACATACATCAGAATGATTCATATTTTCCATAGGAGTCAGACTTATATTTATTCTAAAAAAGACGCTGTTAACCTCTTAAATGGATGAACACTAAAAGACGAACCGCACTAGGAGATGATTACAATAGGAGAATTTTGTAAAAAGCACGTATTTCAGATGGGTAAAAGAATATATCAAATCTAAGTTTGATGTTACCTAGGTATTACCTTTTCAAGGTGAAATGTGTTTGTCTTGTCTTGGCCACGATAGGAGCTGTAGCATCAATTTCTGAATATTCAAATCTGAACCAATAGTCTGTAGATGGCATTTGAGTACCATTATAGGTACCGTCCCAGACGTCTGCTACGCCTAATTGTTTCAGTAGTTTTCCATAACGATCAAAAATGAACACCACTGGCTCCGTTAAGGTTTCTATACCTTGTATATTCCAACCATCGTTTATACCATCACCGTTGGGTGTGAAAAATTTTGGATAACCTACAACCAAAAACGCTATAGGTTCTGTTGTACCGCAACCATTTTTATCGTTTATAATAACCGTATTTTCTCCAGGCGGAATATTCATAAAAATAGGACTATCCTGAAATTCACCACCATTGATTGCATATTCATAATCTCCGTCCCCTAAAACATTAAACTCTACATTATTTTCATCTGGGTCAATCGATAAATTAGTATCCAAAATTGTAACAGGATTAGCAGGGTCTAAAATTGGGACACCAAAATAAGTTATCAGAACATCGTCAGTAACATTACCAAAGCTAGTTTCTATATCTACAAAATAGCGACCTGAATTTGGGCTTGAAACCACAAGTTCAGTTTCTGCAGGTCCAGATGATAATTGTTGATCAATAGTGCCATCATCCTCAAAATCAACAGACCAAGTAACATTTACGATATCTGGACCTGCCGGCGAACGCAATGCACTTAATACAATATCTGGATCACCTTCACAAGCAACAATATCCAAACCTAGAAACTCATCTCTAAGTGTACAATCCAAGGCTGTATTTTGGTTGGCCTGTACCGAGTTTCCCGTAAACGAAAGCATAAAAGGTTCGGGGTCACCATCAAAATTAGTATTGAAATTATTAATCAAAATAAAGTAAAGTTCTCCTGGCTGAACATCCAACCATTCATCATAAGTATTCTGACTCCCTATTAAAAACGGAGCACCTTCTTGTCCGTTTTCAGGGTTCACCCCTACTCCAGTAAAAGTAGTATTGTTTACTTCATAATTACAACGTATGGGCTCGGAAGTACCGTCTCCCATAATCGTACAGAAGTTTTCACCACTAGTTTCATCATAAGGCCCATAGACTGCAAAATCCCATTCAGCAGTAGGCGTACCCATACCTCCATTTGTAGGCATGGCTTCAATATCAAAACCTACTTGACCTCCAGTTCCTGCCCTAAACACATACCAAGAAGTGTTGTTTTCAATATTAGCAGAACTAACGCTTCCTTTTTCTAAACATCCTGTTTGGGTAATCACATCTGGATCAAAATCATCGATATCCCCACCACCATCGGCCAAACCCATAATAGGTTGGTCCGCACAAACAGGTATTGCTGTCCTACAGTCTGGAGAGTTTTGCGCTTGAATGTTTCCATAAAACAGGAACAAACAAAAAGTTATAAAGAGTAGTATTCGCATAAAATAATTGGACTAATTAGTATACTTCAACGTATATAATAACTTATAGAAGGTCCTTTTAGTATCTTATGGCGACTTTTTAAGTACTTAATCGATGAACTGCAATTCTAAACAACTTTCAACCACTTTAAAATTTTAACGAAAAATGATTATTAATATAATTTGCCTGCGTCCTATTTCCGTTGGAACTAACGTAAGTTAATTGAAACCAATAGTCCGTTGGTGACAGTAGCATCCCATTAAAGCTACCATCCCATCCTTTAGAATCCTCATCCATTTGATAAAGCAACACACCAAATCTATCATAGATAAAAACTACAGGATCTCCCAAAACCCCAAGACCACTTATAGCCCACAGGTCATTTATACCATCCCCATTAGGTGTAAAAAATTTTGGAAACCCAACAATTACAATCTCTTGAATATCAATTCCGCAACCGTTTACATCTCTAACAGATACCGTGTGTAATCCTGATGAGAGGCCACTAAAGACATTTGAATTCTGTGGTTCTCCGTCATCGACTTGAAACTCAAACCTACCTTCTTTCTTCAAACTAATCCTAATTTGATTTGTATTGCCCGTATAATCTACGGACACGTCTAATATTTCTGGAGCTTCGGAAAAAACAACAGTTACAGATCTTACCGTACTGCAGCTTAAACCATTCTGACTATTGGTTGCAGACAAGGTATAGGTGCCCTCCTTGGTAACGGTAATCTGGGAAGAAGTTTGTCCGGAATCCCAAGTATAGTCGTAGTTTGCTTCAGGCACTCTTTGGCCTAGGGTAGCAATGGGCGTATCTTCACAAATAAAAACCTGAGTAGTAAAATCAAGTAAAGGAACTTCCTTTCCTAGGATTTGAAAAGATTCTGAAGTATCATAACAATCAGGATTCACTAATGAAGAATTCCTGACGTAAATAGTCTGAATATCCAAAGTGGGTTCAAATTCCTTCGACAAAGGGTGTAAACCTAGATCGGCATCTAATTGGGAACTATGATAACTAATACGAAACTCGTTGGCACTTTCATCTCCGAGAGCCTCTATATTCTTTGCGCTCAAATCAACTATTGTTCCGTCTAAGCAAACCATCTCGTCGATTAGGCTATTGGTAAACGGGGCAGGTGAAAATACCACTTGAACTTCACTTAAAATGTTCTCTCCAGAAGGCATTACAACCAGTACGCGGTAAAAACCAGAAACTGCAAGGTTCAATTCAGATAAGTGTTCTCCGGGAATGCGCTGATAACCAACACCAATATCTAAATACCATTCATAGACTAAAGCTTCATCCGTAGCTGCCTCCAAAACAACCGTATCATATTCACATGCGGAAATAGGAGAACCAAGCAAATTATCTATAACAGAACAATCCAATGCAGTATTGGGAAATTCATTGAAAATAGTCCCAGAAAATTGAATGGAAAAACCAGAATTGTTATCACTAAAATTATTCAACAATAAATAGTACTC
Source organism: uncultured Maribacter sp. (assembly GCA_964507115.1). Lineage (GTDB taxonomy): Bacteria > Bacteroidota > Bacteroidia > Flavobacteriales > Flavobacteriaceae > Maribacter. Next base: position 7,895 of record CAZDOW010000017.1, read on the forward strand.
CTCGCCCGCGGAGACCTGCAACCAATCCTCGTACTGAAAATTACTGGAACCTGTCGGATCCTCTCCCAAACCAATAAAGGAATTACTATCGGAATTATCAAAATAATTACAACGTATAGGTTCCCCAAGGGTACTACAATCATCCGTTCTATACAAGGCAAAGTCCCAATCTTCAGAAACATCAAAACCAATATTAAAGCCCAGTTGTCCGTTCTCTCCTATTTTAAATCGATACCATGAAGAATTAGATTCTACAGTCCCAGTTGCATTTGCGATACATCCAGATACAGAAGAACCGTTGAAATCATCAATACCAAATCCGTTAACTTTACCATTTACAGGCGTATTGTTGCAAATAGGAATAGCTGTACTACAATCCGGAGACACCTGAGCATTTCCCCAAAAAGGAACGACAACTATTAAAAGAATAAGGGTAATGCTAAAACGCATCATATACCGGTTTATCATTTGAAACCTAAAACTATAAATCACAATCGCGCAGCACTAATTTATGTTGTGTAAACCCCGCCCAATGGTATAAAGTGTCATATAATGTATATCTTTGTGCCCTGTAAAAGTTTTTTTTCTATGAAAACCGAAGGTACATTGGAAGACCATTTTGAACATGTTGGCGACGACCATATTTCTTCATCTGAAGAAACACCACTTCGTAAAGACGCGTTTGTCCTTAGCGATGAAGAAAAAATAAAACGAATTAATTCTAATGTTCGGGAGATTCTGCTCACATTAGGCTTGGACCTTGAGGATGACAGCCTAAAAGGAACACCCAACCGAGTTGCTAAAATGTTTGTCAATGAGATTTTTGGCGGACTTCAGCCAGACAGAAAACCAAAATCCTCTACATTTGAAAACAAATACAAATACGGGGAAATGTTGGTGGAAAAAAACATTACTCTCTATTCCACCTGTGAACACCACTTACTTCCTATAGTTGGCAGGGCTCATGTTGCATATATATCCAATGGAACAGTCGTAGGGCTTTCGAAAATGAACCGCATTGTTGATTATTTCGCAAAAAGGCCACAAGTACAGGAAAGGTTGAACATACAGATTGTTAGAGAACTGCAAAAAGTTTTAGGCACAGAAGATGTGGCATGCGTCATAGATGCTAAACATTTATGTGTAAACTCTAGAGGTATCAGAGATATCGAAAGTAGTACGGTTACCGCTGAGTATGGCGGAAAATTTAAAGATGTCTCCGTGCGAAGAGAATTTTTGAACTTTATTAACTTAGATACAACGTTCTAATTCTTTCCTTACAAATGCAACTATACGAACAGCAAACGCTAAAAGTTCACAACTCACTAACCGGAAAAAAGGAAGTATTTACACCCCTTAATCTTGGTCACATAGGCATGTATGTCTGCGGACCAACTGTTTACAGCAATGTTCACCTTGGGAACTGCCGAACCTTCATGTCCTTCGATATGATTTTTAGGTACTTTAAACATTTGGGATATAAAGTGCGTTATGTAAGAAATATTACCGATGCAGGACATTTAGTTGATGATGCAGAAGACGGAGAGGATAAAATTGCCAAAAAGGCACGTTTGGAAAAATTAGAACCTATGGAAGTCGTGCAGCGCTACACTGTTGACTTTCACAATATTCTGGAAAAATTTAATTTTTTACCTCCAAGCATTGAGCCAACGGCCACAGGACATATCATAGAGCAGATCGAAATCATAAAGGTGATTATTGAAAATGGGTACGCCTATGAAACCAATGGGTCTGTATATTTTGATGTCGTAAAATTTAACGAGAAGAACGACTACGGAAAATTAAGTGGGCGCAAATTGGAGGATATGATTGCCAATACCCGCGAGCTTACTGCACAGGACGATAAACGAAGTCCGCAGGATTTTGCCCTTTGGAAAAAAGCTGAGCCGCAACACATTATGCGTTGGCCATCCCCTTGGGGAGATGGTTTTCCAGGTTGGCACTTAGAGTGCACGGCTATGAGCACAAAGTATTTGGGGGAAACCTTTGATATTCACGGTGGTGGAATGGATTTAAAATTTCCACATCATGAATGTGAAATTGCACAAGCAGAAGCTAGTAATGGCAAATCTCCAGTACAGTATTGGCTTCACACGAATATGCTTACCCTTAACGGGAAGAAAATGGCTAAATCTACCGGAAATAGCATTTTACCTGGTGAGATATTTTCAGGAAGTAATAGTATATTAAGTAAGGCCTTTTCGCCTTCCATGGTCCGTTTCTTTATGATGCAAGCACATTATACAAGCATCTTGGATATTAGCAATGAGGCACTATTGGCCTCAGAAAAAGGATTCAACAAGTTAATGGAAGCCATCAACACATTGGATACTGTAACGACTGGAAAACAATCAGATTTTGATGTTGTCTCCTGGAAACAGTCTTGCTACGATGCCATGAACGACGATTTTAATACACCTATTCTAATTGCAAAATTATTCGATGCTGTAAAGCACATCAATCTAATAAAAGAAGGGAAGGAATCTATAACCGCATCCGATAAAGATATCGTAAAGGAAACCATGAGTGCTTTTGCCTTTGACGTATTAGGTCTGGAAAACAAAAAAGATTCAGCTGCGGATACGGAGAAACTTAACGGTGTTGTAGAAATGCTGATTCAATTAAGAAAAGAAGCAAGGGAAAATAAAGACTTTGCGACTTCTGATAAAATACGAGATCGGTTGGCCGCGTTGGGAATCCAACTTAAGGATGGTAAGGATGGTACCACCTTCAGCGTATCTTAATTGTTTTGACACAGAACAACATTTTGTATAGCTAGAAGTATTCGATTTTAGTAGAACGCTATATAACTGGACAAAAATGAAAAAAATTCTAATAGCCCCCTTTGTTTTGTTGGTCCGTTTCTATCAATTGGCCATATCTCCCTATACACCTGCTACCTGCCGCTACTCTCCTACTTGCTCTCAATATACATTAGAAGCCTTGAAAAAACATGGGCTTTTTAAAGGTGGTTGGCTTTCTTTAAAACGAATATTTAGCTGTAATCCTTGGGGTGGAAAAGGCTATGACCCAGTGCCTTAAAAAAGGTGAAGTTAAACCTTAGAAATGAGCAATTTTCGAATAGGCAAGAAGTAAAAAAACACTTCCTTTCTAAATAGTATATAAAACAGCTACTTGCCTTATTGATTTTACCCTTTGCAACGCATAGGGCTTTTCTATTTTCTTATCTTAGCCTTTCCAAATAACTACGTATGCATTTTTTAGGAATTACATGGAATCCAAACGAAACCCTCTTTAACATCGGTTTTGTTCAAATTAAATATTACAACCTTCTTTGGATTATTGCCTTTGCGTTGGGCTGGTATATTATGAAGCGCATCTTTGATAATGAAAAAAAATCCGTAGAACAGTTAGATTCCCTTTTTATCCATACCGTTCTGGGAACCATGTTAGGTGCTAGATTGGGACACGTAATATTTTATGACTGGGCCTATTATAAAAATCATTTATTAGAAATATTATTACCTATTAGGGAAAGTAGTACAGGTACGCTACTCTTTGGGTTAATAGAAGGGTATGAGTTTACAGGATTTACAGGTCTCGCCAGTCATGGTGCCACAATTGGTGTTATCGTAGGTATTTATATTTACACTAGAAAAAACCCTGAATTTAAACTATTGTGGATTTTGGACAGGCTGGTTGTTCCTTTCTCCTTAGGTGCCTTTTGTGTTAGACTAGGTAATTTTTTCAATTCCGAAATCAACGGTAAAATAGTGGACAAATCCTTTGTTTTCGCTACCAGATTTATACGGGATTCGGACGACTTACATCCTTCTAAAGCCTTAGCTATAACAAAAGAAAAAACATTGAACGCCGCGTACGATACCATTGAGAACAATCCAAAATTCTCACAATATCTGGCTGAAATACCGTATCGCCACCCAGCTCAATTATACGAAGGAATCTGTTACATATTTATTTTTGTATTGCTATATTACCTGTATTGGAAAACCGATAAGAAAAGTAAACTTGGCTATCTTCTTGGACTATTTTTAGTACTACTATGGACGGTACGTTTCTTTGTGGAGTTCGTAAAGAAAAGCCAAGGTGGTTTTGAAGAATCCTTAGGGCTACTTTCTACTGGACAGTGGCTTAGTATACCTTTCATAGCAATCGGCCTTTATTTAATGTTTAGACCTATTAACAAAAAAGTCTAATTTAATTAGTAAAATGATTTTACGGAATAGTATAACCTTAGTCCTATGTATTTTAGTTTTTCTTTCCTCCTGTAAAGAGGAAAATAAGAAAACCATTAAGACCGATGAAGTAACTTTTACAAAAGAAGGAACCCTTTCAATTTTTAAAAAGGAAACGGATGCTCTAAAAGTCCATTTGAGTATTGAAATTGCCGAATCTGAATACGAAACACAAACGGGACTTATGTATCGCAAAGGGATGGAAAAAGACCAAGCCATGCTTTTTATATTTTCAGATGTTGCCATGCATTCCTTTTACATGAAGAACACGGCATTTCCTTTGGATATCATATTTATTGATGAAGACTTGAAGATTGCTAGTTTCCAAGAAAACGCTGAAGCTTTCAACGAGAAAGGGCTATCCTCCCAAAGGCCTATAAAATATGTTCTAGAGATTAATGCAGGACTTATCCAAGAATGGCTTTTGAAAATTGGAGACCGTATTGAGTTCAAAAGAGAAAAATAGTATGACCTATCTTTTAGAAGGCATGCAAAGCAATAGACTTCTATTCAGACGAGTTACATCCTCTGACTATGATGCCTGGCTTCCTTTTCACAAAGAACCACTAAGTTCTCAATATTGGAGTGGACTCCCACAGCATCCAGAAACTGCCTGTAAAAAGCAATTAGATACGATTTTTGAACGCTATATCGAAGGCACTGGTGGAATGAATGCACTTATATGCAACAAAACCGATAGGTTCATAGGTATGTGCGGACTACTACTACAAGAAGTAGATGGAGTTAAAGAAATGGAAATTGCCTATTCCATAGTACCGGAATTTTGGAGAAAAGGCTATGCCACAGAAGCGGCAGAAAGGTGCAAAGAAGTTGCTTTTACAAACCAATGGGCTTCGCATTTAATTTCTATTATACATATAGACAATATCCCTTCCCAAAATGTTGCACTCAAAAACGGCATGGAACTGTATAAAACAACCCAGTACAAAAAAAACCCAGTACACATCTATAGGGTAAACGGCTAGTATGACACAGCATTGGGCAATATTCGTAGACAACGACTCTCAAAAGTCAAATTTCATTGCGTCAATACTCAACCAAGGTCATATAGATTTCAAAAATTTTGACAATCAAAAAGGCGCGTTGTTCTCACCATTGGCAGTTACAAAATTCGTTGATCAAGAAGAACGTCATGGCAGTTCTTCTTTAACAGGCACAACACAATCTTTAACAACAATGTCTAGTGGAGAGCAAAAGAAAGCCCTGTTATATCATATTTTAAATGCGCCCTTAGATTATATTATTTTAGATAATCCATTCGATAATCTAGATGCCGATTTTAAAGCCGAACTAACCGCTCTACTTACACAAAAAGCAAATGAATTTAGTCTACTTCAATTTGCCAGCCGTAAAGGAGATGCGCTGTCTTTTATTACCAATTTTGGCATACTAAAAGAGGCAAAGTTCTCCCAACTTTCCGCCCTGGATCTAGATGGTATTTTTGAGACAAAAACACCATTTAACGGCAATATTCCAAAGCCTATAAGAGAAATAGAAGTTTCCGGAGAAAACTTGGTTGAATTTTTGAATGTGTCCATATCCTATGAAGACAAACCTGTACTTCACAATATTACCTGGAAAATAAAAAAAGGTGATTTCTGGCAGCTTGTTGGTAAAAACGGATCTGGAAAGACAAGTATTTTATCCATGATTATTGGTGATAATCCAAAGGCGTTTGGAAAGGACATTTATATCTTTGGAAAGAAAAAAGGAACTGGCGAAAGTGTTTGGGAAATAAAACAAAATATAGGCTACTTCTCTCCTGCCATGACAGTTAAATTTACTGGCAGACACACCATAGAACATATGCTCATTTCCGGATTAACAGATTCTATCGGGCTTTATATCAAACCAACTGAAATACAAAAGCGAACCGTTAAGAATTGGCTTGTTCTTCTTAATTTATGGGATAAGAAAAATATCCTCTTTAAAGATCTTTCTCTTGGTCAGCAACGCTTGGTTATGACAGCACGGGCTATGGTAAAACATCCACCACTATTGATATTAGATGAACCAACGGCAGGTATGGATGATAAATCAGCACAGTTCTTAGTAGCTTTGGTTAATAAGATTGCAAAAGAGACGGGCACAACGATTGTTTTCGTTTCGCATCGCATTGAGCCCAAATTATTACCTAAATCTATTTATAGATTGGAAATAACTTCAGAAGGCTCTAAAGGTCATACCCACCCAATGGATATCAAATAAAAAAGCCGCTACTCCAAAAGGAATAGCGACTCTTTAGTTTGAGTTAGTCTACTTTTATTACTCTTCTAATGTCGAACCTGATCTTATTTTCTTACCCAATGCGTCAAACATGATTGGAGTTGCAATAAATACCGAGGAATAAGTACCTACAATAACACCAACAATCATAGCGAACATAAACCCTCTTAGCGATTCCCCGCCAAAAACGAATATGGTAAGCAGAACTACCAATGTAGTCAAAGACGTATTCAATGTTCTACTCAAGGTACTGTTAATAGCTGAATTGATATTTTCACCACTTTTCCATCCACGCTCCGTGATAATCTCACGAATACGGTCAAATACTACCACGGTATCGTTCAAGGAATAACCAATTACGGTAAGTATAGCAGCTATAAATGCTTGATCTATCTCCATGTTAAACGGCATTATTTTACCCAAAATGGAGAACACACCCAACACAATTAAAACATCATGAAAAACAGCAATAACGGCTCCCAAGGAGAACTGCCATCTACGGAAACGCAATAAAATATATAGAAAAACAACCGCTAATGAACCTAAAATAGCCAAGAACGCATTTTTCTTAATATCATCTGCAATAGTAGGACCTACTTTAACAGATTGCATAATACCAATAGATTTATCAGCGCTACCCACCATAAAATCCTGTTTGGAGATACCATCAGGTAGGTATTTTTGTAATGAGGAATACAACTTATCCTGTATCTCATTATCTACCGCTATACCTTCCACATCTACTTTATAAGGTGTTGTAATTTTTATTTGATTGGACTCCCCGAAGGTTTTCACATTCGTACCGCTTCCAAAGACATCATTTAATTCCGAAGCGATTTCCGAAGGGTTGACTTGTTTCTCAAAACGAACCGTGTAAGAACGTCCACCTACGAAATCTACTCCTTGTTGTAAGCCTGGACCTGCCAATAAGGAAAATAATCCTATGGCAACCAACACTGTAGAAATCACATAAGCTATTTTTCTTTTGATCAAGAAATTTATACTCATGTTCTTAAAGAGACCTTTTGTAATGGCCGTAGAGAAATCTAATTTTCTTCCCTTACCTCCGACGTACCAATCTACTAATAGTCTTGTAATAAATATAGCAGTGAACAAGGAAGTTAAAATACCTATCAATAGGGTAGTTGCAAATCCTTTAATGGGACCGGAGCCAAATATAAAGAGTATTAATGCGGTTAGCCCGGTAGTAATGTTCGCATCTAAAATTGATGAAAGCGCATTACTAAAACCATCTGCTACGGCTTGACTCTTTCCTTTACCTTTCGCCAGTTCCTCTTTGATACGTTCAAAGATAAGTACGTTCGCATCCACAGACATACCAATAGTTAAAACAATACCTGCAATACCAGGTAAGGTTAGCACAGCATTTAAGCTCGTTAACACACCAAATATCAATAGAATGTTCAATAGTAAAGCAATATCCGCGAAAGCACCTGCTTTACCGTAGTAAAAAATCATCCATAAAAGAACGACTGACATTGCAATCAAGAACGACATGAAACCACTATCAATAGCTTCCTGTCCTAAAGATGGACCTACAATTTCCGACTGAATAATTTCCGCTGATGCAGGTAATTTACCAGCTCTTAGCACGTTTGCAATATCCTTGGTTTCATTTACTGTAAAATCTCCAGAAATCTCTGTTCTACCTCCAGATATACCACCAACAACCGAACATCCCGGAGCAGTGTATACTTTGTTGTCCAAAACAACTGCAATACCTGTTTGGTTTACATTGGCGTCACTAGTAAGCTTTTGCCAAAGTTTAGAACCCTTGGAATTCATACTCATGGTAACAACAGGCTTACTGAACTGGTCAAACTCGCCACGTGCATCGCTAACCACATCTCCACTGATCCTGGGTGAAGCTTCACGATTAGATTTTAAAGCATATAGGTTTATAACTTCCGTATCCTCAGTTGAAGGACGCTCCCATACAAATTTCACGAACTGGATATCTGCTGGCAATAACCTTCTAATTTCAGGCAGTCTTAAGTAACCACCAATCGTAGCAGTATCTTTAATAGCAGCTTGAAACATAGCATTGCTTCCTGGATTTGCAGGAATCAATAACTCGTATAATGGATTAACCTGTATGGCTAAATCCAAGGAATCTGCGGTTACATCAGACAACAAAGAATCTAATTCTGACTCTTCTTTGATAGGTTTTGGCTCGTCAACCTGTACAATATCTTTTAGTTTCTCGTTTGCTTGTATCAAAAATGTACTGAAGCTGGTATTACTTTGAGGATAGGTTTCCCAAAACTCTAGTTGTGCTGTACTGGAAAGCAAATCTTGTGCACGAGCAATATCTCTTGCTCCTGGTAATTCTACCAAAATACGCCCAGAATTTCCCTCTCTTTGTATATTTGGTTGCGTTACACCAAAACCATCAATACGTTCACGTAGTACTTCAAAGGCGGAAACAATGGACTCGTCTATTTTTGTTCTAATAACAGGCTTTACCTCATCATCAGACATCTGAAAGTTGACCTCATCACTTAACCCTTTATTTGAGAAAATTTCAGGAGAAGCTAGCTTGGTATCCCCTTTTATATTATCAAAAGATTCAAAAAACAAGTCAATATATGTATCATCGCTATTTTTAGAAGCTACATCCGCATCTGCCAATGCCTTATTAAAAATGGGGTTCTTGGTGTTATTAGCCAGACCCTTTAAGATATCCTTTACTGAGATTTGTAAGGTTACATTGATACCACCTTTAAGGTCCAAGCCTTTGTTCAGCTCCTTTTTCTTGGCTTCACTATAGTTGGTGTATCCTAAAATAGTATTGTCACTTATGGAATCCAGGTAACTGGCCTCCAAGCCCTCTCTTTTAGATACATAGTCGTCTTCCGACTCTGAAATACGGCTAGTAGCAAATACTTCCGCCTCGTTTTCTACTTTACTTGTGATAAAAGTATAGGATAGCTGATAGATACTTACTAACCCGAATAATAAAGCGAAAAGCTTTATAAGTCCTTTATTTTGCATTGGTTATGTGAATTTTGTGAATGCTTTTTACAACAGCGTGCAAATATATGATTTACACTAAGAATTGACAATATATTTAGAAGTTATTGTAAAAAGGAAGCCATCCTAGTTGATTATCATCAAAAAGGATGGCTTTTATTCTTGGTTTACGTTGAAAACTAAAGGGTTAAAAGACCGTTTGTCTTGGTAACACCTGCTGCACTTTCCTGCATTTTATCCTTTTCAGCATCGCTCAAAGGAATATCTACTATTTTTTCTATGCCATTTCTACCTAATAGTACCGGAACACCTATGCAAATATCATTAAGTCCGTATTCGCCCTCTAAATAAGTAGAACATGGGAACATTTTTTTCTGATCGCAAGCAATAGCCTGCACCAAAGCAGATACCGCAGCTCCAGGAGCATACCATGCACTAGTTCCTAGTAGTTTTGTTAAAGTAGCGCCACCAACTTTGGTGTCTTCTGCTACTTGTTGTAGCCTTTCATCCGATAAAAACTCTGAAACCCTAATACTGTTCCGTGTTGCGTGCGAAGTTAATGGAACCATTCCTGTGTCACTATGACCACCGATTACCATTCCGTCTACATCGGAGATAGGTGCTTCCATGGCTTCTGACAGTCTATACTTAAACCGTGCACTATCCAAAGCTCCTCCCATACCTATAATTCTATGTTTAGGCAAATCTGTTGTTTTGTGCACCAAATAGGTCATAGTATCCATAGGATTGCTTACAACGATAAGGATTACATTGGGTGAATGTTCTATTAAATTACTTGATACCGTCTTTACAATACCCGCATTAATACCGATTAACTCTTCTCTAGTCATCCCTGGTTTTCTAGGAATTCCTGAGGTAATCACGGCAATATCGCTATTGGCAGTTTTAGAATAATCGTTGGTACTCCCAGTAATTTTAGTATCAAAACCATTTAATGAGGCTGTCTGCATTAAATCCATTGCCTTACCTTCCGCATACCCCTCTTTGATATCCAAAAGAACAACTTCTGACGCAAAATCCTTAATTGCAATATACTCCGCGCAACTTGCACCTACCGCACCTGCTCCTACTACTGTAACTTTCATCTATTTGCTAATTTATATTAGTTATCACTCTAAGACTTATAGGTCTCGTTTCTATGTCTTTCTACTTCAAAAATAGGTATTTATTGATCAAAAAAAGGATTGGTAATAGTAATATTAGAAGAAATACCATCCTAAAAAACATCGATAAACGGATTAGCAAGTTAAAAAAAAGAGCGGTTCAACGAAGAAATCGGAAAATTGTTACCGTACAACGAATTTTAGTAATAACACAATCAACATTCTCGTTAATACGTTTGGACCCCAAATCCAACAAAACCTACTTTAATGAAGAAAAAATTACTTTCCCTAATGGCCATTCTTGCCATTATTTTTTCTAGCAACTGTTCTAGAATTGAGGAGAACAATGATCCTATTATTGGTATTTGGATAGAAACTGCACCAAATTCAGAAAGTAGCACCGCCAAAAGTTCCACTCGAAAAGAATGGATTTTCAATGATGTATACCTAGGTAGGTACCATGAAATGAGTGCGGGTAAAATTGTAGCTCAATCCGATTTTAAATGGTCCAAAGAAGGTAAAACGTACACAGTGGAATATAGAGGTCTAGAGACCAAACCAAACGATATAGTTACTATAGAAAAAACAGCAAACGGAATTTTACTCCAACAACCAGATGGCGATTTTCTTGCCATAAGGGAATAAACAATATTAACAGGGCCATGGGAAAGAGTCTGTCCGGAGTAATCTGGGCAGGCTTTTTATGTTTTACGGCAAGGTTTCAACAATAAAAATCAAAAGGTTCCCTAAATATTCTACCTATGAATAAAGCGTATGTTAACACAAACCCATTTAAGGTTTTAGTTACCTGAATCCAAAATTAAACCCTACCGTCCAGGTATTAAAATCACCTAGGGTATAATCTGCATGAAGACGGAAGAAACCTAATTTCAGTTTTGCGCCAATGTTTCCAGTAACCCCACTAACTTTTTTTGTAATAGAAAAGGGATCAATATAGGTTTCCGAAGCTAAAGGTCCACTAGAAACTGTATACTCACCAAGAACATCGTTTTGAGATTTTCCAGTTATGTACCCTAATCCACCATAAAAGTTGATTATCGGAAGCTTGGTTGACACAATAGCATTAAAGGTCCAAGTACTCATTTCAGCCTCAATCCTTTGATTTTCGCCATCTACCAAATTAATATCTGAAAGATTATAATCACCATTAAGCTTCGTATATCCTATAACACCTGAGATTGCAATAGGTAAAATCTTGTCTGCCGGTAATAATTTTGTGAAATCGTGCTGTAAGCCAAACCCGATGAGACCAACCGAAGCTCCGTCATAATCTATCTTAGGCAAAAAACGAGCTTTAATTTCTGTTCCCTTAAAAATCCCTACACTAGCTTGAAGATAGCCTGAAGGAACAAAATTAAGGCCTTCTGCAGAAAGTCCAGACGGCAGTTCAAATTCCTCACGGACAGTAACTCCTGCTACCTGTCCTTCAACAAAAACACGCATACCCTCTATATCGCCCAAAGCGGAAGAAACAGGTCTAGCAACGCCTGGATTTTGAACAAAGTTTAGATTTTCATAATCGTCAGGATCCAAGACAAAGGTCTTTTTATCATCCTTATTCTTATGACTAGTAATGGTACCTATTAAGGATATTTCAAATCCTCCCAAAGGTTTGGCATCCGCCGTGTTGTACCATCCCGTGGAAAAGCCATAAACTGTACTTTCTGAAAAAGGAGCCAAATAATCCGTAGTGAATTTTTCTGCATCATCAATACCAGCTGCAAAGATATTGTTTAGATTAGTTTGTGCGAGCACAGCAGAACAACTGCACACAAAAATAACAGTAAGTAAATGTTTCATCTTATAAAACTAAAAAACCCGTGCGAATGGCACAGGTTTTTGTTGTATAAGTAGTGGTTTCTATGTGTCAATATTAGCATACACCGCATTTTTCTCAATAAATTCTCTCCGTGGTGGCACTTCATCGCCCATTAACATAGAGAATACCCTATCCGTTTCGGTAGCATTTTCAATTGTTATTTGACGTAAAGTCCTAAATGATGGATTCATTGTGGTATCCCACAACTGCTCTGCATTCATTTCTCCAAGACCTTTATATCTTTGGATACCTACTCCACCACTATAGCTTTCAGCAATGGCATCGCGTTCCTTATCACTCCAAGCGTATTGCTTTTTCTGTCCTTTTTTAACCAAATATAATGGTGGGGTAGCTATATAAACATGCCCACCTTCAATCAGTTCCCGCATGTAACGGAAGAAAAAGGTAAGTATAAGCGTTTCAATGTGACTACCATCTACATCAGCATCACACATGATGACTACCTTATGATACCGTAATTTCTCTAAGTTCAAAGCCTTACTATCTTCCTCTGTACCAATGGTTACACCAAGCGCTGTATAAATATTCTTTATCTCCTCATTTTCAAAGACACGGTGAGGCATTGCTTTTTCAACATTTAAAATTTTACCACGAAGCGGTAAAATTGCTTGAAATTTCCTATCTCTTCCCTGTTTTGCTGTACCACCTGCCGAATCACCCTCAACCAAGAACACTTCACAAAGTGTGGGGTCCTGCTCAGAACAATCTGATAATTTTCCTGGTAAACCTCCAATACTCATCACCGTTTTACGCTGCACCATTTCACGTGCCTTTGTAGCAGCGTGCCTTGCTGTAGCAGCTAAAACTACTTTTTGAACAATAATCTTAGCGTCGTCCGGGTGTTCTTCTAGATAATTAGTAAGCATTTCCGAAACAGACTGGCTAACTGCGGAGGAAACCTCTCTGTTACCAAGCTTTGTTTTTGTCTGGCCTTCAAACTGAGGCTCCTGTACTTTTACCGACACAATAGCCGTAAGTCCTTCACGGAAATCGTCACCTTGAATTTCAAACTTTAGTTTATCCAACATTCCAGAGGCATCTGCATATTTTTTCAAGGTAGAGGTCAACCCTCTTCTAAAACCTGATAAGTGCGTACCACCTTCGTGCGTGTTTATGTTATTTACATAGGAATGAAGATTCTCCGTGTAGCTGGTATTATAAATCATCGCAACTTCAACAGGAATATCGTTTTTCTCTCCTTCCATAGAAATCACATTCTGTATCAGAGCCTCACGGTTACCATCTAAAAACCTAACAAATTCCTTTAAACCCTCGGTAGAATAAAAAACTTCCGATACAAATTCACCATCATCGTCCTTCTGGCGCCTATCGGTAATTGTAATTGTCACTCCTTTATTCAAAAAAGAAAGCTCTCGCATCCTATTGGATAAAGTTTCATAGCTAAACTCTATGGTCTGGACAAAAATAGTAGTGTCCGGTAAAAAGGTTACCTCAGTACCTCTATCATCCTCTTTACATTCTCCAACAGTCTTTACCGGATATAGTGCTTTTCCACGCTCATATTCTTGCTCCCACACCTTACCATCCTTAAAAACAGTGGCTTTCAAATGACTAGAAAGTGCGTTTACACAAGAAACACCCACGCCATGAAGTCCACCGGATACTTTATAGGAATCCTTATCAAACTTACCTCCAGCTCCAATTTTAGTCATTACAACCTGAAGCGCGGAGACACCTTCTTTTTTATGAATGCCTACCGGAATCCCTCTACCGTTATCCCTAGTGGTTACAGAATTATCTTCGTTAATGACAACGCTTATGGTATCGCAATAACCGCCCATGGCCTCATCAATAGAATTATCCACTACCTCGTACACCAAATGGTGCAATCCTCTAACACCTATGTCACCTATATACATGGACGGTCTCATGCGCACATGCTCCATCCCTTCCAATGCCTGAATACTATCTGCCGAGTAATCCTTAGCGGTCGCCTCAGGTTGTTTTTTCAACGCATCTTCTTTATTGGTCTCTTCTTCGTTTTTTGCTTCTTCGCTCATAAATTTAAGGTTGTTTGTACTTCAAATTTTGCAATCTTACAAATATACGCAATACCCCATAAAATATAAGATTTATGGGGTATTGCATCCGTAAGTTATCAACAATAATTGTGGAAAAACCAAATGTGTTTACTAGCTGCAAAATGATGTCCTAAAAAATGGAACTTGATAAGTAAAAAAAGACAAAGCAAGCAATTTTTAAATAAAACCAACCTTTGCTTAATCGATGTTTAGGTAAAGAATAACTACTCTAACATGGCCTCACCTAAAATACCACGCATTACGGAGTAATTCTCGTCAACATCTGCATATTTTTTTCGCTCTTCTATGAGCTGTAGTTTCATAGCGGCAATAATCTCAGCATATTTGATGTCTTCTGAACCATTATGGAGTTCTTTTGGATCTTCCTCTAAATCGTAAAACTCCCAACTAGGCGCAGTGCTTTCCTTGGAGGTGCCCTTTTTATCCAGTCCTTGACCGTAGAAAAAAGCCAGCTTATAGCGTTCATTTCGAATACCGAAATGTGCTGGCCTATCTGGACTATGTAGCCAATACCTGTAATACATTTGAGTACGCCAATTTTCTGGGGTATTCCCCTCAAGGTTTTCCCTAAAACTCTCCCCTTGAATGTAAGCAGGTTTCTCAATTCCTGCATAATCTGCCAATAAAGCTGAAAAATCAATATTCAAGATGATGTCATCTATACGCTGCCCTCCTTTTAGCTCCTTAGGATATCTAATCACAAAAGGCATACGAAGAGATTCCTCGTAAATTAGTCGCTTGTCAAAAAAGCCATGTTCCCCTAAAAAATAGCCTTGATCTGCCGTATAAATAACAATGGTGTTGTCTGCAATTCCCTCGACCTGCAAATAATCCAACAGCTTCCCTATATTATCATCAACTGCCGCTCCGCAGCGCATGAAATCTTTTACTAGTTTTTGATAGATTTTTTTTCGTTTCTGAATGCTATCCAAACCTTCTAAGTCATACGGAAGGCCTGGATAGGAAGTCCAAAAATCATCGGTATCAGTCGCCTTTTGCCATCGCTCCCCTAAATGCTCAAGAACCTGACCTTTAAAAGTACGGCCCGTAGTCTTCTTTCCAAAATCAAACAAGGATTCGGGCTCTGGGATAGTATCATTTTGATACAGCGTTGCGAACCTTTCTGGATAATCAAAAGGCTCGTGCGTAGCCTTAAAATTACAGAACATCATAAAAGGTTTGGTAGTATCCCTTTTTTTTAAGTGATCAATAGTAAGACCGGTTATAATATCCGTTGAAAATCCCTCATATTGTTTGCCACCGGATGCATCACGACCATTTTCCCAATTTTCTTTTGTTTTTAGAATGGGGTTCCAATACTCACCCTGACCAGGTAACACATTAAAATAATCAAATCCTTCTGGCTGTTCCACCAAATGCCATTTACCAATCACAGCTGTCTGGTAACCGTGCTCCTTTAAAGTCTTTGCTATATTTGGGTGTCCACTAGGAATGGGCTCGTTTAGGGTATACACCTGGTTGATATGACTATATTGACCTGTCAGTATACTTCCCCTACTAGGAGTGCATATACTATTGGTGCAAAAAGCATTGGTTAGGGTTACGCCTTCATTCGCTAATCGTTTAATATTCTTGTTCTGTACATAGTCTTCTAAAATACCACCATAGATTCCCCAAGCTTGTGATGTATGATCATCTGACAGGACAAAAAGAATATTTGGTTTTTGAACTTCCTTTGTTGGTTCATCAGCACAAGAAAAAAAAGCACTTGTAACAACCATTAATACAACAACATAAATATACTTTTGAGCAATAGCTCTCATCTTAGTTAATTCTACCATCGCACTAAATATATTCAATTTACCTAGCATTCAAAATTTTTAACGCCATACAGTCTGGAAATAAAATCATTCCACCCTAAAACAAAAGAGGTGCCAGGTTAAGGACACCTCTTACAGACTAATTAAAATAAATAAACTGATTTGTTCCTTAAGAACAAAAAACAGCACCTTAGTAACGCCTAGTTTTTGTAAGCGTCGTCATGTACACTAGCAACGGCCCTACCGGAAGGATCGTTCATATTCTTAAAAGCTTCATCCCACTCCAAAGCTATTTTGGTACTACAAGCCACAGAAGGTTCTTGTGGCACACAAAGAGCAGCAGCATCTGAAGGGAAATGTGATTCGAATACAGATCGATAATAAAATTCCTCTTTACTGGCGGGGGTCTGTAACGGAAATCTGAATTTCGCGTTCGCTAATTGTTCATCAGATACTTCTGTATTTACTACTTCCTTAAGGGTATCAATCCAACTGTACCCTACACCATCAGAAAACTGTTCTTTTTGTCTCCAAACCACACTTTCTGGCAACATATCTTCAAATGCTTTTCTAACCACCCATTTTTCCATCCGCTCGCCATTAATCATTTTATCCTTTGGGTTAATACGCATGGCAACATCGATAAATTCCTTATCCAAAAATGGAACTCGCCCTTCTATTCCCCAAGCAGCCAAGGATTTATTAGCCCTAAGGCAGTCATACATGTGTAGTTTATCTAGTTTACGAACCGTTTCCTCATGCAAATCTTTTGGACTCGGTGCTTTGTGGAAATAAAGGTATCCTCCGAACAATTCATCCGCACCCTCTCCAGAAAGGACCATTTTTATCCCCATAGATTTAATGACCCGCGCCATAAGATACATAGGCGTAGAGGCTCTAATGGTAGTAACATCATAGGTTTCTAAATTATAAACTACATCCTTGATGGCATCCAATCCTTCCTGTATAGTAAACTTTATCTCGTGATGTACCGTTCCAATGTGGTCCGCCACTTTACGAGCAGCTGCCAAATCTGGAGAACCTTCCAAACCAACAGAAAAAGAGTGTAATTGTGGCCACCAAGCATCTGCAGTATCACCCGATTCTATACGTTTTTGTGCATATTTCTTTGCTATTACAGATGTTACAGAGGAATCTAAGCCGCCCGAAAGCAATACACCATAGGGTACATCTGACATCAATTGTCTATGCACAGCCGCTTCAAGTGCCTCCTTAATTTCCTGGATACTGGTTTCATTTTCTTTCACTGCATCGTATTCCATCCAATCTCTAGAATACCATCTTTTTAGCTCCCCATCAGAACTATGTAAATAATGACCTGGAGGAAATAATTCAATTCTAGTACACGTACCTTCTAACGCTTTTAACTCAGAGGCTACATAAAAGGTGCCGTTTTGGTCCCAACCTATATATAAAGGAATAATTCCCATATGATCTCTTGCAACAAAATACTCATCCTTTTCAGTATCATAGATTGCAAAACCAAAAATACCGTTCATATCATCCAAGAACGCTGGGCCTTTCTTTTGATAAAGTGCTAGAATAACCTCGCAGTCTGATTCCGTCTTAAAATCATAACTACCTTCGAACTGCTTTCTTAATTCTCTATGATTGTATATCTCTCCATTGGCGGCTAGAACCAATTTTCCATCCTGACTCAATAATGGTTGCTTTCCTGAGGCTGGGTCAACAATGGCTAATCTTTCATGGGCCAACACTGCTTTATCATTGGCAAATATCCCACTCCAATCCGGACCTCTATGTCGTATTTTTTTTGACATCTCCAACAATTGGGGTCGCAATACCTCCGTACTTTCCTTTACATCAAATGCACATACTATTCCACACATAATCTATACTATTATATCAATTTGAATACAAATATCATTTTATAGTTTCATATATCAAACACAAATACACTATTTAACTTCATTTTAAAACTATTAAACAACTTATTCCTATAATTTGAAATTAATAATTAAAATTGTTATTGATAATTACATTAAGTGTAAGTATTTAAAAAATTAACGACTTTTTAAGCCTAATTGACTTAAGAACTACTTAGTTTTGAAGCACTTTAAAAACAAACATTGATAATGAAAAAATTAGTTACTATTACCGTATTTGTATTTGCATTAGTTTTTACTACTGCCAACGCGCAAAAATTTTCAGGAATGGACAAGAGTCCAATGGATATGGCTTCATACCCAAGTGATTACAAAATCTCCGAAAAAGTTGTACGCATCGCTTATGGTAGACCTCAGTTAAACGACCGATCTTTAGCCAAACTTGCGCCAGAAGGTGAAGTATGGAGAACAGGTGCCAATGAAGCACCAGAAATAACATTTTACAAAGATGTAACTTTCGGAGGGAAAGAAGTAAAGGCTGGTACTTATGCCTTATTAACTATTCCTGGTGAAAAAGAATGGACAGTAATCCTTCATACTCAGTTAAACCAATGGGGATCTTATTTCTACAAAGAAGCTTCAGATGTTGCGCGAGTAACAGGAGGCGTTAGTGCAGGAGATTCTCTAGAACAATTTTCCATCGCCTTTAAGGATGTTGATGGCGGAGCACATATGGTTATGGGCTGGGATACCGTAAGAGTGGCAGTACCTATTATGTGGTAAACCATTTATTTAAATTCTATAAAAAAACCTAAGCAATGCTTAGGTTTTTTTATTTGCCAATTATATATCAGCAACTTATTGCGGTGGTAATCTCCTAGTACCTTTTACTATAAAGCTTTCCTGACTGGAAGATGCTTCACCAAAAATAATGTCATCTTTAGTATCCAAAACTACATATACACGTTCTACACCATCTAAATTCACAATAAATTTTAAAGTATCTCCTTGGACTTGGACATCCTGACCGTTTAGCACTCCATTATCCAAATGAACCTCAACAAAATATGTCCCATTTTCTTGACGAACAAATAGCACTCCTTTTCTGTACGCTTCCTCCGCTCCTTTTACCTCGTAATTCCAAACACCCACAGGCCCTTTTTCTTTAACCATAACTATAGGTTTTTCCAAATGGATGGTAACGGAAATGTTTCCAAAAACACTACAAGTTGTACCTAAGACAAACACTAAAAGTCCTAATAAAAGTTGAAATCGTTTGGTCATGCTTTGTGTATATTAAACTTTAACATACAACGTAAATTTTATATAATTATTCCGTTATACAACTATTTAATAGCAGTAAAGAAGTTTCAATATTTAGATCAAACTACCATATCTTAAAATATTAAACAACACTGTCCTTAAAAACTACTATGATTTTGTAGTACGTGAACTCTTTTTCTCCTGTATGCGCACATAGATAAGTTTCTTGCGCCCTTTCGAATCTTCCCTTCGTTCTATTTCAAAATGGGGAATACTATTGATTAATGGAGTCAGCTTTTGAAAACCATAATTTCTGGAATCAAAATTAGGTTGTTTCTTTTGCATTAAGCTTCCTACGTCGCCTAAAAATGCCCACCCATCATCATCAGCAACATCATCAATACTATTGGCGATAAAACGAAGATCTTTTGGCATAATTTTATCCACCTTGTTTTCTGTCTTGGTAGCAGATTTATCATTATCAGACGGCTCTTCCTCTGCTTGACTTTTTAAGATTTCTAGATAAATAAATTTATCACAGGCCACAATAAAAGGATTGGGCGTCTTACGTTCACCGATACCGAATACCTGCATTCCTGCTTCGCGTAACCTTGTGGCTAATCGAGTAAAATCACTATCACTACTTACAATACAAAACCCGTCTACCTTTCCAGAATACAGTACATCCATGGCGTCTATTATCATCGCGGAATCCGTGGCGTTCTTTCCTTGGGTATATCCATATTGTTGTATCGGCGTTATGGCATTCTCCAAGAGCACATTCTTCCATTTCCCTAAACGAGGGTTTGTCCAATCCCCGTAAATACGCTTAATGGTAGGATTACCATACTTGGCAATTTCCTCCATCATTTCTTTTATATAAGCCGATGGTATATTATCCCCGTCGATCAATACAGCTAAGTTTTTGTCCATTTTTGATGCTTTTTGTAAAGGTAGGTCGTTTTAATCCCTAATGTCGAATTGATACTCCTTGTTTTTAAACAACCATAATACGGAAAAGTATTTAGTAACTTTAGCAAAACAAACCTCTAAAACAATAATCTTCTATGGAATTTTCTTGGATAAAATCGGCGCCACTACTTATACTCATAGCAGTTATATCACTCAATTTAAGTGGCCAAGAGAAACAAGAGTATTATCAATTAAAAACCTATACCCTAAAAAACGAAAAACAAGAAAAAGTAGTGGACAACTATCTTGAAAAAGCTTTTTTACCTGCCCTAAAGCGACACGGAATTAAGAATATAGGGGTATTTAAGTTACATCCTGCTAAATTTGTTAAGGCTAACAAAATTCATGTTCTAATCCCATTTGAGTCTTTAGTAGCATTTGAAAATTTAGCAGAAATACTAATTAATGACCAAGAACATCAATTGGCTGGCATAGCCTATTTGAGTGCAGCTTTTAATGATGCCCCTTATGAGCGCATCAACTCGGTTCTGATGAGAGCATTTCCTATGATGCCAAAAATAAAACCTACCGAAGTAAATGGGAGTAGAAAAGATAGGGTGTATGAGCTTAGAAGTTATGAATCACCAACAGAAGCAACGTACAAGAACAAAGTAGATATGTTCAATGCTGGTGGAGAAGTAACTCTTTTTGCTAGTTTAGGTTTCAATGCCGTTTTTTATGCCGAAGTAATTTCCGGTAATCAAATGCCTAACCTCATGTACATGACTACTTTTTCTGATATGGACAAAAGAACTGAACGATGGAAAGCATTCGTTTCTTCAAACAAATGGACTGAACTAAAGGAAGATGAGAAATACAAAAACAATATGAACAAAGCAGACATCATGTTGCTATACCCTACCGAATATTCGGATTATTAAGCGCAGTTAGTAATTTGTAATTATAAATGCTAAAGGTTGCTTTTACACCGGTGCCAAATCACAAGCTCTCAAAAGAACCGAGTAAGTATAAATTGATTTCCTCTACTGCGGATTTTTTGCCTTAATCGAAGCGAAAATCAAAAAAATTAAAAAGACAATTCCCAAATAACCCACTAACTGGTAGGAACCAAAAGAGGAAAGACAAAGGCTGAAAATACTAGGGGCCAAAGCGCTCGCCAAAATAAGAAAACTCATAATTTTTCCAGTAATACTTCCCAAATGTTTCCTTCCAAAAAAACGTGGCCAAGCAACTGCGTTCAGAACGGCGAAAAAACCACCCATAATTCCGAAACCAACAATTAAAAGTGGAACACCCGCAGGTGAGGAAAGCATCAAGAAACCTAAAGAAGAAAGTACACCACCAAAAAGCAGTATGTATAAATAGAGCTGCAAAGCAATATAGTCACTTAAAAAATTAAAGATGGTTGATGTTACTACCGCCACTATGGATGCTGGTAAAAAAATAGCAATGGCATCGGTTTTCATAAAACCCTCATTCTCGAATATGGATACGATATGAAAAGTAAGCCCCGTAATAAAAAAGCTATTGAAAGCCAATGCGAGACCATACATCCAAAAGGCGCGGGTAGTCTTCGCCTCCTTTAATGTATACTGTTTTGTAACTAGCCTTGGTTTCATGGCATCGGCTTGGGTACTTCTAGTGCCATCTGGAACAAGGCCATAAGCTTCCGGACTGTCTTTATATAATAGAAAGGCAAGTATACTAAACACGAATACAGCAAGACCCAAATAACGCCAAGCGTTTTCCCATCCATCATAATCTATCAAAGCATTAACCCATAGCGGAGACGAAGAAAATCCAAAAGATATGGCAACACTAGTCACTGCATTTACTTTTCCACGATTCTTATCGAACCAGATCATGATGACATTACGGGATACCATGGTCAAAATCCCCTGTCCGGAAAAACGCAGCATAAAAAATAATAGGGTCATCAGTAAAAATGGGATTACCCAAGTATCTTCATCCAGAACCTCCTTTATAAAACTACTCAGTGTAACTGACCAAGAGCAAACAAAAAGTGTAAACGCCAAGCCTAATGCTGCTAGAGATGCTACTTTTCTTGCGCCGTAGCGGTCAAACCAAAAACCTGCTCGCCCAATCAATAAAGAACTTATAATGGTCCCAAACATGTAGGCGTTACTAAACTGGTTTCGAGAAAGACCTAGAGCCTCCTTAACAGGGTTTGTAAAAACAGATACACCTATAGTTTGTCCTGGCAAACTGAAGAAAACCCCTACTGTGGCAATAGCCAGAATTACATAGCCATAAAAAAAAGGGCTTTTGGCAGGGTCAATAATTCGTAAATTTTTTTTGAATGGCATACACTATATTCACTGCAAAAGTAAATCTTTGACAAGAAATACTGTTTACCAAATTAGCTGTGAACTACATAGCTACTATTTCGGTATTCAAAAAAATAACATTGCTACTTGGTAATCTGAAATTCTACACGCCGATTTCCCTTGCGTCCAGTACTAGTGGTATTATTTAATAAGGGTTTCTCACTTCCAAACCCTTGGTAGGATATCCGCGTACTATCTATGCCCATTTTGATTAAATAGCTTGCAACGGCCTTAGCCCTCTTTTCAGACAATACTTTGTTATAGCTCTTATTTCCAATAGCGTCCGTATGACCGGATATTTGGATTTTCAGAATCTTGTTATTGGACATGTAGGTTTCAATTTCATCCAGCTCCGTTTTGGACACTGGCAACAGTTGAAAGGTATCAAAGTTGAACAACACGTTTTTGAAAATATGAATACTATCCAATTGAATTGCTTGTGAAACAACAACGGATTCCCTAGGACTAGCAGTTTTCATAGGAACTACAGAAACCATATCCAAATAATAATAGGAACCCTGAGTAACATTCCTTTTGGTGCGAAGCGTTTGAGTGCGGGCATTTTTTTTAAAATTACCTATGATCATGAAGTTCTCTGTACCCTTTGCAATAAATTTCTTTTCCACAAAAACCCAATCCTTTTTATCCGAGTAGAAATCAGTATATCTAACTTCAAAATAGTTGGTAATATCCCCAGGTATTTTGGACAAGTGCATTCTAGACAAGTTCTTTGTAGTTTCTACACTAACCGAATGTTCTGTGAACTGAACTCCAAATTCTTTAATGGCAAAATCCGAGCGTTCCGCAAGGCTTACATAGAAAGAAACGGTATAGGTTTCGCCCTTTAGTAATGTTTTGCTAAAGGAAGCCTGTATATACTCCCTATAATCTTCGGGTGCGTAAAAATAAAATCCCACATAGCCCACTCCAAAGTTGGCAGGTTGCTCACCATTAAAGTTCTTTGGGGTACCCATAGCCTGACTACAACCATTGAAATAATCGGTGGACCCATTGGTTGGAGTTACCCAATCTGCTACATCGCCATCTAAGTTACCTAATGTTTTGGGGCATTCGATGTAGGTTTCAAAACTTGGATTTCTAACCAGATTTTGCCCCATAACATTTTCTACGCATACTGTTAAGAGTATCGCCGCCATGGTGAAAATATAAAAGCGGTAGTTCATGGGCGCTAATTAGACACCTCTAAAGTAACGAAATGAAAGGGCATAAAAATCTAAAGCCAACATCTTTACGAGCAAAGCAAGTTAATTTCTTGTTGTTAATCCAAAACGTATAGATTGCTAGGTTCTTCACAAAGGCGATAAAAAATACTTTCTAAAACCTACTCAATTTGATATCCTTTTCGAATAGTATTAAAAATCAAACTTATATGTAGCACCACCTAATATCTGAAAGCCCTGAACTTGAAAATTTGCCCAACGTTGGTAATTATTATTGGCAATATTTGCCGCTTTTAAGAAAACGGATAACTGGTCATTTACACGATATCCTACATGAGCATTGGCATCAAAAAATCCGTCCAAAGTAATCTGCGTAGCTGGAAAATCCGATGGCAGTACATTCTGGACCACTACCGAAGAAAAATCCTCCCGTTCCCCTACAAAAAATAGATTCGCTCCTGCGAACCATTGTTCTCCAATCTGATAATCCATAAACAACGACCCCTTTAAATTTGGCAAATTCCAAGCTGGATTGCCGGTTTCGGTAGTGTAATCGTATACTTCAGCATTGATACCTAAGGTAAAGTTTCGGTTTACATCAACATTCAGTTCCCCAAAAATACCAAGGGTTTTTATGTCATCATAAAACACAGAAAAGGAATTACCAAAATTATAATCCTTGTCGTCATTTCTAAAATTATTCTGTGGATTTAATCGGAACAAAGGACTATTGTTCTCCGCCGAGTAAGAACCTTTGAGGTTATAGCTTAAATTAGGCAATAATTGACCCTTGACACCAATATACGCATTGTACTGGCTATCGGTTGGGGCAATACCGAGTGTCGGCGACACAAAAGAATTTTCCTGCACAAAACCATGATATGAGTTTTGTCTCAGTTCCCCTGTTACCCCACCATAGGCAATAACGGTCTCATCTAACAAACGGTAAGAAGCGGTCACAGCCGGGTATATATAAAAATTGCCCTCGCTATTTTCCAAATCCATTCCATATACTAGATTAACTCCAAGATTCAGAGAAAGATTGTCTCTTAGCATTCGTAAACTTGGGCTCACCCCTACTTGCAAAAGTCCGTATTCTATACCTTGGAGGTTATTTGCGTCGCTTACCTCTGCGTTTTTAAAACTACCACCCACATAATCAGCATTTATGCCAACTTGTAAAGCTTCGTCGTTCATCGGAAATTCAAAATTAGAAGTAATAATAGCTCTATTTTCAGCGGATTTAGTGGTATCCCAAAATCGCCTATAGGTAACTTCTGCACGATTAAAAAAGGAGTCCTCCAAATCAAAATATCCACCAGCTTCAGCCTTGTAATAATTCTGACCTTCGTCTATGGTAGCAATGGTTGTATCGTCATAAACTCCTTCGGGAATACCGTACCAATTGTAAAATTGATGTTGTACTCCTAGGTCCGCACCCCATTTAAAATCACGATCGCGTTTTACATAAGCCGCATCTAGTCGAGAATCAGAAAACCTGTCGCTCAGGATTACGCCGTCTATACCGCCTTGCGAAGAATGATGGGTGAGACCTAGATCTAAATTTTCATCTCTGTTCAAGGTTCTGCTGGTATAAAAATCAGCATTTACATTACCATAGTTCCCGATACCAGCAGATGCATAGGAATTAAAAAGTACAGGTGGCGGTGTTCGTTCCACCCGTGAAGCCGTTCCCTTTGTTGGTGTAAACGTAGAGGCTACAGGTACAGAGAAAATACTATATGTGATTTTCTTTTTTTGTAATACAATGGAATCATTAAGATTTGGCAGTGACTTGATTTTAAAGGCATCTGAAACAGTAGGCGTATAGGCCTTGGTCACTGTAACGGTCTCCGTCCCTATATCATCTTTCTTGTCGTCTTGGGCAACTACACATTGCATTCCCAAGAACAAAATACCCACTACTAATTTTATGCTTTTGTACATACGTGTTCTATTACTTTGGTACATTAATCTTGATTAGGGTTTACCGAGGAATTCCTTTGAGATTCCTTGGATTTAATAATAGTGAGTTCTCCTTTTGCATCGGCAACTATTTCCGGGTACTGGGCAAAGTTTGTAATAACACTCTCTAGAATATAGGTGGCCTGATAGGCATCTTCTAAGGTGTAAAAATTCTTAGCCATAAGCACCAATCCTTTTCCGCCCCATTCCTTATACGTAGCATAATCCTTGGCCAATTTTTGAACGGAGATATTCGAAGATTCAGGATCACCCTGCTTACTTTTAAAATACGCATCATAGTACAATGCCTCAGCAGCGGTAGCACCTGATGCTATTTTAAGCACTTTCGCATAGGCAGATTGGGCCTTCTCCTCGTCCTTGGTCGCTATAGCAGATCTAGCAATCATAATTTGAGCATCGCTCTTTATACGATCATCTATACTTGGCGTATTTAATACCTTATCGGCATATTCTAAGGTTTTACTATAATTCTTTTGTTCGTAATAACCCTTCATTAGGTTGGATTGCGCAAAGGTTCTATTTTGTTGGATATTTGCTTGTGCTTCTAGTTTTAATAAATAGGGTAAAGCGGTTTTATAATCCTGCTGACTAATATATACTTCACAAACCCTTGACAAGGCCTGTTCCGAATACTCACTTGTACTTCTGTCCGCTACATATTTATAATACGGTAAAGCGGCTTCCTTATCTCCCTTGCCAAAATATAATATGGCCAAGCTGAAGTTGGCATCTACGGCATGCAGTCCATTCGGAAATTGTTCAATATAATTTTTGTACCCGCGGATGGCTGCATCGGTATTACCTTCCCTGTTCTGTTTTTGTGCAGATTCAAAATTCGCATTGTCTAGTTCAGTATCCGTAATATCTACAAAATCTAAATCACCCACCCATTCCGCATACTCGTTTACCCGGCCCAAATCAACATAGACCAATTTAGCTGTTGCCACGGCTTGCACCGCTTCCTGACTTTTTGGAAAGTCCCTAACTACAGTTTTGAACTTAACTAAGGCATCTTCATTTCTATTGTTGTTATAATGAACAAGGCCCTGACGCATTAATGCTTGAGGCACCAGAGAACTTGCCTTAAATTCTTGTATCAATCTATCATAGGCCTGTAATCCCTTACCTTCTTGCCCATTACTCACGTAAGAATTTCCAAGTTCAAATAAGGCATCATCTTTTAGACTAGAACGGGTATAATCGGAAACAAAACCTTCCAAATTTTCAATCTTAGTGGCTGCCTTACCAACGAATCCAAAGCTCATCGCCTTTTGGTAGGAAGCATAATCTTTTTCGGGCCCTTTAAGTGCCAAGGCTTTATTATAGGTTTCAATGGCAGGCCAATAGTTGCTAGTAGCAAAATAACTATCGCCTAACCGGAGGTAGCCATCATTTAATTTATTTACTTCACTACCACCCTTATCCGTAAATGCTGAGAAATACGTAATGGCCTTTTTATAGTCCTTTTGTTTAAAATAGGCATATGCTAAACTGTAATCAACATCTGGTAATTCTGTTTGAAGTACTACTGGAGTATTTTGCTTAACCAACAAAAAACCCTTGGCAGCAGCATCAAAACGGTTCAAGAGATAATCGGCTTCTGCTTTCCAATAATTGGCTCTTGCCTTAAACGAAGGATCTTCCGCACTTTTTAGTGATTTTTCAAAAGTATCGGAAGCACCGGTATAATCGGCTTCCATAAACAATTCTATTGCCCTATAATAGGCTACTTTTTGGTAGGTAGCCTTACTTGCATAGCCCTTGTTCTTTTCCAAAAGTTCCATAGCTCCAGCAAAATTTTTGGAAGTTATGTAGGAATCCACTAAAAGGGTTTGCATTTCCTCTTGGTGGTCATCCTTAGGGTACGTATCTAAATAATTGGTAATAACCTGAGGAACCAGCTCATAAGCATTTCCCACTTCATAACTCAAACGCGCATAATTCAAAAAAGCGTCTTTTTGGATTTCTGGCTTAAAATCCATCTGAGAGGCGTTTCTAAAGGCATTCAAAGCTTCCTGCTTTTTATCTAATTTCAGATAACATTCTGCCAAATGATAATATGCGTTTTGTGATACACTGTTAGTGCCACCGATAATTTTATTAAACTGTTGTATAGCGTTAGCGTAGTCTTGTTGTTGGTAATAGCAGTATCCTAGAAGATAATAATCGGTATTGCTCCATTTCCCTCTTTTGCCTTTGTACGCTTCTAAATAAGGAATGGCATTGTTGTATTGTTTAAGATTGAAATAGCTCTCCCCAATAATCTTATTGAGCTCCGACACTTCTTTACGATCCGATTTTGGGAGTTGCTTTTTTGCTAAGGCGATTGCCTCATCAAACTTGCCCAATTTAAAATTCATATCAGCCTGATAGTAACTTAGCTTTTCTTCCAAAACATCTTGATCGGTTATTTGATCAAAACGTTCATTGGCCGTTTCATAATCGTCCTGCTGATAAGAAATGTAGCCTAAATAATATTTGGCTTGGGAACCGTATATAGGTGAATTGGACACTTTGGACAGGTATCGTTCTGCTTCCTCTGTTTTACGTGATGAAAACAAAGAATAGCCATAATTAAAATTAAACTTATCCATCTCCTGGCGAGAGAGGGCATTTTGGTCTACTTTATTGTACCATTTAAGCGCGTAGGGATATTTACCAGTTTCAAAATAATACTCGGCCACATCTGCGTAAGCAGAATTACGTTTGGTAGACGTAGGGTATTTTTCCACAAAGTCTTCCATTAATCCATCGGCACCCTGCTGATTTAGCCGCACTGCCGCGTTGGCTGCATAATACGCACTATTGGCAGCAATCTCTTCATTATCAGTGCTGGTACTTACTTTCTGAAAAATAGTCTGTGCAGCCTGGTATTGCTCGTTATTATACAAGGTTAAGGCATCTTGAAAATCTTTCTGTTCGTGAGTGTAAATTTTGGATTCCTGTGCATTGGAAGACCAAAGTATTCCCGTAAGTACAGGAATAAAAACAATGAGTTTTTTAAGCATAGCGTTCTCTAACTATTATATACCACCCTCGTGGTATTATGGATAACGGCAAATAATCTGCCTAAGTATGTCTATTAAATAACAAAGGAAAAGAATTTGAAAAACAGTTCAGTAATATCGTTAGGAACTTATTACTTTTATATCAACATTTATACTATGGAAGATACTGTTTTAGAGCTCAAGGATGCCGCGATATTTCAAAAGGAAAGTCTTGTTTTGAACGAGGTAAACATTCACGTAGCCAAAGGAGAATTTGTATACCTTATAGGCAAAACCGGGAGTGGTAAAAGCAGCTTCATGAAAACCCTATACGGAGACCTCCCATTAAAAAAAGGCGAAGGAAGTATCGTAGATTTTAATTTAAAAACCTTAAAGGAAAGCGACATCCCATTCCTGCGGCGAAAACTGGGCATTGTTTTTCAGGATTTTAAATTGCTTCCAGACAGAAACATTAATCAAAACATGCTATTCGTGCTAAAAGCAACAGGCTGGAAAGACACCGCTAAAATGAACACTCAAGTACAAGAGGTTTTAGAAAAAGTTGGTATGAAAACAAAAGGCTTTAAGTATCCGCATGAAATTTCGGGAGGGGAACAACAGCGTGTCGCTATAGCTAGGGCACTTTTAAACGACCCGGAACTTATTTTAGCAGATGAACCTACTGGAAATCTTGACCCACAGACCAGTGTGGAGGTCATGAAAGTACTTCAGGAAATAAATAAATCGGGGCGCACTATTTTAATGGCCA
The DNA here is from genome assembly GCA_964507115.1 of uncultured Maribacter sp. Lineage (GTDB taxonomy): Bacteria > Bacteroidota > Bacteroidia > Flavobacteriales > Flavobacteriaceae > Maribacter. Next base: position 37,538 of record CAZDOW010000017.1, read on the forward strand.
CCCATGATTATGCTCTTATTTTAAAGTATCCTTCCAAAACCATTAAATGCGATGCCAATCGTGTTTTTGAAGTAGTACAAAAAGCGATGTAATTAAACCTTTTGTAATTATGGTGAAATGCCATAATACCTTGTTATCCTAGTCCAAATTCTCTATTGGATACACAAGACCTCAGTTCAGGGTATAAATCTATTCTTACTTATACCAATTAAACCTTTAAGGATGAATTGGATAATAAGATTTCAGCAAACACCAAAATAGTTTTGAGGCTTCGGGAACAAAACTAAAATGCTAAAATGATTTAAAAAGGACCTAAATGTTCTTTTTTTTATTAATAATCTCTTTCAGATTTACACTATACGCAGCCCTCGTTTCAAGTGCCAATTCTTTTTTGTTACTTTGCGCATAATCAATAAAAATAAAAAAGCAGCATGGAAGTTCTTGGTATTGACATAGGTGGCTCAGGTATTAAAGGGGCGTTAGTAAACTCCGTAACTGGAGAAATGTTGACCAAAAGACACCGTATACCAACTCCGGAAGGAAGGAAGCCAAAAGACATGGCTGCTGTGGTAGCACAAATCGTAAAACACTTTGATTACAAAGGTCCTGTTGGCGTAGGATTTCCAACGGTTATAAAGCATGGCATCTGTAAATCTCCGGGGAATCTTCATAAAAAATGGCTGGGCATGGATGTAAAAGCCCTGTTCAGTGATGCAACTGGTTTACCAGTTACGGTAATTAACGATGCCGATGCAGCGGGCTATGCTACTATGAACTATGGTATAGGAAAAGGAAAAAAGGGCCTTGTGGTCATGATCACCATTGGTACAGGTTTAGGTAGTGGAGCGTTTTGGGACGGCGAACTGATTCCAAATTTTGAACTAGGTCAAATACCCTATAAAAATTATAAAAAAATTGAACTCTGGGCAGCGGATTCTGCCAAAGAACGTGAGGAATTAAGCTATGATGAATGGGGGAAGCGCTTTAATAAATTTTTAAAGTATGTAGAATTGATAGTAGCTCCCGAGTTAATTATTTTGGGCGGAGGCGCTTCAAAAGATTTTGCAGAATACAAACACTGTATCACCTTAGAAACTCCTGTTATTCCAGCAGAATTAAGAAACGCGGCAGGCATTGTAGGTGCGGCTGCAGCAGCATTGCATCAAGCGCCAAAAGATTAGTCTTAACCTATAAAACTGCATTAAAAAACCAAGTGATTATTAGGGTTTTTTCTTTTATAAAGTATACATACCTATTCCATTATTTTAGCACCTTCGAGGACCTTCAAAAAATGATCCGGTGCGTGCCTAGTTCCAGCATTAAAAATTACTTTGACAACATCCTCAGAAGCATCTTTATAAATTGTCTTTGGCAATAGTTCCAAATTTACTCCTTCACCGTCTAATAAAAAGGGCTGACCTAAAAGTAGATAGGGGTCAAGGCCCAAAATTTTGCGCCCTATTTGAGATAAATTTTTTTCATAAAAAAACCCTGAAATTATCAGGGTTTTAATTTGTTTAGAATTTGATGTTAATTCAAATCAATTTTACATTATGCTATTTTATTACGCTTACGTTCATTCTCCGTTAAGTAGATTTTTCTTAATCTCAAATGCTTTGGCGTAACCTCTACATACTCATCTTTCTGAATATATTCTAAGGCTTCTTCTAAAGAAAATTTAATAGCCGGAACAATTTTAGCTTTGTCATCCGCTCCTGAAGAACGTACGTTAGACATCTTTTTTGTCTTCGTAATATTAACGGTCATATCGTCTCCACGAGAATTTTCGCCAATAACCTGACCTTCATAAATATCTTCTCCCGGATCAACAAAAAACTTACCTCTGTCCTGTAGTTTATCAATAGAATAAGGAATTGCTTTTCCACGTTCCATTGATACCAAAGAACCATTTTGACGTTGAGGAATATCTCCTTTCATAGGTTGATATTCTAAAAAACGGTGTGCCATAATGGCCTCACCAGCGGTAGCAGTTAGCAATTGGTTTCTTAGACCAATTATTCCCCGTGAGGGTATAAGAAATTCACATAGCATACGAGCACCTTTGGCTTCCATACTTGTCATTTCCCCTTTTCGGATAGAAACCATTTCAACAGCCTTACCAGAAACTTCCTCAGGTAAATCAATAGTTAAATGCTCAATAGGTTCACATTTTTTACCGTCTATCTCCTTTATGATTACTTGTGGTTGTCCAATTTGCAACTCGTAACCTTCACGTCTCATCGTTTCTATCAAAACCGAAAGGTGCAATACCCCACGACCAAAGACCAAAAACTTATCTGCACTATCTGTTGGATTGACTCGTAGCGCCAAGTTCTTTTCTAACTCACGTTCTAATCGCTCCTTAATATGTCTAGACGTTACAAATTTACCGTCCTGACCAAAGAATGGACTATCATTAATGGTGAACAACATGCTCATGGTAGGCTCATCTATCGCAATAGTCTTTAGACCCTCAGGGTTTTCAAGATCAGCAATAGTATCTCCTATTTCAAAACCTTCAACACCGATTATTGCACAGATATCTCCTGTTTCTACTTCTTTTACTTTTTTACGTCCTAAACCTTCAAATATAAAAAGCTCTTTAACTTTTGATTTAACAATACTACCATCTCTTTTTACTAAAGAAATCTGCTGGCCTTCTTTCAAGGAGCCACGTGTTAATCTTCCAATGGCAATACGTCCTGTAAATGAAGAGAAATCCAAAGATGTAATTAGCATCTGTGTCGTCCCTTCTGTTGGCTTAAATGTTGGTATGTGTTCTATAACCATATCCAAAAGCGGCTCTATATTGTCCGTTTCATCTTTCCAATCATCACTCATCCAGTTATTCTTGGCAGAACCATAGACTGTAGGGAAATCCAATTGCCATTCCTCTGCACCTAACTCGAACATTAAATCGAATACTTTCTCATGCACCTCCTCTGGTGTGCAGTTTTCCTTATCTACTTTATTGATAACCACGCAAGGTTTTAAACCTAAATCAACTGCCTTTTGCAAGACAAAACGTGTTTGTGGCATTGGCCCTTCAAAGGCATCTACCAACAAGAGTACACCATCTGCCATATTCAACACCCGCTCTACTTCACCGCCAAAATCGGCGTGACCAGGAGTATCGATAATATTAATTTTTGTATCCTTATAAATTACAGAAACGTTCTTAGAAGTAATTGTAATTCCACGTTCCCGCTCCAAATCATTATTATCCAAAATTAGGTCTCCTGTATTCTCGTTTTCACGAAAAAGACTGCAGTGGTACATAATCTTATCCACCAAGGTAGTTTTACCGTGATCAACGTGGGCAATGATGGCAATGTTTTTAGTATTGGACATAAGGTCTATTTTAAGCGTGCAAAGATACTTGATTTTTCTTCACAGACACACAATCTTAAGTTATTTTTATCTTACTGATTTTGAGAGGTTTCAAAGATAAAATTACTTCTTTTTTCTTCTACCAAGAACCCAACCCAACCTAGCATCTATAAGTATACCTGTATCGACACTAAAATCGTCTCTAAAAATAGCGGGACCAGCAGATAGATTAAAATAAAAACCTTTGGTATAGGTCCGCTGTAAACCATAAACCACTGCCGCATTATAAAAATAATCAGAAGTATTTTCTAAATCACCAATTAGTGGGGCTCCAAATTGGAATTGATTCAGAAAGCTAACATAATTTCCTGAATTGCCAGAAATATTCTTCCCCTTACTAATACGCCGATTCATATTTACATAATTACGATATTCTGCTTGTAGCCCTGGGTAAATACCAAATTCTGTATCCCTATTTGATCCACCATTAACAGAAAAACCAACCACAGCTTCAAAATTTAAGGTAGAATTGCTTCCTACCCCAAGTTCATATGACACACCAGGCAGTAAAGCATTTACTTTAAAAAGGCCATTTTCGACCTTTTTTGTGGACTGTGCATTGCACCAAATCATTGGAACAATTAAAAACCAAAGGATATATATATTTTTCATTTTATTTTTGTTTAAAAACTAGCGTAAATGTGATAAAAAAAGTGATCGCTTTCTGTTTTGAATACTATTATTTACGTTGTTCCATTCTACCATTCTTGTAACAAATTAATAAAGGTTAACTTAAAAAAAATTATCCTCTTGCAAACTTAGCTCCTGAGCATTAAAACAATAAGCCTAACAAGGTTATTCTAATTTAATATGGGTCGTAGCAGTAGTATTTTTTACAAAAATCAATCCATCGAAAGTGGAAAAGAGGGCCAAGTCATAATAATCCTCTTTGGACTCCTTTGTATAACCCAATAATTTACCTTTCCCAAATACTGCTTCACCATCAAATCGGTTATTAAAATCCTTTGAAATAACAAAAAATGGGATGTCACTCGCTGCTCCCAAGATAGCTTCCCAAGAGAGTTTTGGTTGAAAGGACAAGGTTCCCAATTTTAAAACATCGTTATACGAGTGGTCATCGTTAATGAAGTTATTATCCATATAGGAATAGGTGCCGTTCAAGGAGCTCAATCCTATAGTAAAGTAATCGGAACCAAATTTTTCCTTTAGTTTCTTTCCCATCAGTCCAATTTCATTATTTATAAGTACCTCGTTGCTAATATGTGCATTATGCGCCCAAACGATTATTTTATCGTCGCTATGCTCAGCCAAAAAAGTGATGCGGTCTGCCATGGTTTCATCTCTGGACTTTATGGGCTTTCCTTTCGTTACCTGATCATAATTGTAGTAGCTACTCTTGGCGTTCATAAACAGTTCCTTAGTCATTACGGTATGTAAGTCCTGTTGATACATGTAAGCGTCCATTACCAATAAAGATTCGTAGATTTTCACTCCTCTTTTATATTCTTTCTTTTGGGAGGAGGGAGTATTCGTTTGGGTTAAGTTCTGAAACACCATATTTAGTCCATCTAACTTCGCATCTGCAATGCTCCGTATTTCTCTGTCAATTAGCTGATGGATTACCCAATAGGAATCATCACACCCTTTAATCTTAATGGAAAGATTAGTTCCTTCCTGTTTTAACCAATTTAAAAACTCTTTCATTTCCGCCGTTTGATAAATAGAAAACAGGTGGTTCTTCATTAGTTCCTCTAAAGTGCCCGAGTTCAGTTGTTCCGAAAGTAGCTCTATATCGTCGTAAGGATTCTCTAATACTAAAGTCTTAAATCCTTTATCCCGTATTAAAGTCTTGGTAAGCTCAGCCCTAAGCCTGTAGAATTCCGATGTACCGTGAGTATCCTCGCCAATAGAAACGATTTTTTTATTACCGACATGGTCAATCAACGGTTTCAAACCCTTAACACTGTGACCATCCGCATCTAATTCCAACTCTCCTTTTATATCCCTTAAAACATTCTTTACTTCGGGCGCGATCTTTTGGAGAAATATAAGTTCTGAAGTTACTTCTTCTAAATCCTCTATGTTTTCACCATCTATAAAGACCTCAAAATCATCAAACCATGCAGTTCCCTTGCCTTCGAGAATACCTCCCACAAAAATATGATGGGCATTTTTAATCAGAGGTAATGTAATGGAATACCGCATCCAATCATTGGTTCCCGAAATTTGCTTTGAGCTACTATTCTCAAAAGCTACTGCGTTATTTACCCCATCGACCCGCATAATAAGACCTGCAAAACCTTTTCTTACATTTTTAGTTTTTACAGAGCCGGTTAATTTTACCGAATCGCCCTGATACCGGACTGGAATTTTATTAAACACCCAGCCAAACTTCCCTCTACTATCTGAAACCACTTTACCAGCATAATTATTTTCTGATACTTGCTCCATTCCCACAGGTTTAAAAAAACCTTTTTCAAACCAACCCTCAGCTTTTCGCTTTATGGTATCGTAAGTATTAAAATCAAGATTGAATTTCTTCTTTGGGGTTACTTGGCCATAAGCCAACATAGTACCCATTAATAAACATAAAAGAACACAAGAAATAGATTTCATGAGAAGAAGTTGAATTAGTTAAAGAAGTGTTGCTAGTTTAATCAAAAACCGGAGTACGCGACTTACGCTTGGTTGCTACCCAACCAAAAGAAAAATTGAATAAAGGACCATAACCGTCTGCTAGGCCATCACCTCGGTAGTATCCAAAGCCCAGTTCGGCATTAAAATTAAATCCTTTTCTGTACGTTCTCTGGATGCCATAAACACCTCCAAAAAATTCAAGATTAAAATCCCTATTATCCTTTAAACTATTTGTTAACTGTAATGCTCCAAAGAAGGCACTTCTTGCCGGACCTATATAATTAGCGGAATTACCAACCACATTTTTATTAATATCCAAACGTTCTTGAAAATTATGGTAATACCGAATTCTTATATTAAATGCTATTCCAAAAGTGTAGCCCTCTTGGTAAGCAGCCAAGCCAGGAGTAAAACTGGTGGAGGCACTTACGTTTCTAAATAATCCTAATTCGTATCTAAATCCCGTGCCCAATGTAAATTGATGACGTTCTAAGTTTACGATACCTTTTCCTTTTTCGGAAATACGTTGTGCGTGAAGTTGATGTCCGAAACCATAAATAAATAGAACAAATAGGAATAGCTTTTTATACATGTTTGGTTGCTTTAAGTTTCTAAAGCTAAACAGATACCTATAAGTGTCTCTATGTTTTAATGAAATTTTATGAATTGATTTTGAGGATGCTAGTATGTTGGTAAACGATGTTGGGGTTTTAAGATTCCGATTTGCTACGCGAAATTACTTCGCAGCACCTCCTAGTAAAGATGTTCAATTTTAGTAAGTGCTATGCACCAAAACTGTCTTCTTACACTAATACTAACTGCTACTCTCTATAACTAACTTCTATTTTCCTCACCAACTACCAACCTAGTCTACCTACCAATGCACCAGCGCTTTTCACTGAAAATCCACCCGATACTTAAATTGGCAACAGGATAAATAGCCCCTTCAAATTGACCAAGATAATAGCCCGCACCAACATCCACCGAAAAATTAAACCCAGAGTCATAACTACGCTGAAGACCTGTCACAAGACCAGCATATCCAAAAGCACCGGTCACCACTTCATTAGCTATGGTACGGGTGTCGGGAAAAAATACAGCAACAGCGGGTGCAATATAATTGGCAGAATTGCCGTATATCTGTCTTCTGTTCCGTTGGCGTTTTTCAAAATTATAATAGTATCTATATTGGCCTGCTAAGGCAGGAAAGAATCCAACTTCTCCATATATTTCCGAAACTAAAGGATCTAAAGACACTTGCAAACCTGCCTTAATGTCCAATGTAGTATTGGTACCTAAAGCCATTTCATATTCCAAACCTGGATTCATAAGGTTTACCTTAAACTGTCGTAATTCACAATTTTTACCAAATTGAGCAGTGGCATCCAAGATGATGAATAGTGTAGTACATAATATGACTAATCGCAATTTCATTATATCCTAATTGTAGTTTATCCCTTGCTAGTCTTTATAGAACAGAAAGTAGCTTAAAATAGTATCTTTGAAAAAAATAATCATTTATGGATCTTTCCCTTATTCCCCAAATTAAACATACGGATTCCAAAAACTTTTTTCTGCTCTGTGGACCTTGCGCTATTGAAGGGGAGGACATGGCTTTACGCATTGCAGAGCACATTATAACCGTGACCGATAGTCTTAGCATACCATTCGTTTTTAAGGGAAGTTTCAAAAAAGCAAATCGGAGTCGATTAGATTCTTTTACGGGTATAGGGGATGAAAAAGCCCTAAAAATATTACGGAAAGTATCAGAGACCTTTAAGGTACCTACGGTAACAGATATTCATACGGAACAGGATGCGGATATGGCAGCAGCCTATGTAGATGTATTACAGATACCTGCTTTTTTAGCACGACAGACCGACTTACTTGTTGCCGCAGCTAATACCGGAAAAACAGTAAATATTAAAAAAGGACAGTTCATGAGTCCAGAAAGCATGAAACATGCTGTGACTAAAGTTATCGAAACCGGAAACAAACAGGCGATAATTACAGACCGTGGCACCATGTTCGGCTATCATGATATGATTGTAGATTTTAGAGGCGTCCCTACAATGAAACAATATGCACCTGTGGTTTTGGATGTTACCCACTCCCTGCAACAGCCTAACCAATCTTCTGGAGTAACCGGCGGACGGCCTGCACTAATTGGCACCATGGCTAGAGCCGGCATTGCAGCCGGTGTAGACGGCCTTTTTATAGAAACCCATTTTGACCCTGCCAATGCTAAAAGTGATGGGGCGAATATGTTAGATTTAAGCTTGCTTAAAAAATTATTAAGCGATCTTGTGGCAATACAAACTGCAGTAAATCAACTTTAACCTTAAAGTATCGCTTCCTAAATTTAATG
>CAZDOW010000017.1:45993-50756 GCA_964507115.1 uncultured Maribacter sp.
TACAAACTGCAGTAAATCAACTTTAACCTTAAAGTATCGCTTCCTAAATTTAATGATATGATAAAAAAGCTACTTTCCCTTTCATTGCTTATTCTATGGATGGCGTTAATTTTTTCATGTAATGAATCACCAACAGTTACTAAAACTAAAAGACCTAATATCGTCTTCATCATGTCAGATGATCATGCGTACCAAGCAATCAGCGCATATGACACCTCTTTAATACAAACGCCCAACATAGACCGTTTGGCCAAAGAGGGTATGTTATTTACGAATGCCTCTGTTACCAATTCCATTTGCGCACCCTCTAGGGCAGTAATCTTAACAGGGAAGCATAGTCATATCAATGGGAAAATTGATAACCTTACTCCGTTTGATACTACTAACATTACGTTTCCTAGATTGCTTCAGAAAGCCGGCTATCAGACTGCTATGTTTGGCAAATTGCATTTTGGAAATAGTCCTAAGGGGTTTGATGAATTCAAAATATTACCGGGACAAGGTGACTATTATAATCCTAGGTTTATCACAAAAGATGGGGACACCACCATTACGGGTTACGTAACGGATATTACAACCGACCTTACTTTGGATTGGATGGAAAAACGGCGCGATACCGCAAAACCTTTTTTACTTATGTATCTACACAAAGCACCACATCGTAGCTGGTTACCTGCAAAACGCCATTATCCAGAATTCACTACTAAAACCTACCCCTTACCCACAACCCTCTTCGATGATTATAGTACCCGTGGTGAAGCAGCCAAAACAGCAGAAATGGGAATATTGAAGGATATGCTTTTAGAGTATGACCTTAAAGTACCAAAATCTGTTTTAGCTGAATTGGGAATTTCAGAACGTTTAGGTGCGGGTGGCGTAAATAGAATGAATGTTGCACAAAGAGCAGCTTGGGATGCCGTTTACAAGCCAATTGCACAAGACTTTAAGGAACGTTTCGCAGAAATGAACGACTCCACGCTTACCGTATGGAAGTTTCAACGCTATATGCAAGATTATTTAGGAACTATTGCATCGGTAGATGAAAATGTAGGTAGATTATTGGATTATTTAGATACCGAAAATCTTAGCGAAAACACACTAATAGTCTACACATCCGATCAAGGCTTTTACCTTGGCGAACACGGTTGGTTCGATAAGCGTTTTATGTATAATGAATCTTTTAAAACACCATTACTTATACGTTGGCCAAATGTGATTACTCCTAACACTAGGGAAGATGAAATGGTGCAGAATCTGGATTTTGCACAAACGTTTTTAGAAGCGGCTGGGGTAACGGCACCAAATGATATGCAAGGTGAAAGTTTAGTATCCCTGTTCAAAGGAGAAAAAGAGAAATGGTCACGCGATGTTGTGTACTACCATTATTACGAATATCCCGCTGAACATACCGTAAAGAGGCATTATGGAATCGCCAATAAAAAGTATAAGTTAATGCACTTTTATTATGATGTGGACCAATGGGAACTGTACGATATTAAAAAGGACCCTGCCGAAACAAACAATGTTTACAATGTACCCGAATATCAAGATATTGTTAGGGAAATGAAGGCTAAGTTAGCAAAAACTAGGGAGAAATATAAAGATTCCGAAACCTTGGATAGTTTATATATTCAAGGCTATAAAGAAGATGTACTGGACTAGATTTTCCAGAATTTCTTATCTCTTACAGCATATGCCTCTGTAAGTACATCTTTGAGAACTGTATCGTCAATTTCTTCGAGTGTGCTATATCTTAACGATTTAATCATTTTACGACCTTCCATGGTCATCTTATCCAAATGTTTGGTTAAATGAGCAGATCGCCAAAAGCCAATATCTATATAAGACTTTTTTATAGGAACGTTCAAATAACAAAAAGGGCTGTCGTTCAAATAGTAGCTGGGTATGCCCCATTTATATTTTAAATCTGCCTGAGGCACCGTTGTTTCAATTACCCATTGCACGTGCAATAACATTCCCTTAAAGGGTTCTTTTTGATTTAAGATATAGTTTTCGGCTGGGTTCATTTTACTATAATATATAAAAGTTAACAATTAAGGTCCGCTAACAGCGCACTACAATTTACTATTTCTTAAACAGATAGTCTTAATTTTTAGCTATCGAACCGTTATATTTGAAACAAACCTAAACCCATGAAACCATATATTTTAGCTATTGTCTTTTTAGGAACTTTTTTTGCCTACGCTCAAAACCACACTCATACCGGTGCACAGCCTTTTAACTATCCAGATATTGAGGGCTATAAAACCTTAAAAACCGACCTTCATATTCACACGGTTTTTTCCGATGGTAAGGTATGGCCCAATATCCGTGTTCAAGAAGCACTGCGGGAAAATTTGGATGCCATTTCCTTAACCGAACACTTAGAATACCAACCGCATTTGGCGGACATTCCGCATCCAGACCGCAACCGCTCCTATGAAATTGCATTACAAGAGGCAAAGAACCATGACCTCCTCATTGTTCATGGGTCGGAGATTACACGTTCCTCCCCTATTGGGCACAACAACGCCGTTTTTATAACAGATGCCAACAAATTAATGGCAGAAGATGGACTCACACCTTTCAAAGAAGCAAAAAAGCAAGGTGCCTTTGTATTTTGGAACCATCCTGCCTGGTATGCGCAAAATCCTGATGGGAATCCTACCCTAAGTGATTTTCAAAAAGAACGCATTAGAAATGGAGAACTGCATGGAATAGAAGTTATTAATGCTTTTGATTATGCCGAAGAGTCGTTAGCCTTGGCCTTAGAACAGAATTTGACCATTATGGGCACCAGTGATATTCATGGACTAGTGGATTGGGATTATACTGAAAAAGGAAACCACCGACCTATTACACTAGTTTTTGCGAAAGAGAAAAACCTAGAAAGCTTACAAGAAGGACTCTTTGAAGGTAGGACAGTTGCCGTTTACAATGACCTTTTGGTTGGGAAGAAAGAATTTTTGAACCCACTGATCAAAGCCAGTATTGAGGTTGTAAGCGCTAGCTATCTGGAGAATACGTCGATCTTAAAATTGGAACTAAAAAACAACTCCAGTAGTGATCTTATGTTTGAGAACATGATGGACTACACCTTTTATGACAGTTCACCCGTTTTTACTATCGGAGGCTTAGAGACAAAGACCGTACATGTAAAAACCTTAAAAAAACTAGATACCCTAGATCTTGAACTAAAAATACTCGGCGCTTATTTCGCACCAAAACAGCATCCCGTAATTAAATGGGAAATAACCGTCGAATAAAAGTACTTACTTATTAAAATTCTAGGCGTTAACGTAGGATTCTAGGTATTTATAACGTGCTGTTAGTTTTCCATTTTGGGTCATTCGAGCTCTATGCAAGACGCCATTTTTATCGCCATTAAAAAATGCAGGAATTACGTTCTTCATAAAAGCTTCTCCAAAACCAACGCTAGCATCCCTTGGTAATTCACATGGCAAATTATCCACAGCCATAACAGCGATAGCATCAGGGTTTTTAAAATCGGTCTCTAACTCAGATCGTGGGTCATACCCATAAATTGGGTCGGCTATCGTAGAGGGTTTTATAGTTGTGGCTACAGGACCATCGATATCACAGCTGACATCGGCTACTACTTTTATTTTAAAATCAGGATGTTTAGCGTCTTCTCTAGTATATAAATAAGGAGCCCCTTGTCCGTAAAAATGTCCGGCGATATAAAAATCGGTTACCTTGGCAAAACGGAAAAAATTAGAGGTATACTCGTGGGGATTTGCGAAAAAATCAGGCTTATTACCACGAACTCCGTCTTTACGCTTATTATACTCCGATGCATCTATTTGACAGTAGACAGGCTCATTAAAATCTTCTTCCAAATATTCACCAACATTAACCCTACGCATTCCCATGCCATCAAGCATTTCTCTAGAACCATTGCCAACTCTTCCCCTGCCAGTTAATAAGACTTTGATATTAGGAAGCTTTACTTTTTGTAGCTCGGATATCAATTCTTGTTGGTCCGCCAGTGTTTCCGCTTTTGGTAATTTAAAAGTTTCATATTTTAACCCATAAGCCCTAAAGCCATTGTAGGCGCCCACGATTCCTGCGTACCTACCAAAGGCAACTAAACGTTGTTCTTTCTCGTTGGTAATGACCTCATGGTCATACATCTCAATATTCTTCTCAAGAATAGCCTTGAGTAAGCTACTATTATAGGGTTGTTCCTTAATAGTATGAGAAAAAAAGAAATACTTTTTATTGGGAATCAAATTTTCAATAGGCACTTCCTTTACACCTAAAAGCACATCACATTCCTCCATTTTTGATGCTACCGTAAGCCCAACAGCCCTATACGTATCGTCAGAAAATGTCCGAATTGGAGAAGGTTCAACAATAATTTCCGCATGTTTATGCGCCTTTAGGACCATTTTACAAGCTTCTGGAGATAGCACCACTCTCCTATCCGGTGGATTTTTACGTTCTTTTATGATACCGAATTTCATTTAGAATATAGTGTTTGCCGTTTTTAAATAATGCGTATCCTGCCATAATTTCAGCAGTATTCCTACTGCTTTAGATTGGCATGCTATTTGCCTAAATATAATAGGTTTTGCAAGGGTAAGCAAACTTTTGATTAACTTCGCAATCCTTAATTAAAATAGTTCTTTGAAAATAAAATTAGACGTAATTCAACAGATTCCAGCCTAGGCTGGAATGAAGTTAAATTTTCTAATTATGGGGCCGACTGGTTTTGACAGCGAGACCAATGGCAATGTAAG
>CAZDOW010000018.1:0-50258 GCA_964507115.1 uncultured Maribacter sp.
AACCCAATTTAATTTTTAAATTTGCACCTCCTTAGAAATCAGGGGTATTAAGACTCTTGAGAACCTTCAGGGACACAATTTTTTATACTATGCCATATCACGTTCCGGAACCCAAGATTTTTGCATGTACACAAAGTATGGAGTTGGGTAAAAAAATTGCCAAAGCCTATGGAGCTAAACTTGGGAATGTTATTTTCTCTCGTTATAGTGATGGTGAATTTCAACCTTCCTTTGAGGAGTCTATTAGAGGCACCCGCATCTTTATTATAGGTTCATCACATCCCGGTCCAGAGAACCTTATGGAAATGTTGTTGATGATCGATGCCGCTAAAAGGGCTTCGGCAAGACATATTACCGCTGTTATGCCTTATTTTGGTTGGGCACGACAGGACAGAAAAGATAAACCTAGAGTACCTATTGCAGCAAAACTGGTCGCTAAAATGTTAGAGACCGCAGGTGCCACACGTATCATTACAATGGATTTACACGCAGATCAAATCCAAGGATTTTTTGAAAAGCCGGTAGATCACCTTTTTGCTTCTACCTTGTTTCTTCCATACCTAAAGAACTTGGGACTGGACAACCTTACTATTGCATCCCCAGATATGGGTGGTTCCAAAAGAGCCTACGCTTATTCTAAAGCTTTGGAGAGCGATGTTGTTGTATGTTACAAGCAAAGAGCCAAAGCGAATATCATAAGCCATATGGAGCTTATTGGTGATGTGCAAGGGAAAAATGTAGTATTGGTAGATGATATGGTAGACACTGCTGGAACATTGACAAAAGCCGCAGATTTAATGATGGAACGCGGTGCAATAAGCGTAAGAGCTATAACAACCCACGGGCTACTATCAGGTAATGCCTATGAAAAGATAGAAAAATCACAATTGAAAGAATTGATTATCACCGATTCCATTCCAATTGAAATAAAAAGCGATAAGGTTCGTGTATTAAGTTGTGCCAACCTATTTGCAGAAGTTATGGATAAGGTCCATAACAACAATTCCATCTCCTCTAAGTTTTTAATGTAGTCGAGGGGATAAAATTTAGAATTATTAATTTTTAATATATACAATGAAGTCAATTTCAATTAAAGGATCAGAAAGAGAAAGCGTAGGCAAAAAGTCAACAAAAGCCTTACGTAATGCTGGAATGGTTCCTTGCGTAGTATACGGAGGGGATAAACCACTACATTTTTCAGCACATGAACTAGCGTTCAGAGATTTAGTGTACACCGCAGCCGCGCATACTGTAGAGGTTGATTTGGGTGAAGGTAAATTAAAAGCTATTATGCAGGATATTCAATTTCATCCAGTTACGGATAAGATTTTGCATATTGATTTTTACCAACTATTTGACGATAAAGAGGTAACCATGAACATTCCTGTACGTTTAGAGGGTAGTTCTCCAGGGGTAAGAAATGGTGGACGTTTATTGTTTAGAAAGAGAAAATTAGCTATTAAGGCTTTACCGGACAAATTACCGGATTTCTTTAATATCGATATCTCTAAATTAAAGATTGGTGAGAATATTACAGTTGAATCTTTGTTGAACGACGATTTCGTTATTCTACATCCAGAAAGCACAACAGTGGTGCAAGTTAAGATGGCACGTACTGCCGTTGTTGAGGATGAAGAAGATGAAGAAGGAGCAGAAGGAGAAGAGGGAGCTGCAGAAGGATCCGCTGAAGAAACAGCACAAGAATAACTATACGTTAATTCTAAAGATTGATATAAAGCATCCCGGTATTGGTATCGGGATGCTTTTGTATTTTTATGGGTACACGATGCTTATATAGTTATGTTTACAATCCTAAAATCCCTTTTTAAAAAAGACAGTTGCTTTTTAAACGAAGAAGATAGCATGAAGAAATTTTTAGTAATAGGCCTTGGGAATATTGGAGATGAATATGCAGATACACGCCACAATATAGGTTTCAAAATACTAGATGCGTTGGCTCAAAAAGAGAATTTTACTTTTGAAACGGTAAAATTAGGGGATATAGGTACCTTTAAAGTAAAAGGACGAAGCATACTTTGCTTAAAACCGTCGACCTATATGAACCGAAGTGGAAAGGCTCTTAGGTACTGGATGGAGAAAGAAAAAATTCCTGTAGAGAACGTGTTGGTCATTACTGACGATATTAATCTATCATTTGGCACAATTAGGGTGAAAACTAAAGGAAGTGACGGTGGTCATAACGGACTTAAGGATATTCAGTTGTTCCTTGAAAGCAATAAATACAATAGGTTTCGATTTGGTGTAGGGGCAGACTTTGGCAAAGGTAGACAAGTAGACTATGTGCTAGGTAAATGGAACGATGAGGAAAATACATCTATGAAAGAGCGTTTGGAAAAATCTACAGAACTCGTCACATCCTTTGTCTTGGCAGGTATTACTCGCACCATGAACCAATTTAACAACGCTTAAATGCGTTAAGAACTATAGTACCTTAAAACTATATATTCCAGAATTAGTAGCATTTCCTTCCTCGTCTTTGGTAATTACACTCCAATAATAAACTGTGTCCGCGGATACGGCAACCTTTTGTTCCGTAACAGTGACGCCTAAGGTATTTATAAGATTCGCTGGCGGGTTTTCGGTTGAAAGATAGATTTCGAAATTAGCGATATCATCATCTAAATCACTCCCCGACCAAGATAGGGTTACTTCGTTATTTATATCCTTAAATACCTTTTCTGACATTCTAGGTGTTATTATTTCTGCTGGAAAAGGTGCAAAAGAGTTATTGGCCCCCGAATTATAAAAGTTCCAAACGGTACTGGAGACGGTTTGCTCTATTTGGTTATTTCGTGATCGTACCAACCATGAAAAAGGAACGCCTTTTTCTATGGGTAAGCTCGCAGAAGTTGAAACCGTGCTTATTGTTTGTGTAGTGCCAGTAGCTACATTGGTTACCCGAAGCTCATAGGTTTGGGTGTTTTTGGCCTCTTGCCAAATAAAGGTTACTCGGCTAGTAGTGGCTCCAAGAGACTGCCCAGTGGTACATTCAGAATTCTTCTCTGGAAAGACCAATTCCGCCTGTCCCGGAGGTTTTGGCTCATTCTTTTTGTTACATGCCACAAGCACAAAAAGCATGGCAAAAAATATAAGAACAGTCTTTGTCATTGTTTAATAATTTTTGCGGTTCCCTGTATGCCCTCGCCCGAAAACCGAACGTAATACAAGCCAGAGGCCAACGTTCCCAAATCTATTGGTGTCCCATTGGCACCAACCAGTACAATCATACTTTTTATGAATCTACCATCAGCAGCAAATATGCTCAAAGTGATGGTACTGCCACTACCCCCAAAATATACATTGATAACATCAGTAAAAGGATTAGGATAGAATAAGGGCTCAGAGGAAAGCACAAATTGTTCGTTATAGCTACCTTGGCAGGGAGTATCTGTAAATACTTTTAATACGTTGAGCCCGTTTTTTAAATCTAATGTAATACTAGATACTTGAGTTTGAACAACTGTCCCGTTAAGCTCAATATTATACATGTCCGACCCTTCCAAATTCACGGTAAGCTTTGTACCATCCACTGATATTTTTGAACTCACACTTAAAAGCTCTGGTTCTGAAATAACTACTTGTGCACAAAACTCCTCAAAGGTTATGGTGCCATCCGTTCCTGTTATACAAACAGTATAGGTTCCTGCACTTAGGTCTGATAATGTAAACACATTGGTGAAACCCTGTGTTTGACTCACTCCTAGGCCGGTTACCGTAACTTCATAACTGAGCCCTACCTTAGGTGTAATGGTAATCTTCCCATCATTATTTTCCCTACAGGTTTCGCTTTCTAGGCTGATGTTAAAATTTTGATTGGTAAAGCGATACACGGAACATCCAAAGGCATCAACCTCTTCTCCTTCTGGAGTATCCAAGCATAAGTCCTCTCCATCATCATAAACACCATCACGGTCCGCATCTGGCCTAAAATTACCCTCCACGCATACTTCTAGCGAAAAGGAATTTAACCTTCCGCCATCGGAAGGTGCATTATCCTTAACTTCCAAAATCCATTCACCTAAAATAGACTCGCCATTAAAAGAACTCAAGGATCCTAAGGGAGATACCGTTCCTGCTATTGCGGGGTTACCCCCACAAACAAATGCCAAGGCTTCATCGTCAAATACCGCATTGATATTTCTAGAATCATTACAGGAGCTGGATACCAGTACAACCGTAGTGCCAGAAGGCGAGGTTAAACTTATCTGTAAATCTGCCAAAAAAGTATGCTCCAAATTTAGTCCTACATTTATATCAGCGATAGGCAAATCTTCATAAAAAGCTATTCTAGAAGTAATAGTAGGTGTACCTACCGCTGAAATATCAATAGGCAAATCAAGAGCACTTACTGTATCACAGTTAAAGGTTATAGTATTAAAAACAAAAGGAGCACTAAAAGCACCCTCACCACAACTGTTCTTTGGTTTTACGCGCCAAAAGTATTGCGCATTATTATCAAGGTTTAATGGTCTGTAAAAGGCATTGGTAACGTTTACCATTTCAATGATATTGGTAAAGGCAAGATCCGTTGCTATTTCCACATCATAGGCTGTATTACCCGGATTATCCTCCCATTCCAATACAATATCCTTTGAAACATCCACTTCAACATTTAAAGGGGCTTGAAGAACAACATTATCAAAATTAGTATCGTAAATGGTTAAGTTTATAGTCACTTGTTTGGTAACACTTGCCGCTGTGGATACTACTTGAATAGGATACTGCCCTGGAGCCAGGCCATTCGTTCCAGAAAAGGTAATGCTCACAGGTGTATTGGTAGCTGTTGCTGTGATGTCTGAAAAAACAACACCCAATGCTACGGGAGCTCCTACTACGCTAAATGTACTTTCCTCCACAAATTCCAAATAGGTTTCATACGTAAAATTGACGACCAGGTTATCTGGCTCGCATACCTCGTAAGCAAGCTCCGTGAAATTAAGGACTACTTGGGACGGGGTTATGGTAAAATCCGAAGCGTTTACGGCCAAAAATATATTATCGGAAGCCTTCACCATAAATCTGGCATTGGCAGTCGGAGCCGCTGGAACTAAGATATCATGGGCGCCGTCGTTCAGTACATTCTCAGCAACGGTAATAGGAAATGTTTGTCCACCATCAGTAGAAAGATAAACATCAACTGTAGCTGCCAAAATGGGCGCCAAATGAGTATCAGCCACGTTCCAACTCAAACGTTCTACCTCGCCGGCTACATAGGAAACTATTGAATCTTGTGAGGTTACTTCAAACGGTCCTGCATTATTTGTAACAAAGACGGCTACCTCATCTGAAACTAGCTGACCACCTCCTAAGGCATTATCACGCACCGTTAAGGCAAAATTTAGCTCTCGCTCCACCAAAGGAACGGTTTCCCAAGCACTCCCTAAACTGGGATTTGTCTGGGTTAAATTCCCTGCTACTATACGATCTAACCTCGGAAAATAGCGATAGGGTAATGTATCTGGCGGTAAAGACCTGAAAAGGGCTCCAATTGGACTTGTTGGCCCAAAAGTGGCTTGGGTAACAATACCATTATCATTTTGTTCCCAAGTATACGTGAGTACATCTGTTGCATCAATATCTTCAGCATTTCCGGTAAGAACAAAAGCCGTACCCTTTGGAATGATAAAATCTGCTACGGAAATTAAATTAGGTGGTGTATTAGTTAATGTAGTGACTTCTCCACAGGAAACAGTTTCCAAATAATCGCGTATCTGGAAAATGCTTTCATAATGGAAATACGCATCGCTATTAGGAGCCACATCATTGACACCGGTAATACCTGCATACCCCATAATGGTGGTACCGCTAGCGGGCTCGACTTGCGCCTGCGTTCCCTCCGAAATATGGGAAAAGGTATGATTAGCTCCAAACTGATGTCCCATTTCATGGGCCACCAAATCAATATCAAAAGCATCCCCCTGAGGCGTAGAAAATGTACTATATGCACTACCTTTCCTGCCAGCCCGACATACAGCTCCGACAAACCCTGCGTTACCATCCAAAGCATCGTCCTTTTGGTTAAAAAGATGGCCTATATCATAATTTGCATCACCAACCACATTATCTAAAGTATTCTGGGTCTGGGCGCTCAGGCCTCCGTTAAATGGATCTGTCTCCGGATCGGTATATATTACAGCATCCGTAGCCCCAATAATCTCTAAGGTAACAGCTAAGTCGTTTTCCAGTATCTCATTAATTCGAGTAACCGTAGCGTTTATGGCAGCCAGAGCGTCTATTTTAGTGCCTCCATGAAAATTGGTATATTCTCCCGATGCCGCTACAGCAAGTCTAAACTTTCGCAATACCTGGTCGTTTACCAGTTGGGAAGCAAACACGTTCCCAGCCTCCGCTATTTGAGGTGCAGTCCTACAAACAAAAGCATCCTTGGCAGCACGGTCTTTGGCGTGGTAGAGCACATATATATCTTTAACTCCCTTTTCCATAAATACCGAACCTCCTTCTCCTGCTGCAGACATCATACTATGGATACCCTTATGAGATACACTAAAACGGATGCGTTTACCGTCATTCTTGGTGCTAATACCTTTGTAAGATTTAATGTTCGGATACTTTGCCGCAAGCTCTTTAGAAAATGTATTGGCCTCGATCACCTTAAAAGGAATTCGTCTTCCTTTTTCATCCGGAAAATAAACGACCCCACTACTATTTCCCTTTTTAGTTATAGCAACCAATTGGTTTTTAAAAAGAGTTTCGTCCAAAGTATAGGCAGCTGCCTTTTCAATGGTGAATCGTTCCAAAGTTTCCTGTTCTTCCACTTGGGATAAATCTGTACTTTTCCAATAACCAGTTTGCGCAGCTCCATAAAAGGAGAGAAATACCATTGTAATTGAAAAAACTAGGCGTAATTTTGTAATCATTGAGGGGCTTTTATCTCAAAAACAAATATAGTTCTTTTATTTTCCATCATAGGTGATTACAGTCCATAGCATTTTCAAATACACAGCGCAGGAGCCCGTTGCCATTACTATAGGCACTTTTGACGGTGTGCATATAGGTCATAGGAAAATACTAGAAAAGGTCATAAACCATGCCAAAGATGCCAAGTTAAAATCTGCGGTACTTACTTTTTTCCCCCATCCCAGAATGGTGCTTCAAAAAGATACAGATATCAAACTATTGAACACCGTTGCGGAAAAAAAGGAGATTCTTAATAAGATGGGACTCGATGTTTTGGTCATTCATCCTTTTACTAAGGACTTTTCTAGATTAACCGCTACAGAATTCGTTCGTGATCTTTTGGTAAACCAACTCAAATCAAAAAAGATTATTATTGGTTACGATCATCGCTTTGGCCGTAACCGGACAGCCAATATCAACGACCTTATCGCTTTTGGCACTCTATTGGATTTTACCGTGGAAGAAATACCGGCACAGGAAATAGACGAGGTTTCCGTAAGTTCCACAAAAATTAGAAAATCCTTAGAAGAAGGAGATGTGACAATAGCAAATGCCTATCTAGGATACGAGTATATGCTTAGCGGTATTGTTAAAAAAGGAAAAGGTCTTGGGCGGAAATTGAATTTTCCTACCGCAAATCTATCCATTGAAGAAACCTACAAACTCATCCCTAAAACTGGGGTGTACACGGTAAAAAGCACCCTTAACGGAAAAGAGGTGTTTGGCATGATGAATATAGGCTACAACCCCACCGTAAACGGTACAGAAAAGAGTATAGAGATTCATTTTTTTAATTTTAAGGATGACCTCTATGACCAAGAAATTCAGGTAGATATGCTGAATAGACTTCGGGACGAACGTAAATTTGATTCTTTAGACTCCCTAAAGGAACAATTGGGAAAGGACAAGCAAGCATCACTTCGGTTTATATCCCAATACTAATGTGGAATCGCTTTCTATTTAAGAGGATGGACAACAGCCCGTTGATCCTCTTTCGAATATTTTTCGGAATCCTAATCGCTTGCGAATGTTTTGGGGCGATTGCCACCGGATGGGTCCAAAGAAATGTAATAGCCCCACGTTTTAGTTTTCCTTTTATAGATTTTGATTGGCTACAACCCCTTCCGGGTGTGGGCATGTACTTCTATTTTTCTCTTATGGGCATCCTCGGTATTTGTATAGCACTCGGTTATAAATATCGGTTTAGCATTATTTCTTTTACATTACTTTGGACAGCTGTCTATCTTATGCAAAAAACCGCCTACAATAATCACTATTATTTATTAATTCTGATTTCCTTTTTTATGTGTTTTTTTCCGGCCAATAAAAATTATTCCGTATTTACAAAACAGCATTCGGAGCAACGGTCTGACAGCATGTACAGTTATGTGAAGTGGATAATTGTGCTGCAGCTATTCATTGTTTATGTTTACGCATCAATAGCAAAACTCTACGGCGATTGGTTAGATTTTGGCATGATCCGTATTTTAATGCAGCCTAAGGCAAATTATCCATTAATTGGAGAGTTACTACAAGTAGACTGGGTGCATAAAATTATTGGTATAACGGGTATTCTATTCGATTTGCTAATTATCCCAGCCCTACTTTGGAAACCTACGCGCAAAGTGGCATTCTTTATGTCCATATTTTTCCACCTATTTAATTCCATCGTTTTCCAAATTGGTATTTTCCCATATCTATCACTAGCCTTCAGCGTATTTTTCTTTGAGACCGAGACTATACGACGTTTATTTTTCAAGAAGAAAACACCCTACATTGCTAACGAAATATCAATTCCTAATTACAGAAACGGAATCCTAACAATCTTGGCTACCTATTTTGTTATTCAGTTACTTTTGCCGGTACGCCATCATTTCATTTCTGATGAAGTCCTTTGGACCGAAGAAGGGCACCGAATGAGTTGGCGCATGATGCTTCGTAGCAGAATTGGAAAAGGTAATTTTACCGTTTTGAACAACGACACAGGAGAACAAACTATAATAGCTACTTTGGAATACCTTAACCGCAGTCAGCACAGAAAAGTATTTTCCTATCCGGATTTTGCTTGGCAATTTGCAGGCTATCTGAAAAAAGAATATTCTCAGAACGGAGAGGACATATCGGTATATTTAAAGCAATCCAAGATTAGTATCAATGGGAGACCCTTTACCCCTTTTATAGACTCGAAAACTGATTTGGCAAATACACCATGGCTAACTTTCAAACATCATGAATGGATTTTACCTTCTAAATTAGGGCCAGATTCGCGTTAATTTGAATGATTTACTAATCGATTTCGCTATTTGACATACCTCGCAAACCGTTCAACTAAAACCCAATCAATCCAAAAACATACCGCCCTGGAGCATAGCTGCCAAGTCATTCCATAAGGATTCGCGTAGCATAATACTAATATGGGGGCCACCCGCCCTGAATATTTTTTCGATAGAAAAGGTAGTTTCTTTTTCTAAGTTTTCCTTATCTGTTTACCCCTTATGGTAAACAAAAGCACATGAAAAATAAGAGGGTGCAAATCTGCGACACGTTTACTCCAAAATGTTCAAAAACCGCAAGCTACCTATTTGATCGTTATACATAATAAATGTATCTCTTTTAAATCAGAAGATTAGTTTAAATTTGCACACTTAAACAGCAGAACCATGTTACAGTTACAGGCTATCCGAGAGCAAAAGGACGATATGATCGCAGCTTTCAAAAAACGGAATATCGATGGAAGCGCATTACTTGAAGAGGTACTGCAGCTAGACGAGAAAAGACGTGCGACCCAAACACGCTTAGATTCCGTCTTAGCAGAATCCAATTCGCTTTCCAAGGAAATCGGAATCCTGTACAAATCTGGAAAGGCACAAGAGGCTAATGGTTTAAAAGAAAAGACAGCAACTTTAAAGGAGGAGTCCAAACAGCTGAACGACGAGTTAAGTAAAGCGGCAGAGGGCCTACAAAATTTATTGTACCAAATACCTAATGTACCGCATAGCTCTGTTCCTTCGGGAAGTTCAGAGACAGACAATGAAGAAGTATTCAGCGAGGGTAATATTCCCGTGTTGGTACCGGATGCACTTCCCCATTGGGAACTTGCCAAAAAATACGATATCATAGATTTTGAACTCGGCGTGAAAATTGCCGGAGCGGGATTTCCTGTCTATAAAGGCAAAGGTGCACGCCTGCAACGGGCTTTGATTGCTTATTTTTTAGATAAAAATACAGCCGCCGGCTACACCGAAATTCAAGTGCCGCATCTAGTCAACGAAATTTCTGGCTATGGAACAGGGCAATTACCAGATAAGGAAGGTCAAATGTACCACATAACCGCGGATGACCTTTATCTTATTCCCACAGCAGAGGTACCCGTGACAAATATTTTTAGGGATGTAATTCTAAATGAGAACGATTTCCCCGTCACCTACACGGGCTATACGCCATGTTTTAGGAGAGAGGCCGGGAGCTATGGTGCTCATGTTAGAGGTTTAAACCGTTTGCATCAGTTCGATAAAGTTGAAATCGTTCGGGTAGAACACCCAAGCAAATCATATGCTGCTTTGGATGGCATGGTAGACCATGTTAAAGAGATTTTACGTGAGTTGAAACTTCCGTACAGAATATTACGCCTTTGTGGTGGAGATTTGGGCTTTACAGCCGCCCTAACCTATGATTTTGAGGTGTTTTCCGCAGCTCAGGACCGCTGGCTAGAAATTAGTTCGGTGTCCAACTTTGAGACGTACCAGGCCAACCGATTAAAATTGCGCTATAAAGACGAAAACGGAAAAAGCAAATTAGCACATACGCTTAACGGAAGTTCTTTAGCATTACCTCGTGTATTGGCGAGTATTCTCGAGAATTATCAGACTGCAGATGGAATTAAAATTCCAGAAGTATTAGTGCCATATTGTGGGTTTGATAAGATAGACTAGGTGAACTCACCTATTTTCCAATACATACAATAGTATAGATTTTAGGATAATTACTGCGCTAAACAAAATAGAAACTTGCAGTTTCTTTAACATCAACTTACCCCATTCTCCTTATCTTTGGATATGCGTTTTTATATATTCCTATTCGCGTACTTCACATTGCTATCTGCTACATTTGCCCAAGAGGACTTTTTGGCAAAGCAGTATTTTGAAGATGGCGATTTTGAGAAAGCCGTTGTTTTTTACGAAAAACTGACTAAGAAAAGCCCTAGGCGAACTGACTACCTTCAAGGGTTAGTGGCTTGTTACCAGCAACTGGAACGTTATGAAGATGCCAATCGTTTTTTAAACGAGCAGCTTAAAGGAAAAAGTCCACACCCAACCCTACTAATAGAGCTAGGCTACAATTATACTTTACAGGATTCTACAGCACAGGCGAATGTTTATTTTGATCAAGCACTGAACGTAATAACCCAAAATCCAAATTACGGCTATGCGCTAGGGTATCAATTTCAAAAGTATAGTCTGCTCGACAGGGCCCTTTCCTCCTATCAAAAGGCTATGGAAATAAATCCAGAACTAGACTATAATTTTCAGTTAGCTCGTATTTACGGGGAGCAGGGTAACGTTGATAAGATGTACCGTTCCTACCTTAATCTTTTGAGCAACGGAAAAACCTCAAAATCTAATATCTTAAGAAGTATAGATGCCTTTATCTCATCCGATCCAGAAGATCAGAACAACCTAACCCTTAAAACAATCTTACTAGAAAACGTACAGAAAAACCCAGATGTTATTTGGAACGAACTATTAAGTTGGTTATTTGTACAGCAAGAACAATATGGCAGTGCCTTTAGGCAGGAAAAAGCCATTTACAAACGCATGGAAGACGGCAACACCTTGCGATTGGAAAACCTAGGTAAACTTGCCTTGGATGAAAATGAAACCGACGTAGCCCGCGATATTTTCGAATACCTTGTAAAGGAATCCAACAACGTTGTTACGGCTTTAGATGCGGAACTCAATCTAATAGAAATTGATTTGAGAGATACCAAGAAAAACCAATTGGAAGCCATTCAAAAACGGTACGAAAGCCTTATAGAAATTCACGGCTACCAGACCCAGACCTTACAATTACAAGTGGCTTACGCCAACTTCCTAACCTTCAAAAAAGATGACCCTGCGCCCGCCATTGAACTGTTAAAAAACTCATTGGAGCTACCTTTAAGCCAAAGAGGAACTGCCTATATAAAATTAGCCTTGGGAGATATTTTGGTATACCACAAAAAATTTAACGAGGCCTTGATCTATTTCTCCCAAATACAACAAAAACTAAAAAACGATGTACTTGGACAAAACGCCCGCTATAAAGTAGCCGAGACCAGTTTTTATAAAGGTGATTTTGAGTGGGCACTAACCCAATTAAAAATACTACGGGGTTCTACCTCGCAACTTATTGCAAATGACGCCATGCAGCTAAGTTTATTGATTTCGGACAACTCCTTGGAAGATTCTACCCAAACGGCACTGAAAAAATATGCCCGTGCTGATTTTCTTGCTTATCAGAACAAAACACAGGAAGCGGTAGATGCCTTAGAAGACATTATACAAAACCATAAAGGCGAAAAAATAGAGGACGAAGCCCTCTTGAAACAGGCACAGCTATTGGAGTCGCAAGAAAAATACGAATCTGCCGAATTCAATTACCAAAAAATAACGGAGTTTTACAAAAATGGAATACTAGCGGACGATGCCTATTTTGCACTTGGCGAACTCTATAGAAAAATTCTGAACCAACCTGATAAAGCAAAGGCGCAGTACGAAACGATTATTTACAACTACCAAGACAGTTATTATTTCCCGCAAGCACGTAAAAATTTTAGGATGCTTCGTGGAGATGCTATTAATTAGTGGATGCTAATTACTAAAAAAATTAATGCTCTAAATCAAAAAGTATTTTTCATTCAGTTTTGGTTCAATTACTTTTGAATTTAAAACTGGATACTTCACTCTTGAACTTGAACTTTTAAAATGTACATATACAACGTTACTACCAATATTGAAAAAGCAGTCCATGAAGAATGGGTGCAATGGATGAAGGATAAACACATTCCAGAGATGCTGGATACAGGCAAGTTCGTCAGTGCAAAAATGAGTAAGGTTCTTGTGGAAGAGGATATGGGCGGAGTTACCTATTCCGTTCAGTACACAACTAACAACAAAACAACATTGGAACGCTACTACCAAGAAGATGCCACAAGACTAAGGGAAGCAGTAAACAGCCTATTTGCAGGTAAGTTTGTATCGTTCAGAACAGAGTTAGAGGTTACTCACGAGCATACCGTGGCGCCAAAAAGTGCCCAATAAAGTAGATAAAGAGACATGGGGAAAAAGAATTATAAGGGTAAAAACGACTTTTATGGAAAAGGTGGGAAAGCCAAGCAAGCAAGCCCTATAAAAGCGAAAAAATATCTAGGTCAGCATTTTTTGAAGGATGAAGATATTGCAAAACAGATTGCAGAAACTTTAAGGCTCAAAAATTATAAAAACGTCATAGAAATAGGGCCTGGCACGGGAGTACTCACCAAATATCTCTTGTTACAGGAGATGGATTTAGTTGCTATGGATGTAGATTCAGACTCCATCACCTATCTTAACCACAGCTTTCCTTTGGAACATCCTAAAGTGTTACAAGGCGCAGGTTCTTTTAAAGTTATTAAGGCAGATTTCCTACACTACGATTTACAATCCCTTTTTGGAGAGGAACAATTTGCCATCACCGGTAATTTCCCATACAATATCTCTACTCAAATCGTCTTTAAAATGTTAGAAATACGGCAACAGGTTCCGGAATTTTCCGGTATGTTTCAAAAAGAAGTAGCCAAACGTATTTGTGCTTCTGAAGGAAGCAAGACCTATGGCATACTTTCCGTACTTGTGCAGGCTTTTTATGAAGCGGAGTATCTTTTTACAGTACAACCTGAGGTGTTTGACCCGCCGCCCAAAGTACAATCGGGTGTGCTTAGGCTTACGAGAAAAACGGACTTTGAATTGGGTTGTGATGAAAAATTATTTTACACTGTAGTAAAAACCGCTTTTAACCAACGTAGGAAAACACTTCGTAATAGCTTAAAAAGCTTTGGTCTTTCAGATATTCTCAAAGAAGATACTATATTTGACCAACGCCCGGAACAACTTGCAGTTGCAAATTTTATAGCACTTACCAAGAAGATAGCAGATGACACCGTTTAAACTCACAGAGGAACTTGTAAGCAAAATTGAACAGCTTATAGACGACCAAAAAGATTCACAGCTAAATTCTCTTTTAGTAGAAGTGCATTATGCGGATGTAGCAGAGATCATCAATGAACTTGACGAGGACCAGGCGACGTACCTTATAAAATTACTGAATAGCGACAAAACTTCCGATGTCCTTACAGAACTAGATGAAGATGTTAGGGAATCTATTTTAGGCAATCTTTCTTCTAAAGAAATTGCTGGAGAACTGGAAGAATTAGATACCGATGATGCTGCGGATATCATAGGGGAACTACCACAAGAAATCGTACAAGAGGTAATTTCCGAAATAGAGGATAGAGAGCATGCCAAAGATATTGTAGACCTTTTACGCTACGACGAGAACTCTGCTGGTGGCTTAATGGCAAAAGAGCTTGTAAAAGTACAAGATACTTGGAACGTACTTGCATGCGTAAAAGAGATGCGAATGCAGGCAGAAAACGTTACCAGAGTGCACTCCATTTATGTGGTGGATGAGGATGATATGCTCATGGGGCGGTTGTCCTTAAAAGACCTACTTACCGCAAAGAATACTTCAAAAATAAAAGACATATATATTCCCAAGGTAGATTATGTGAACGTAAACGAAAAACCGGAGGAAGTAGCCAAAATCATGAGTAAATATGATTTGGAAGCCATACCGGTAATTGATGAAATAGGAAGGTTAGTAGGCCGCATCACCATTGATGATATTGTAGACGTTATCCGTGAGGAAGCGGAGAAAGATTACCAAATGGCAGCAGGTATATCCCAAGACGTGGAGGCTGATGACAGTATTTGGGAATTGACCCGTGCGCGGCTACCATGGCTTATCTTAGGCCTTTTTGGTGGCGCCGCCGCCGCCGTTATTATGGGAGGTTTTGAAGAAATGTTCCGTAAATACACCATATTATTCCTGTTTACACCCTTAATTGCTGCCATGGCAGGTAATGTGGGAGTACAGTCGAGCGCCATCATCGTACAAGGATTGGCTAACGATGATATCAAGGGTAGTATTGGAAATAGACTTATAAAAGAAATGCTCCTAGCACTCCTAAATGGGGTTATTCTGGCTGCCTTACTTTTGCTATTTACCTGGGCTTGGAAGGGAGATTTTCTTACGGCATTAGCTATATCACTTTCACTGATTGCCGTTATCGTAGTGGCTGGATTCATTGGCACCTTTACACCCTTATTTTTACACAAAAGAGGTATTGACCCTGCTATTGCTACAGGGCCATTTATTACCACAAGCAATGATATTTTCGGAATCCTCATCTACTTTATGATCGCTAAGGCTGTTTTAGGGATTTAAGGCATTCCATAGCAAAATGCTATGACCAGATTTAAATACTTACCGATGGTTAACGGCAGACCTAATAAAAAAGATATGAAACCCATTAACCTAAAAGAAAAACATTCGCTATTTACCAAACAATGGCATCCACATCAAATCGCTACAGTAGACAATATGCAGGTGATACTGGCAAAAATTCAAGGTGAATTTGTTTGGCATGCACACGAACATGAAGATGAGCTTTTCCAGGTCTTAAAAGGGACCTTGTATATGAAGTTTCGGGATAGAACAGAAGTGGTAAACGAGGGTGAAATTATAGTGGTGCCAAAAGGGGTAGAGCATTGCCCTTCAACAAAAGATAGAGAAGAAGTACATTTATTATTGTTCGAAAAACAAGACACCGCACATACGGGTGTCATTAAACATAAAATGACCCAAACAAAGTATCCTAAAATATAAGATTGATGAACATATTGCATGTAGATATAAATCACCCTTTGCTTGTTGCGCAATTTAATAGCCTAGGGTTTCAAAATGATGAAGATTATAGCTCTTCAAAAGCAGAAATTGAAAAGAAAATCCATGAATATGATGGTCTCATCATTCGAAGCCGCTTTACCGTGGATCAATCTTTTTTAGAAAAAGCAACTAAACTAAAGTTTATAGGCCGACTAGGCGCAGGTCTGGAAAATATAGATACCCGTTTTGCAAAGCAACAAGGCATCTTTCTAGCAGCTGCACCTGAAGGAAACAGAAACGCGGTTGGAGAGCACACCCTTGGTATGTTACTTTCTCTATTCAACAAACTTAATAAGGCAGACAAGGAAGTGCGAAATGGAAAATGGGAACGTGAAGGCAACAGAGGATTGGAACTGGAAGGTAAAACAGTAGGTATTATTGGGTACGGAAATATGGGAAAAGCTTTTGCTAAAAAACTAAGAGGGTTTGATGTAGAAGTTATTTGCTACGATATTAAGGGTGGCATTGAAGATGAAAACGCACGACAAGTTGGCATTTTGGAACTGCACCAAAAAACAGAAGTGCTAAGTCTACACGTTCCTCAAACGGAAGATACAGTAGCCATGATTAACTCAGCGTTTATTGAAAAATTCCAACATCCTTTATGGATTCTAAATACTGCGAGGGGTAAATGTATCAACACAGAGGATTTGGTAGCTGGATTACAATCAGAGAAAGTTCTAGGAGCCGGACTCGATGTGCTAGAATATGAAAAGACATCTTTTGAGCATATGTTTAAGGATGGTAAGCTCCCTGAAGCCTTTCAGTATTTGATACAAGCAGACAATGTTATATTATCCCCTCATGTTGCCGGCTGGACGATTGAGAGCAAAGAGAAACTAGCTCAAACGATAGTAGATAAGATAAAAGCAGAATTTTGTTAGCTTTATAACGTGTTTTAAAAATTAATACCATGACTATAGCTGCCAAAACCGTTGAAGAATATATCTCTAAACTTCCCGAGGAAAGAAAAGAACCAATTTCCCAGCTAAAAACGGTTTTGGCAAAAAACTTACCTAAAGGTTTTAAAGAATGTATAAGTTATAAAATGATTGGATATGTAGTACCGCACTCCATGTATCCGACCGGGTATCATTGTGACACCAATCTCCCATTGCCATTTATACATATTGCATCACAAAAAAACTTTATAGCGTTATATCATTCCGGAATCTATGCAGATAAAAAACTGTTAGATTGGTTCTTAGCGGAATATCCAAAACATTGTAAACGCAAACTAGATATGGGTAAAAGTTGCGTGCGCTTTAAATATATGGATGACATTCCATACGCACTTATTGGAGAACTCTGTTCTAAAATGAGTCCGAAAGAATGGATTACATTATATGAGAAAAATATAAATTTAGTGAGTCCACTCCACAATGGATAAATTGGTTGTACAGCATAACTACAAAATATATCGATAATGAAAAATAGGGTTACAGGATTAGGAGGCGTTTTTTTCAAGACTAAAGACCCAAACAAAACCAAAGATTGGTATGCCAAACATTTGGGACTAAAAACAGACCAATACGGTGCTACGTTTTGGTGGAAAGATAAAAACGGCAATGACTGCTCCACGCAATGGAGTCCAATGAAGGAGGACACCAAGTACTATGAACCTAGCAGTTCCACCTTTATGATGAATTTTAGAGTGGAAAATCTCAACGAACTACTGGTAGAACTTAGAAAAGAAGGCGTAACCATTATTGGTAAAACAGAAGAATATGACTACGGGAAGTTTGCTTGGATCATAGATTTAGACGGCACTAAAATAGAGCTCTGGGAGCCTATTGACAAAGCGTTTCTTTAGGTATCATTTTTTTTATTACATTTAGTCTTTAATTAACCACCTAAAACTATAAAAATGTCAGAAGATAATAAAGACTTGGGAGACGATGCAAAAGATGCCACAAACAATGCAAAGAAAAAAGCAGAAAACTTAGGCGATAAAGCCAAAGATTCTTTTGACAAAGGGAAGGAAAAAGCCAAGGATTTGGGTGATAAAGCAGAGGAAGCTTTTGATAACGCTAAGGAAAAAGCAAGCGACTTTGCGGAAGATACTAAAGAAAAAGCAAGCGGCTTTGCTGATAAAGCAGAAGAAGCGGCCAAGGATTTTAAGGAAGATGTAAAAGAAACCTTTGACCCTAATCAACCAGATAGTGGAAAAACAGTGGCTATTATTGCGCATATTACTATTATCGGATGGATTATTGCACTCATCATGAACAACCAAAATAAAACAGAGTTTGGTAGTTATTATATTAGACAAACACTAGGGATTTGGATTTTTGTATTGATATGTAGCTTTATACCAATAGTAGGTTGCTTCTCTGCAATCATTGGATTAGTGCTAATCATAATTAGTCTCGTTAGTGCAGCTGGTGATAAGATGACACCAACCGTTGGTGTTGGACACTTATTCCAAGACTGGTTTAAGAGTCTTTAAAAATTAAAAAAAGTTGGAAAAAATATCCAACTTTTTTTATTCATTTTATTATCGTAATATTGCAATATACAAATACGATAATGGGAATAACCAAAACACAGATATTCAATACCCAACAAAATGAACTGGCTGTTATTTTCAAAGTGCTATCCAATCCTGCACGCATTGCAATACTAGAATTCATTAGCAAACAAGAGGCCTGTATCTGCAATGATATCGTGGATGAAATTGGTTTAGCCCAACCTACCATTTCTCAGCATCTAAAAGAACTCAAAAGTATTGATTTGATCAAAGGGGAAATTGAAGGTAAAAAAGTATGTTACTGCATAAATCTAAAAACTTGGACCGCTGTACAGAAACGTCTGAATTCTTTTTTCAATACTACTAAGTCAACTTGTTGTTAACTAAAAATATACATCTATGAAAACAAATGAATTTTTATCGCTCCTAAAAGAATACCCAAATAAAGATCTACTATTTGAATATGCGCCTGGAAAACTGGTTGCGGCAAACTATCATATTACGGAAATAAAAAACATAAGCATTGATGCCGTAGATTGCGGCGCAGGAACAGATTTTTGGAAAGAAACCATTATACAGCTTTGGGAAAGTCCGGAAGAAATAGGAAAGCGCGATTTTATGTCTGCCCATAAAGCTTTGGAAATCCTTAATCGAGTGGACCGCATTAAACCTATGGAGAAAGAGGTTGAAGTGAAGTTTGAATATAGCAACGCTCATTTTCATACTGCACAGTTGTACGTACATAACCATGAGCTGGACGGTCGCCAACTTATATTTCATTTGGGAGTAACACCAACAGATTGCAAGGCTAAGGATATTTGTGTTGCCCCTGTAGAAGTAGAAGGTGTTCCTGAGAATTCCTGTGCTCCAGGAAGTGGATGCTGTTGAAAACTAGGATAAATTACCATGATTAAAATTAAACCAATGCAACAAGAACATTGGAACTCCGTATCTCAAATTTATTTGGAAGGGATAGCTACAGGCTTTGCTACGTTTGAAACTAGGCCTCCTACCTATTCCCAATGGGATAAGGCACACCTAAAATCATGTAGGATTGTTGCTGAAACCGATGGGAAGCTTATGGGTTGGGCGGCATTGTCTCCCGTATCTAGCAGATGTGTGTACGGTGGTATTGCAGAAGTAAGTGTGTATATTGATAAAACCTTCAGGGGTAGAGGTATTGGAAGTCGACTGCTAGAGCATTTGATAACCCAAAGCGAACAAGAAGGGATATGGACCTTACAATCAGGAATTTTTCCTGAAAACCAAGCGAGTATTCAACTACATGAAAAAATGGGCTTTAGACGTATCGGAAAACGTGAAAAAATAGGAAAGACAAGTGCTGGTGTATGGAAAGACAATGTGCTTTTTGAAAGACGCAGTACAACCGTTGGCATAACTTAAAAATCTGTTTTAATGCTCTATTCTAGACTTTTAAGACTGGAGTAATTCGAAGGAAGTAAATCGGCAACTCGAAAAGAGCCCATATGCCCGCCTAATCCAAGAATATTATAGGGTTGATAATTCCCTGACGCATCTATTCTAAATGAACTTCCGTTAAAAACCTCTAAGGTAGATCTATAACTAAGAACCCCTTTTTTATACTTTATAACAATCTTATCAGTGGTTAATCTCACATTTTTCGTTAACAAATCATTCCCTAAAGAGATATTGAATATAGCTAAAGGATTAACTTTTTCCCCTTATTTCTTATTTCAAAATTTTCCTCGTTCCAATTTTGGTTCCATAAGGTTTTTATGAAATGTTGCGCAGAACCCAAATAGATTTTAGCTCTCCTTTCTGAAAAGAAATCTTTCTCAACTCCCTTGTTTTTAAAAAAACTATACCCATGAATAGTTGTAGACTTCATATTATCTAATCGTTCTAAGCTTTTTCTACTAAACTGTATTTTAAAATCTATCAAGTCAAATTTTAAATCATACCCCAAGAAGTCATTCGCTATGAAAATGGGCGTTTGTGCATAGGCGTTCAAGGTATTATCTTTTGAATCAAAATATAATTCTATGTCATCTTCATTTTCAATGACACTGGCTTTTGCTGCTTTTGATTCTCCAAGAAATTCTAACCTAAAAACCTCCAATTTTTGCTGTCTACTAAACGGATCGGAAATTAAAACTACTCCTGGTATAGTAAAACTGGCCTCCTCCAAACCAATTTGAAGCCCCTCTGCAAATTCATTATTGCTCAAAACGTACGTTTCATAACCAATAAACGCAACTATTAAATTAGCGTTGGAATTAAAGTCGGAATACATAGAAAAATGGCCTTTATCATCAGTGATGGTGCCAATTGAAGTTCCGTCAAGATATACAGAAGCTCCAATCAATAGTTCTCCACTTGCCAAATCATACACCGTACCGGTTGCTATTTGTGAAAACAAAATTTGAGTAACAAGCAGCAAAAAAATAGCCTGGAAATTTCTCATGTTTACTGTTAAAAAGAGTAATTTTAATACTATTTATCCTTCAATATTTGAGACTCCGTTAGTTTTCGTTCCAACTCCGCTTGGAATTCCTCCATAACAGGTTTTACCGTACTCTCCGGCAAGTCGGCGATTTTAATGTACATCAGACCATCAACCGAATTATTAAACAAAGGGTCCACGTTAAAAGCAACCACCTTCGCATTTTGCTTAATGTACTTTTTTATCAATACTGGCAAACGTAAACTTCCAGGTTCCAACTCATCTATTAAACGGTCAAATTTATTAAGATCAGCTTTTGTCTCATCAAAAACGAACTCCTTATCTGCATCGTTAAGCTTTACCTTAAACTCCTTTTTAGGTCTTATATATTGAGCTACATATGGGTCCCAATAATTGGATTTCATAAACTCGATCATCAAAGACTTGGAAAAATTGGAAAACTGGTTACTAATACTTACACCCCCTATCAAATATTTATGCTCTGGATGTCTTAGCGTAGTATGCACAATTCCCTTCCAAAGTAAAAAAAGCGGCATGGGTTTTTGTTGATACTCTTTAACAATGTAAGCCCTACCCATTTCTATAGACTGGCGCATCATATCGTATAATTCCGGTTCTACACGAAACAGATCCTGTAGGTAAAATCCATCTATGCCATGTTCCGGAAATATCTCGGAGCCCATCCCCATGCGGTATGCCCCTACGATACACTTCTCATCATTGTCCCAGAGAAATAAATGATGGTAGTACGTGTCAAAAATATCTAAATCAATAGCTTTGTTGGTCCCCTCTCCTATTGCCCTAAAAGTAACCTCCCGCTGGCGGCCTATTTCTTTTAGAATAAAGGGCATATCTTGTTCCTTGGCTAGGAATACCTCGTAATTCTTACTTTGCAACAAGCGACAGTCCTTTTCCCTTAGCTTTTCTATCTCACCCTGCATAACTTCCTTGCGCATGGCATCCGCAATTTTTTTTGGTGATTTCGGAATTTTAAGCGCCGTAGGCAACTGATCGATCAATCGCTCCTTCTCATAGGCATTGGACAGGATATAGGTTTTTCTACGAAGCAGTGCCGTGAACTCTTCTAAGCTCTCTTGCTCATCTTGTGTTTGTACTGAAATTGGTTGGCCAATACGCACCTTTAAGGGACGGTTGCGTTGCGAAAGCACCTGTGAAGGAATCATGGCCGTTCTAAAAACAGGGCTCCATTTGGATAACCTGTAAAACAATTTACTATTCTTTCCATGAAAGTATATCGGAACAACGGGAACTTGGGCCTTTCGAATTAATTTCAGAGCCGCTTCCTCCCATGGTTTGTCTACAATAAATTTTCCTTCCTTGTTCGTAGATACCTCGCCGGCCGGGAATATACCAAGGGGATGACCGTCCTTAAGATGTTGAAATGCTTTTTTAAAACCCGAAATACTACTTCTAGCTCCTTTGTGTTCCTCAAAAGGATTTACAGAAAGGATATGAGGTGCCAAAGGAACCATCCGCTCCAATAGAAAGTTGGCCATGATCTTGTAATCCTGGCGTAAGGGCAATAACAACCGCATCAATAAAATACCATCTATACCTCCTAAAGGATGATTGGAAATGGTTATATAAGGGCCTTCTTTAGGCAATCGTTTAAAATCATCCTCCGGAATATCATAATCTATTTCATAATATTCTAAAATTGCTTTGGCATACGCTTCACAATCTAAATGAGCTATTTTATCATAAAATGAATTGATGGCAGAAATCCGTGTCACTTTCATCAGTACCCACGCAACAAACCAACCAAAGTACCCATACTTGGATAAATTAACAGCTTTAGCTACTTCTTTTGTGGTTACCAAACCCATAGAAAGAAAAAATTATTTGGTCGTAAAGATAGGAAAAAGCAGGAGTGAGCTATTTGTTTAACATCATAAATATTTACTGGGTCGCCTTATTTTACAACGAGCTGTACCGTTTCTTTTCCTCGCTGTTCCAACAATATTTCATGGCCGTTTTGAAGTGATTTCAACGAAGTGGCATCAAAATGTCGTATCGTATAGAGCGATACTCCTTCGTGATGTACTACTTTAAACTTACTTTTAAGCTGATTCAGTAACGACTCCAAACCACCGAATTTGTTATCTACACAGACGGAAAAACTGATGGCAGAATTTTGTATCAAGTCTACTTTCATTTTATGCTGATGAAATAGTTTAAAAAGCTCGCTCATGCTATCTTCTACGATAAAGGAAAAGTCTAACGAAGACAACTTCATTAGTACCTGATTTTTTTTCACAATAAAGCAGGGTACTTTGGGCTCTATATTAATGCCTTTGCCAACAGTTGTTCCACTATTATTTGGATTAATAAAAGACTTTACATGCAAAGGTATTTCCTTACGCTGCAATGGCTGCAACGTTTTAGGATGTATAACCGATGCGCCATAAAAGGCAAGTTCTATAGCCTCCCGATAAGAAATATTGTTCAATAACTGAGTTTCTTTAAAATACCTAGGATCGGCATTAAGTACACCTGGAACGTCTTTCCATATAGTTACTGAGTCCGCGTTTAGGCAATAGGCCAAGATTGCAGCGGTATAATCGGACCCTTCTCTCCCCAATGTAGTAGTAAAATTATTATTATCACTCCCTAAAAATCCTTGGGTAATGTTTAAAATACTCTGATCAATGTTGGAAATATTCTCTTGTGTCTTTTCCCATAAGACCGTAGTATCTCTATAGTTGGTATCGGTCTTAATATAATCCCGGACATCCAGCCACTTATTTTTGACCCCAGTTTCTTCCAGATAGGCACTGATAATAGTAGAGGAAATAAGCTCTCCGTACCCAACTACTTGATCATATACAAAGTTATAGTTGGGCGATTTGTTCCATGCCAAAAACCCATTTACCTCATCTATCAATCCTTTAATATTCTTATATACCCTGTGCTGTGGATTGGGAAACAAATCTTTTAAAATTGCCATATGGTACTCCACAATATCCGAAATCTTGGAAGCAATGGCCGACTTATCCTCAAAATAAGCATCTACCAAAGCTTCCATTGCGTTTGTGGTCTTGCCCATAGCAGACACTACCAAAAGCGTATTATTATGTCCAGTTTCCTTTAAGACCTGTACTACATTCTTTACCCCGTCCGCATCCTTAACCGATGCTCCACCAAATTTAAAAACCCTCATAAAAACTATCATCAAATTTTGTCTCGCAGTGCGAAAATTCGTTTTTCTATATACTACCCAGATACATACGTATTCCCTGTTCGTTCAGTTGTACCACATTCCAGTCTCGCATTACATTTGCTCCTTTAGCCTCATAAAACCCTATGGCAGGTTCGTTCCAATCCAAGACTTCCCAACTAATCCTTTTTACACCCAGCTCATGACCGTATGCTACTACCTTATTCAACAACGCAGTGCCTAATCCGCTACCGCGCATACTTTGAGTAACAATCAGGTCCTCAAGATGGATTACCGGACCCTTCCATGTGGAATATCTAGGATAAACTAACGCTAAACCTACAATAGACCCTTTAGTGACCGCCACAAAACAATGGAACAGCTTATCCTGTCCAAAACCATGAGCAACCAATTCTTCCGAGGTAAGTTCTACAGCCTCCTCCTCTTTTTCAAATAATGCCAATTCCTTTATAAGTCCTAAGACTTGTTCCATGTCGGCAATCACTGCTTCTCTAATTACGTAGCTCATAATTGTTACAAATAAAACACAAAGTTATAAATTTAAAAAATACAATAACAACGAAAACGATGTAGTATCACAAAATATCCGATATTTGTGGTCTAAACACAATCCATTACTAATGAATAGAAAAAATCAGACGCTTGGAGAATTCATTATTGAAAACCAATCTTCTTTTAAATACTCTTCGGGAGAACTTTCTAAACTCATAAATGCCATCCGTTTAGCAGCCAAAGTAGTTAATCATGAAGTAAATAAAGCCGGATTAGTAGATATACTAGGCGATGCAGGAGATACCAATATTCAGGGTGAGGAACAAAAGAAACTTGATGTCTTTGCAAACGAAAAATTTATATCCACACTTAAGAATAGGGAAATCGTTTGTGGTATCGCTTCGGAAGAGGAAGATAGTTTTATCTCTATCAACAGTAACGATAACAATCATCAGAACAAATATGTAGTACTAATAGATCCTTTGGACGGCTCATCCAATATTGATGTCAACGTATCGGTAGGGACTATATTTTCTATTTATCGCCGGGTAACTCCTGTAGGTACGCCAGTAACTTTACAAGATTTTCTCCAGCCAGGAAATAAGCAAGTTGCTGCAGGATATGTGGTTTACGGAACATCAACTATGTTAGTTTACACCACAGGCGACGGCGTTAACGGTTTCACTTTAAACCCCGCTTTGGGAACTTTCTATCTTTCCCATCCCAACATGCAGTTTCCTGAAACAGGGAAAATATACTCTGTAAACGAAGGCAATTACGTTCATTTCCTACAAGGGGTAAAAGATTATATTAAATATTGCCAGCAACAGGAAGGCGATAGACCTTATACCTCCAGGTATATTGGCTCTTTGGTCTCTGATTTTCATAGAAATATGATTAAAGGTGGTATCTATATGTACCCAAAAAGCAGCCTTAACGAAAGTGGAAAGCTTAGGTTGCTATACGAATGCAATCCTATGGCTTTTATAGCTGAACAGGCAAACGGGTTGGCTGTTAGTGGTAAGACACGAATTATGGATATAGAACCTACAGAACTTCACCAAAGAGTTCCTTTCTTTTGCGGAAGCCGAAAAATGGTAGAAAAATTACAAGAATTTCTGGATAAGCACCATTAAAAAGGGAGACAAATGCCTCCCTTTTTTAATTCTTTGTAATAGTCTTCTAATTCTTAAGAAGGTATAAATAGTCTTCAAAAGCTACCTTACCGCTAAAAATAGCTGTGGAACGTTCTATCACCTTATTGGCACTATCTACAGAAAAACCAAGTCCTATGGCATACTTTTTTAGGAGTATCATTTCCTCATCATCTATTACATTATCTACAAAAATAATATTAAACAGATCGTAAAGGCGTTCCAATCTTTTTTCAGAACCTACCGGCGGCTCTATGGGGAACGTATTCTCTGGATTCATCACCTCCTTATACTCCTTTTCGGAGATTTCCAATTTTCTCGCAAACCGATCCAACATTATTTTTTGTTCTGAAGTTATTACTCCATCAGAAGCCGCTAACGTGGCCATAGCAGCAAAATGTGCTACATTTTTCCTATGCTTTGGATTACCGTATAAATCTTTAAATGACATATTCCATGTTTTATTAAACACAAATATAATTTTTTTACAATTCATAGTTTACATGATAGAGAACTTTGTTTTGCTAGCTAATTTGTAATTTCACAAGGCTATGAAGAATCCCCTTTTAGAATTTACGGACAAAGGTATTTATTGCGCTGCCGCGAAGGTTTATTTAGATCCATGGAAACCAGTGAACAAGGCGATTATTTCCCACGGCCATGCCGATCATAGTCGCTGGGGACATAAACAATATATTACCCATCACCGAAACGTTCCTATCATCTCTCACCGTTTGGGTGATATCCAAGTGACCGGAAAGGAATGGGGAGAAACATTCCACATCAACAATGTGAAATTCAGTCTGCATCCTGCCGGACACATCATTGGCTCTTCCCAAATCAGGGTGGAACACAAGGGTGAAGTATGGGTCTTTACTGGGGATTATAAAACCGAGAATGATGGTATTTCCACCCCATACGAAGCCATAACTTGCCATACGTTTATTACTGAGTGTACTTTTGGTCTACCTGCTTTTTCATGGACACCCCAGCAAGAAGTCCTTAATACTATTAACCAATGGTGGAGCGAAAACAGGGCTGAAGGAAAAACATCTGTGCTGTTCGGGTATAGTTTAGGAAAAGCGCAGCGCCTCTTAAAATATCTGGATACGGATATTGGTAAAATATATACCCATGGTGCCATTGAAAACATGACTGAGGTTTTACGGCCTCTAGTTCATTTCCCTCCTACGACTCTAATTACGCGAGATACGAAAAAAACAGAGCTTTTAGGTAATATCGTACTAGCACCACCAAGTGCACATGGTTCTACTTGGATACGAAAAATGGTGCCTTACGTAACCGCTTCGGCAAGCGGATGGATGGCTTTTAGAGGAGCAAGACGAAGACGGGCCGTGGATAAGGGATTTGTATTGAGCGATCATTGTGATTGGCAGGGATTATTAACAAGCATTGAAGCTACAGGAGCAGAAAAAATTATCTGCACCCATGGATATACCGATATATTCTCACGATATCTTAAAGAGCAAGGATATGATGCACGCACGGAGCAAACCCAATACGGTGAA
Source organism: uncultured Maribacter sp. (assembly GCA_964507115.1). Lineage (GTDB taxonomy): Bacteria > Bacteroidota > Bacteroidia > Flavobacteriales > Flavobacteriaceae > Maribacter. Next base: position 27,254 of record CAZDOW010000018.1, read on the forward strand.
GAAGAGAATGAGATTACCAAGGAAGAAGTTGCTAGTACAAACTAAATAGATTACAGCTTTTTTTACCCAATAAAAAAGCTGGATACCAAGTCAAATGAAGGATTTTGCCTTATTAATAAAAACACTGGACAGTACCAACAAGACCACTTTAAAAGTAGCTGCATTGGCAACCTACTTTAAAAAGGTTAATGACAAAGATAAAGTGTGGACCATTGCCATTCTCTCGCACCGCAGACCACCACGGCCGGTTAATACAACCTTACTTAGAGAGTGGGCTTCGGAGTTGGCTAACATTCCTTTATGGCTTTTTGAAGAAAGCTACCACATTGTAGGCGATTTGGCGGAGACTATAGCACTAATAGTTCCTCCTACAAGATCCACTACCGAAAAAAGCCTAACAACTTTTCTAGTGGAGATGATTGCATTAAAAAAGAAATCTGAGGAAGATAAAAAAACGTATTTACAGAACAACTGGAAAGTACTAGATTATTACGAACGCTTTGTCTTTACCAAACTTATTACCGGAGGTTTCCGGATAGGGGTAAGTCAAAAATTAATGACACGTGCCCTGTCACAAGCAACAGAAATAGACGAGGATATTCTTGCTTATAAATTGATGGGAAATTGGGACCCAAATACTATTACCTTCCAGGAACTAATTTTAGAAGAAAACGAAAGCGACTACCTTTCCAAACCCTACCCATTCTATCTTGCCTATGCTGTTGAAGGCAATGTGGAAGATTTGGGCGATATTGAATCTTGGTCCGCAGAACACAAATGGGACGGCATACGCTCACAGGTTATTTTACGAAATAATGAAATATTTGTCTGGAGTAGAGGTGAGGAACTGGTCACCGACAAGTATCCAGAATTTCAATCGTTCGTAGGCACAATTCCAAACGGAACAGTACTGGATGGGGAAATTCTACCCCTTCCAAATGGTGAAATAGGGACCTTTAATGACCTACAAACTAGAATAGGTCGAAAAACGGTTTCAAAGGCGCTCTTAACAAAAGTACCCGTGATTTTAAAAGCGTATGATATTCTGGAATGGGATGGTGAGGATATTAGAGCGCTTCCTTTTATAGAACGAAGGCAACTGTTAGAAAAACTACATGTAAGAATATGTCAGTCAGAACACAGTCGAAGACCTATAAAGGACCATGTTCCACTACCCTTTCACCTCTCGGAAACCATGCATTTTGATTCATGGTCGGATGTAACTAAGGAAAGAGAAAAATCGAGGCAAATGAAGAGTGAAGGCCTAATGCTTAAAAAAAAGAATTCTCCTTATTTAGTAGGTCGCAAAAAAGGAGATTGGTGGAAATGGAAAGTAGATCCTTTAACTATTGATGCCGTACTTACCTATGCCATGCGAGGTCATGGGAGAAGAAGTAACCTATTTACAGATTATACTTTTGCCCTTTGGAACGAGAACGAAACGGGAGAAAAGGAATTGGTCACCTTCGCAAAGGCCTATTCTGGCCTTACCGATGTAGAGTTAAAGAAAGTTGACGCTTGGATAAAAAAAAATACCCTAGAGCGCTTTGGTCCTGTCCGTAGTGTTACCCCACACCACGTTTTTGAAATTGCTTTTGAAGGCATAGCCTTTTCTAAAAGACACAAAAGCGGTATAGCTACCAGATTTCCTAGAATTTTACGATGGAGAAAAGATAAAACTATTCATGAGGCCAATAGTTTGGAAGAATTAAAAGCGTTAATTCCTTAGTAGCCCATGAATAGAAACGAGCTTTATAATATCGCTGAAACTTGGTTTGAAGAACAACAATGGAAACCCTTCAAATTCCAAAAAGATACGTGGACCGCTTTTTTACAGGGCAAAAACGGATTGCTTAATGCGCCCACAGGAAGTGGAAAGACCTATGCTTTATGGTTTCCTATTGTACTTAATTACATCAAATACCATCCGAATTATAAAACCAAACACAAAAAGGGATTAAAAGCTGTTTGGATAACTCCATTACGTGCGCTGTCCAATGAAATTAAACAGTCCGCTGAACGAATCACACAAGATTTAGGCACCCAAATGACTGTAGGTATTCGAACCGGGGACACCACCACAAAGGAACGCTCTCAACAAAAACGGACCATGCCAGATCTATTGATAACGACACCAGAGAGTCTGCAATTACTACTGTCCTCAAAAGGGTATGAAAATGTATTCAAAGACTGCTCAGCAATAGTCGTGGATGAATGGCATGAACTTTTAGGAACTAAACGAGGTGTACAGATGGAATTGGGGCTTTCTCGCTTAAAAAAAATAAGTAAAAGCTTACGAATTTGGGGTATTTCGGCAACTATAGGAAATTTAGAACAAGGTAGGCAAGTTTTACTAGGACCGGATACTAAAGCCCTTGAAAACTCGGTTTTAATCAAGGCAAAACTCAATAAAAAAATAACCGTAAAAAGCATCATCCCAAAGGAGATGGAAACCTTTCCTTGGCGGGGACATTTGGGACTAAAACTACTGGAAGATGTGGTGCCTATAATTAATAATAGTAAAACCACCTTGCTCTTTACTAATACCCGAAGCCAATGTGAAATCTGGTTTCAAAAAATATTGGAAAAACATCCGGAATATGCTGGTGAGTTGGCTATGCATCATGGAAGTATAAACAAAGAAACCCGACTATGGGTAGAGCAGGCCATACGAAACGAAAGCCTAAAAGCCGTAGTCTGTACTTCCAGTTTGGATCTAGGCGTAGATTTTGCGCCGGTAGAGACCGTAGTCCAAATTGGCAGCCCCAAAGGCGTGGCCCGTTTTCTGCAACGTGCAGGTCGAAGCGGTCATAGCCCAGGAAAGGAAAGTGTTATCTATTTTCTTCCTACACATGCCATGGAACTTATAGAAGCTTCTGCCATGCAACAGGCGGTAAAGCATGAAATAGTGGAAGATCGGATTCCCTATTTAAATAGCTTCGACGTTCTATTACAATACCTCACCACATTAGCGGTATCCGACGGATTTTATCCAGAGGAAATCTACCAAGAAATAAAGCAAACCTTCTGTTACCAAGGCATATCCGAAGCACAATGGCAATGGCTGTTGAATTTCTTAGTTATGGGCAGCCAAAGCCTACAATCCTATGATGAATACAAAAAGATAGAAGTAGAAACTGACGGAAAGTTTAAAGTAAATAATCGTGGTATTGCCATGCGGCATAGATTTCAAATTGGAACCATTGTGGGCGATGCCAACATTACCGTAAAATATCAAAAGGGTGGCTATATAGGATCTATAGAAGAGTTTTTTATTTCCAAATTAACACAAGGCGATGTATTTACATTTGCAGGTAGAAATTTAGAATTTATTCGAGTTAAAGGAATGCAAGCCCATGTGAAAAATTCTACAAAACGGACAAACAAAGTTCCCAGTTGGATGGGTGGACGGCTTAGTTTTTCAGCGCAGATGTCAGAATTACTTCGACAAGAACTGTACACAGCTGAATTGGAAACTAATCAGCAATCTATCGAAATCCAATCATTGGCACCCATGTTTACCAAGCAACGAGAAGAAAGTATTGTTCCAAAACCAAATGAATTTCTAATCGAAACTTTTAAAACACGGGACGGGTATCATCATATTTTTTATCCTTTTGAGGGGCGTGGTGTACATGAGGCAATGAGCAGTATGTTGGCCTATCGTATTAGTCTATTGATGCCCATTACTTGCTCCCTTGCGTATAACGATTATGGTTTTGAACTGCTATCCGACAAAGAGATAGTTATTCAAGAAGTGCTGGACAACGACCTTTTGACATCTGATTTTATGTTGGCTGATCTTCAAAAAAGCCTAAACTCTAACGAAATGGCACGGCGAAAATTTAGGGATATCGCAGTAATTAGCGGTATGGTATTTACGGGATATCCGAATAAGGGTATTAAAATGAAGCACCTGCAAAGTAGTTCCCAACTTTTGTTCGATGTATTCAAAGATTTTGAGGCGGACAACCTATTGTATCAGCAAGCCTATACCGAAACTTTTGAACATCAATTGGAGGAAGGTAGACTTCGAATGGCTTTAGAACGTATTGCCGCACAGAACATCGTTTGGAAAAAATGTAGCAAGCCTACGCCTTTTTCATTCCCTATTATTACAGATAGATTACGAGAAAAACTATCCAGTGAAAAATTGGCCGACCGCATCAAAAGAATGACGGCAATTTTGATGAAATAAGTACTTTTAACCTATGACTGAATCAATTCAAATCAAAAATAAAAACTTCAAAATGCACGCATTGGGTGTCTTGTTTTGGGAAGAACAATCCATACTACTCATCAGTGATGTCCACTTGGGTAAGGTTTCACACTTTAGAAAGTTTGGGGCTGCAGTACCACAACAGGCAGTTCAAAAGAACTTTGATGCAATGGACGCAGCCGTTACCTATTTTCCGCCAAAATCTATAGTTTTTATGGGAGATTTATTTCACTCCTCTTTGAACAAGGAATGGGAACTCTTTGAGGCTTGGGTTGGTGAACAATCGGCTAAAATTATTCTAGTCAGTGGCAATCATGATATCATATCACCCTTAAAATATGAGGAATTGGGAATACGGGTAGTGGAAGAACTTATTTTGGACAATTTTCTCTTCACACATCATCCGGAGGAACGGGAAGGTCTCTTTAATTTTTGCGGACATATACATCCTGCAATTAAACTTTCAGGGCCTGGAAGACAATCGGTACGACTCCGTTGCTTTTACAAATCACCCATGCAGATGATCCTACCTGCTTTTGGCGAATTTACAGGTTCACATACCTTGGAAGCTAGAAAAGACTGCGAAGTTTTTGCCTTATTAGATGATGCTGTGCTACCGGTAACCCTTTCAGAGTCAAAACCAAAAGGACCCTATCGCAAATAGTGCTTTTTTTAAATGGATACCACATGCGAGAATCATATCCTTTAACTATTTTTAGAAAAAATTAGTATGCAAAAGACATTTGCCCTCTTAAACCTGTTCTCTGTAATCTTAGTTATTGCGGTAAACTACGTTTCTCAAGCCCTTCGACTCAACAATACAACCATTGGAGAAATAAGCTCCAAATACGATAATCTATTTACGCCCGCTAGTTATGCTTTTGCGATTTGGGGTATCATTTTCTTAAGTCTTTTGGCTTACGGTATTTTTCAAATACGACGTGCTTTTTTTAGTGATAAACCGAGTGCGTTTATTACCCAGACTGGATACTGGTTTTTTACTGCTAACATATTGAATTCTGTTTGGGTTATTGCTTTTGTGTATGACTATACCGGTCTATCGGTCATGATTATGATAGGTATTCTGTTTTCACTTATCAAAATTATACTGAACACTAACATGGAACGCTGGGATGCATCCAAAAGCACTATAGCTTTTATTTGGTGGCCCATTTGCCTCTATTCAGGGTGGATTTCAGTAGCCACCATTGCCAACGTTTCCACTTATCTCACAAAAATAGGATGGAACGGTAGTCCGTTTTCCGAATTAAGCTGGACCCTAATAATGATTGTTATCGCCACGGTTTTGAATCTTATCATGGTTTGGAAACGCAATATGAGAGAATTTGCAGCGGTGGGAGTTTGGGCTCTCTTTGCCATTTTCATACGACATAAAGAAAACTTAGAAACGATTGCTTACACCGCACTCGCCGGTAGCATTATTATATTTAGTTATATAGCTTGGCATGGTTTTCAAAATAGAAGAGCGAATCCATTCTTAACCTAGGATATATAACCATACCGCTATTTTATGCCCAATCCTTGGGAGAAAGCTAATCTAGAAACTATCTTTGCAACCCAACACTACTATTTTTGTCAAAATTGACCATTCCAGAATTATTTTCGACAGCTCCAAACATGCAGGAGTTGCAAAAGGCTATTACCAAATCTGAACCATCTGCCCCAATAAATGTGCAACTAAAAGGTCTGGTAGGTTCTTCCCTTTCCTTTGTTTTAGCCAATGCATTTACTAAGGCCGATGCACCTTTTTTACTCATCTTTAATGACAAGGAAGAGGCCGCCTACTACCTCAACGACTTGGAACTGATTATTGGAGAAAAAGATGTCCTTTTTTATCCTGGAAGCTATCGCCGACCCTATCAAATTGAAGAAACAAACAATGCAAATGTACTCTTGCGTGCCGAGGTACTCAACCGCATTAATTCCAGGAAGAAACCCGCCGTTATAGTCACCTACCCCGATGCCCTGTTTGAGAAAGTGGTGACACGAAAAGAACTGGACAAGAACACGTTAAAAATTCAGCTGGACGATACCCTTTCGCTCGATTTTCTGAACGAGGTGCTTTTTGAATACAAATTTAAACGCGTAGACTTTGTTACTGAACCAGGAGAATTTTCCGTTCGTGGTGGTATTGTGGATGTTTTTTCTTTTTCACATGACGAGCCTTACCGTTTAGAATTTTTTGGAGACGAAGTGGACAGCATCCGTACGTTTGATGTAGAAACACAATTGTCTACAGAAAAAGTCAAAAAAATCACCATTGTTCCCAATGTAGCTAACAAGTTTTTAGAAGAGAAACGGGAAAGCTTTTTAGGATATATATCCGATAAAACCATTGTTTTTGCCAAAAATACCAGCCTACTATTTAATCGTTTGGACGACTTTTTTGAAAAGGCCCAAGAAGCTTTTACAAAACTTTCCGACGAAATAAAACATGCTGAACCTGAGGAACTTTTTCTACATGGCACCGCCTTTAAAAAACAACTAAAGGGATTTGGATTAATAGCTTTGGGCACAACCAGTAGCAATGGTTCATCTCATCCGCAGGAGATCGCTTTCGAAACAACGCCACAACCCTCGTTCAACAAAAAATTTGAGCTACTGATACAGAATCTTAACGAATTCCATGCAGTAGGGTTTGAAAATTATATCTGTTGTGCCTCTAAGCAACAAGCAAGACGCTTTAACGATATCTTTGAAGAAATATCAGAAAAGGTACATTACAAAACCATTGTATTTCCTTTACACCAAGGTTTTATAGCCAAAGATTTAAAACTGGTTTGTTATACCGATCACCAAATCTTTGAGCGCTACCATAAATTCCACCTTAAAAATGGCTATGCTAAAAAGCAAGCCATTACACTCAAGGAGCTCAATAAATTAGAAATAGGGGACTATGTAACACACATAGATCATGGTATCGGCAAATTTGGTGGATTGCAAAAGATAGATGTTGAAGGTAAAAAGCAGGAAGCTATAAAACTAATGTACGGCGAACGCGATATTTTATATGTAAGCATCCACTCCCTGCATAAAATCTCTAAATTTAATGGTAAAGACGGAGCACCTCCCAAGATATATAAGCTAGGTTCCGGAGCCTGGAAAAAAGTAAAGGATAAGACCAAATCCCGAGTTAAAAAAATCGCTTTTAATCTTATCAAACTCTATGCAAAACGACGCTTAGAAAAGGGATTCCAGTATGATCCGGACAGCTATTTACAAAACGAGCTAGAAGCATCTTTCATCTATGAGGACACACCAGACCAAGGTACAGCAACAGCCGATATTAAAAAGGACATGGAAAGTGAACGTCCTATGGATCGCCTCATTTGCGGGGATGTGGGCTTTGGCAAAACCGAAGTTGCCATACGGGCAGCTTTTAAAGCAGTGGACAATGGCAAGCAGGTTGCTATTTTGGTTCCTACCACAATTCTAGCCTTTCAGCACCATCGTACCTTTACAGAGCGTTTAAAAGAAATGCCCGTAACGGTAGATTATCTAAACCGTTTTCGAACAGCAAAGGAACGTAAAGAGACCTTAGAGAAACTAGAAGCGGGTAAAGTGGACATTATTATTGGCACACACCAACTGGTAAATCAGAAGGTTAAGTTCAGGGACCTAGGATTACTTATTGTGGACGAAGAACAAAAATTTGGGGTTGCGGTCAAGGATAAACTAAAATCTATTAAGGAAAATGTAGATGTGCTAACCCTTACAGCAACACCTATCCCAAGAACCTTACAATTTAGCCTTATGGCAGCCCGTGATTTATCGGTCATCACAACACCGCCACCTAATAGATACCCGATTGAAAGTAATGTAATCGGTTTTAACGAAGAAACAATCAGGGATGCGGTTGCTTACGAAATTGAACGTGGCGGACAAGTATTCTTTATCCATAACCGAATCGAAAACATCAAGGAAGTAGCCGGAATGATTCAACGCTTGGTGCCCGATGCTAAGATAGGGATAGGTCACGGCCAGATGGAAGGCAAGAAATTGGAAACATTGATGCTTAGTTTTATCAATGGCGAGTTTGATGTACTTGTTTCTACCACTATTGTAGAAAGCGGGTTAGATGTATCCAACGCGAATACAATTTTTATTAATAATGCCAATAATTTTGGATTGAGTGATTTGCATCAGATGCGCGGACGTGTGGGTCGTAGTAATAAAAAAGCGTTTTGTTATTTCATAACACCTCCCTACGAATCCATGACCAACGATGCTCGAAAACGTATAGAGGCTTTGGAACAATTTACAGAACTCGGAAGCGGTTTCAACATTGCCATGAAGGATTTGGAAATTCGTGGCGCGGGAGATCTTTTAGGTGGCGAACAGAGCGGTTTCATAAATGAAATAGGATTTGAAACCTACCAGAAAATACTGGCAGAAGCCATTGAAGAACTTAAAGAAAATGAATTTAAGGACCTCTATGAGGAAGTGGAAGGCCGAAAGGAGAAGATTTTTATAAAAGAGACCCAAATGGATTCGGATTTTGAACTACTCTTTCCAGATGATTATATCAACAATATTACGGAGCGATTAAATCTATATACAGAACTCAACCAAGTAAAAGAAGAGCTGGCGCTTAAAAAGTTTGAGGCCCAATTAATAGATCGTTTTGGAGAGCTTCCATCTCAGGCAGAAGATTTACTTAACTCCGTTCGGATTAAATGGATTGCCAATAGCATAGGAATTGAAAAAGTGGTGATGAAACAAGACAAATTAATTGGTTATTTTATCGCCGACCAACAATCTGAATTTTACCAGACAGCTGCGTTTACCAAAGTGCTGAAGTATGTGCAGAGCCACCCACAACTTTGTACAATGAAAGAAAAGAAAACACGCAACGGACTGCGCTTACTATTAGTTTTTGATGGAATCAGGAGTGTAGATAGGGCATATTTAGCTTTGCAACCATTAAAAATTGACAACGCTAACGTTGAGAAAGTTTAAAAACCTATCCTTTATCGTCTTTGAAAAAAAGTGTAAAATCCTTGAAAACGCCTATTTAAAGGGTAATGCCGTGCGAATGTCGGGTCAAATTTTATAAAGTTCGTTGGTTTCGTTTTATATTGATGCTAACATTGCGGAACACTTTAAAATTCAAACACTATGCAACAACCAGAATTAGGTAACAAGATTACCGAGTTACGCAAGCAAAAAGGGTTTACCCAAGAGGAACTAGTAGAGCGGTGCAACATTAACGTGAGGACGCTACAACGTATAGAAAGTGGTGAAGTCTCACCTCGAAGCTATACGGTAAAAACAATTCTAACTGCCTTGGACCATGATTATGAGGAACTATATTCCAATGAAGACGATAAAGCTGAAAACGGTATTATACTAGGTTCTGATAACGAGGCAAAGTCTGTTCGATTTCTATTAGGATTAGCCTGTATTTTTGGAATTATATATTTAATTTTAGCTCCCTTTGAAGGTTTTACAGACTATTATAGGTTTGGAGAAGACGAACTAATTTTTGGTATTACCGGGCATATACTGATCAAAATATTGGTTTATGTTAGCTACGCTTGTTTCATTTATGGATTTTTGATTGTAGGCAAGCTTTTAAAAAATTACTTGATGAAAATTACTTCTATTCTCATCATTACCACACTTTTACTTTTTTATATCTACGACGTTATCTCACTATTTCAAGAGGTCATCCTTCCTATTGAAGGCCTTGTAATTGCTGAATCTATTATCATGGGTACTTTAGGCCTCTTACTAGGTATTTCCATAATCAAATCGGCTAAAAAATGGGGTGTATTAGGCTATGTTGCTGGGGGCTTTGAGATTTTTACTGCTATTTGTTTCCTTACTGTAATATTAGTCTTGTTAGGGCTGTTTACACAATTTCCCACCGTTATTTTAGAAGTGATCCTTCTCATTAAGATTAGGCAAATGGTAAAAAACTAAGAAAGGCATCTTAGTTGGGACACTGCCATAGATAACAAAATCGGATGGTTTTGTACATGGAAAAGCAACGGAACCCCTAAATAGGATACTTGTCGCTATGAAAGTTCATTCTATTTGTTCGAAGTAGTTCCTTCTCTCCACGTAACTAGTTAAAAATATGTTCTTTTCCGTTTATTCTAAGAATCATTTGGCAACTTGCCTTGTATGATTTTATACTCCTTAAAATGCTGTATCGAAAGATGCTTTGTTGGAAAGGAGTTATTATATTTGAGCTCCCAAGTATTTTTTTAATTGGTTTCGTTTGGTCATGAAGAACTACATCCTTTTATTTTTTTATCTTTTTTTATCTTTTGGGCTTTTCGCACAACACAAGATATCGGGAAATTTCACACCTGCAACCAACTTTAAATGGCTCATTGCATACGAGCTTACCCCTGACACTCAAAAATATACCGCAGATACTGCAGTAAAAGAAGGTTATTTTAGTTTTGAATTCCCTGCAAATGCAACTAAAGGTGTCTATAGATTGGTATATGCAATACCACAAGAAGAATTTTATATTGATATACTCTATAACGGCCAAGAGGATATTGAATTCAATTTTAATCTAGATAACGGAGTTAGCTTTATAAAATCCGAAGAGAACATAGCATACAGTGCCTACCTTTCCGAAATAACACCAGTAGAGCAAAAGCTTCTAGATTTTTATGAATCTGGAAATACCTCCAAAAAAGAATATAAAGTCATAAGAAATACCTTGTTGGAAATACAATCCAAATATGAAGCCCTTGAAGAACAAACAATAGCACATCAGTTGATAAAGGCAAATACTCTATATATACCAGAAAGTTATGAAACATTAGATGTTTATTCTACAAATAAAAATAAAGCCTACTTTGATCATTTAGACTTTAGCAATACCTTGTTGCTGTCTTCTGGGTTCTTAAAAGATAAACTTTCTAACTATGTTTTTTCCGCCCTTCCTCTTGACGTTAAGAACAAAGAGGAAATGGAAACTGCCATACTTAAGAATGTTGCCGAAATAGAGAAAAACGTAAAAGACACCCAAGATAGTTTTAAAATAATAGTGTACCATAACTTATGGAAAATAGCAAATAGCAATGAATTAAATACGGTTGCTGATGCTGTATTCTCAACCTATTTAAAGGATTTGGCTATCCAAAATGGGCAACAAACTTTAGTAGATGACATTGAACTATCTTCTCGATTACGACTGGGTGAACTTGCTCCTGAGATTACTTGGACTAAGAATGATAAAACGGTAACACTTTCTAATTTACAAGGTTCAGAATACTATGTGTTAGTATTCTGGAGCAGCACGTGTTCTCATTGTCTAAAAGAATTACCGGCACTACATAAGGAACTCATAAACTACAATAATGTAAGCGTTGTCGCTGTAGGCTTAGAGGACAACCAGATTAATTGGGACTTAGAAATCAACAAGCTGCCAAATTTTAAACATGCATTGGCCTTAGGGAAATGGGAAAGTGATTATGCCCATCTTTTTGGTATTAAGCGAACACCTACCTATTTTATCTTAGATAAAGAAAAGCGTTTTGTTGCACAGCCAGAGGATGATATGGAGGTAATCTCCTTTTTGAATACAAACTGAGAACGATCTAAAGCATTTTAAGATCTTTAATCGTTTTAAAGGCAATGTCTACCTGCTCATCGTTTACGAGAATAGTAAATTCGTTTGTAGTAGAAATAACTTCGTAAAGCACAATTCCCTCCCATGCCAAACGCTGGAATATAAAGTAATAGATACCTGGAACCGAAACATTCTCCGCAGGAAGTTTCACGGTAATAGATGAAAGATCCTCCGCCTTTTGGGTACACCGCTCCTCCGTAAAGAGCCTCTCAACAGTCTTATCCATTACGTTGCTAATCACTATATTTATTTCGTTGACACCCCTAGAAGAGGTGTAGAACACATCTTGGTTCTTATTTATTTCTTCCAATAATTTGGCCTGTTGAACCAAAATATTATCCGATGCCAAAAACGTATAGTCAGTAAGCGAAGATCTTACTGTAATTTCTCCAATGTTTTTTAAAACTTTTATAATTTTATGGGTAGCCCTGAACTCAAGATCATCGGATAAGCGCTTTAACGCCATAACGATTGCCCCATTTCGAATGTCTTTGCCCAACTCTTCTTCAATTTCGGGCTTCACTATTCTAGAAAGTGATGTAAGATTAATAATGCCTTGCGCAAGTGCACTTTGAAGAAAAGGCTTTTTCTTGATATACTGTTCTACTACAGAAGAAATAGTTTTCATGATGGTCTAGTTGTTTTACAAATATAACAACTTGTTATAAATAAAACAAAATGTTTCGATAATTTAACCTATCAGAACGCTAGGGTTTAAAAATGATAAAAGGCATTTTCTAAATGTTCAATCTCAAAACGGCTGCTATTTTTCAAGATAGTGATAATATCAAAACGTACTTCTACGTCCAAATCTGCACTTAAAATATAATAATCAGCAGCCATAATTAATAATTTTATCTTTTTAGGTGTAACCGTTTCTGCAATATTTTCAAGGAAATCAGAACTTCTAGATCGCACCTCTACTATGGCAACAACATTTTCTTTTTGGGCTATAATATCTATTTCGGCTTTTAAATACCGATAGTTTCTATAGGAGATTATATACCCTTTTTTCAGGAGAAAATCTACCGCTATTTGCTCGCCTTCTTTCCCAAATTCGTTATGTTTCCCCATAAAATTATGTCAAAAACTGTATTTCATCGAAAATATGGGCTACTCAGCGGCTATTTTCGATTTTAGAATGTACATTCGAATGTAAGTTAACGAAAAAACGAGGTTCAGTGTACTATCTCAAATTTCGTTACGTTAAACTAAGAGCCCCAACTCTATGAACGTAATTTACTAACGCTTTTTAAGACTATGGAATATTTCATTAATTGTAATACTTCTACTCTTGCACCCTACACCATACCCTTAGATCAGCAGAGGGCCTTACACTTGTATAGGAGGTTAGGATTTAGTGCATCTGTTGAAACCATACAGCAGGTAGTAGGTCAAAACGCAGGCACCCTTGTGGATACCTTAGTAGACCAAGCCTTGAACATTCCAGTACTACCGCCACCTGTTTGGGCGGACTGGACCAATGCCAATTACCCTGAAGATGGCGATGCTAGAAGACAACTCAGAAATCAACAACAATCCGAGTTTCGGTTGGACTACGCTAACGGTTTATTGAACAATAACCTTAGGGATCGGTTAAGCTTTTTTTGGAGCAACCATTTGGTTACCGAGCTGGATGTCTATGACTGTAATTCTTTTCTTTACTATTACATCAATTGTCTACAAAGAAATTCTTTAGGGAATTTTAGGACTTTTGTTAGTGAGATAGGTCTTACCAGTGCTATGCTATACTACTTAGACGGCGTGTTTAACAATGGTAATAATCCCAATGAAAACTATGCCCGTGAGCTTTTCGAGCTATTTACATTAGGAGAAGGAAACGGTTATACAGAACAAGATGTTATAGAAACAGCTAGAGCCCTTTCGGGATATGTAGAAAGAGGAGAGGTTGGCTGTACTCAAGTAACTTTTAGGGCAGACAGACATGATGAAGGCGCAAAAACTATATTAGGACAGACGGGAAATTGGGGCTATGATGATGTTATCAGAATCCTTTTTGAACAGCGTACTAATGAGATAGCAGAATTTATTTGCCGTAAACTGTACGAATTTTTTGTTCATCCAGATTCTACGGATGATGCTGGTAATGCCCAATTAATCATTAGCGGCATGGCAGGTACTTTTGTTGCAAATGATTTTGAAATAGCTCCGGTACTAAGACAATTATTTAAAAGTCAACACTTTTTTGATGATGAGGCCATTGGCGTTATTATTAAAAGTCCGTTTGATTATTATTTAAACACCCTAAAGGAAACCAGTTTCGCCTATACGGACACAAACGTAAGCGAAGTGTTAAATTATAGCAGGTTGTTAAGCCAAGAATTGTTTGAGCCTTTTGATGTTGCCGGATGGCAAAGAAACAGAACGTGGATAAACAATAATTTCCTTATTGGGAGATGGCTTACCATCGAAAGTATCTTTGAGTCATTCTACCAACAAAACAATGAACAGTTCAGAGATCTAGGGCTGGCCATTTCAGGCAATACAGGTTTAACAACGTATAACCCAGATGTTATCGCTAGATTAATTATCGATTTTATGCTCCCAAAAGGTCTTTTGGACGAAGGAGAATATTCCAAGGCGTTCGCTATTTTCAGGAGCGATGTAGAGGAAGTATATTTCGAAGGAGGAAACCAGGAATCCTGGACTTTGTACGGTTGGCCACAAGCCCCGTTCCAAGTGTACCTTCTTTTACAATACCTAGCAAGACAACCTGAGTTTCAATTAAAATAACACCTACTACTATGTGCCATACACACCACACCCCTAATAAAGGAATACAACACGAAGGACATGATGACGAACACAAGTACTGGAGTCGTCGTTCTTTTTTACAAGCAATGGGAATAGCTGGATCAGGCTCCATGATGCTTGGATCAAATATGCTTACTGCAAACGCACCATCACCGCTATCCGCGGGGATTGCCGCAGCAGAAACGGACAATATTCTTATTTTGATTCGCCTTTCAGGAGGAAATGACGGTTTAAGTACTGTTATCCCTATTAATCAATATGATGAATACGCAAACGCAAGACCAAACATTTATATTCCCGAAAGCAAGGTCTTAAAACTTACCGATGAGTTTGGAGTACCTTCCTATATGAGTGCCTTAGAACCTATGTGGGGCGAAGGTCAATTTAAAGCGGTACACGGCGTAGGATATGAAGGACAAAGCCTTTCCCATTTTACGGGATCGGACATATTTGCAAACACCGATTTGGATACCAATGGTTTTAGTGGCTTAAATACCGGTTGGATGGGAAGGCATTTCGAAAACATCTACCCAGATTATCTTATTAATCCACCTGCAGCTCCTGCAGCCATTCAAATTGGCCAGTTTGGTAGTTTAATATTCCAAGGTGAAGAAACTAATTATGCCTTTACCACTTCCAATATAAATCAGCTAGAAGAAATAGCGGAATCGGGAGTTGTTTATGGTCTTGGAGACGAACTTTTTAATGATTGTATGTATGGAGACCAGTTAAAATTCTTGAGAGGAGTCGCCAATACAACCTATGAATATTCAGGTCTTATCCATGAGGCCTACGTACGTGGTGAAAACTTACAATGTGGTATAGAGTACCAAGACAATAGTTTTGCAAGACAGTTATCCGTAATCTCAAAATTGATAAAGGGCAACTTAGGAACTAAAGTATACATGATATCTATGGGTGGTTTTGACACCCACGGTAACCAACCTTTGGCCCATGAGCGTTTAATGACTAATTTATCCGTTGCTATCAATAGTTTTTACGAAGATTTAGCATGTACGCAGCAAGATCAGAAAGTACTGAGTATGACCTTTTCTGAGTTTGGACGTAGAATTTTTGAAAATGGCTCAAATGGTACTGATCACGGTAAAGCGTCCCCTACTTTATTTTTTGGTTCTGGACTTAACGGCAGTGCCTTCGTAGGAGATCACCCAACATTAGAAGACCCGGATGGTAGAGGAAACTTAGAGTACACAATGGACTTTAGAGACCTCTATGCTACGGTACTCGCAGAATGGCTTTGTGTAGATATTCCTTTGGTAGAACAGCATTTACTTGATCATCCCTATGCTCCAGTAAACCTAGGGTTTAATTGTAGTGGCGTGGATTTCCCTGATATTGCTTATAGCGATGGGGATGTTACACCACCAACACCTATAGACCCTGACGGGAGCGATCCATCGCCTACCCCTTTCGATCCAAATCT
The DNA here is from genome assembly GCA_964507115.1 of uncultured Maribacter sp. Classification (GTDB taxonomy): domain Bacteria; phylum Bacteroidota; class Bacteroidia; order Flavobacteriales; family Flavobacteriaceae; genus Maribacter. Next base: position 43,310 of record CAZDOW010000018.1, read on the forward strand.
ATTGAATGCTATTGTTCACAAACCCTACTACCCATCGGACAGTACGCCGCATATTTACCTAGAAATGCCCTTTTCGGCACATGTAGATATTCAACTGTACAATATATTGGGACAAAATGTAGGAACAGTTTTCAATGAAATGATGTTTGAAGGCTCAACGGAAATAAATATAAGAGAGCGCCTGCCCAAACACCTATCTACCGGAAAGTACATTTATCGCATAAGTGTACAAGATCAAAAAATGAGCAAATCCGTAATGGTAGCTTAAACTGTTTCCCCACTATGCAACTTAACCTTCGGTCCTATCTTAATGATATGCCGAAGGTTTTTCTTTGTATGAAGGCTTCAAAGGTCTAAAATCTTTATTTTTGTGCCCAAATTGAACATGATGGCCACAAATGATACTTCACACGCTGCGGACACAACCGAGCGATATACCATAACCGCCGCATTACCCTACACAAACGGACCAATACATATTGGACATTTGGCAGGCGTTTATGTTCCTGCCGATATTTATGCAAGATATTTAAGAGGTATAGATAAGGATGTGGCATTTATATGTGGAAGTGATGAACATGGAGTAGCGATATCCATGAAAGCGAAAAAAGAGGGTATTACACCGCAAGAGGTGGTGGATAAATACCACGCGATCATTAAACAGTCCTTTCTGGATTTTGGAATCACTTTTGATAATTATTCACGAACCTCAGCCCCTATACATCATAAAACAGCATCTGATTTTTTTAAAAAACTCTATAATCAGGGCGATTTTATTGAAGAAACTACAGCACAACTGTACGATGATGATGCTAAGCAGTTTTTAGCAGATCGTTTTGTAATAGGTACCTGTCCTAAATGTGGCAACGAGGAAGCTTACGGAGATCAATGTGAAAATTGTGGATCTTCATTGAACGCGACAGATCTTATCAACCCAAAATCTACAATTACGGGTACCATACCTACTACTAAGGAAACCACCCATTGGTTTTTACCATTGGACCGTTATGAGGACTTTCTTAGAAAATGGATTTTAGAAGGACATAAGAACGATTGGAAACCTAATGTCTATGGACAATGTAAGTCATGGATTGATGGTGGACTAGAGCCTAGAGCAGTTACCCGTGACTTGGATTGGGGTATTCCTGTTCCTGTAAAAGGAGGTGAAGGAAAGGTACTCTATGTTTGGTTCGATGCTCCTATTGGCTATATATCATCTACCAAGGAGTGGGCAGCGCGCGAAGGAAAAGACTGGGAGCCATACTGGAAGGACGAAAACACAAAACTTGTCCATTTTATAGGTAAGGATAATATTGTTTTCCACTGTATTATTTTCCCTGCCATACTAAAGGCACATGGTGATTTTATCTTGCCTACAAATGTACCCGCCAATGAATTCTTGAATTTAGAGGGTAATAAACTATCTACTTCCAAAAACTGGGCGGTTTGGCTTCATGAGTATTTAGAAGATTTTCCAGGCATGCAAGATGTACTTCGGTATACCTTAACAGCAAATGCTCCAGAAAGCAAAGACAATGATTTTACATGGAAAGATTTTCAAGCTAGAAACAACAATGAACTCGTGGCTATCTTTGGCAACTTTATTAACCGGGTAGCTGTCCTTACTCAGAAATATTATGGCGGCGAAGTGCCAACTCCTGGTGACTTTTCGACTATTGACAAGCAAACACTCGTTGAACTAAAAGCCTTCCCAGAAAAAATAAGTACTTCTTTAGAACGATACCGATTTAGGGAAGCAAGTCAGGAATTAATGAACCTAGCACGTCTAGGCAACAAATACTTGGCCGATGAAGAACCATGGAAGGTTATTAAACAGGACGAAGAACGAGTGAAGACCGTAATGTTTGTCGCGCTACAAATAGCTACAGGATTGGCTGTATTAAGCGAACCTTTTTTACCCTTTACTTCTAACAAACTTAAAAATATACTCAATGTCGCTTTACCTCCCCTCAGCGACCGAGATGAGCAGAGTGTAAATGGTCTAGATTTAAGTTGGTCAGATGTATCAACAAACGAAATCCTATTGCCAGGTGGCCACACCATAAACAAAGCAGAACTCTTATTTCGTAAAGTAGAGGACGAAGAAATTGAAGCGCAACTGGTAAAACTTGAGGCCACCAAAAAAGCCAATGAACAAATGAACAAGGCCGTTGAACCACAAAAAGATACGATTACGTTTGATGATTTTACCAAACTAGATATGCGTGTAGGCACCATAGTAGAAGCTGAGAAAATGCCCAAGGCAAAAAAATTGCTAATCTTAAAAGTAGATACTGGTTTAGACGTACGCACCATTGTTTCTGGTATTGCAGAGAGTTTTACTCCAGAAGAAATTGTAGGTAAGCAAGTAACCGTATTAGTAAATTTAGCACCAAGAGCACTGCGAGGAACGGAAAGTGAAGGCATGATTCTAATGACCGAAAACGCAGAAGGCAAGTTGGTTTTTGTAAATCCTGATGAAGAGGGGGTTGCAAATGGAGAAGGGATAAGCTGATTTTTTCTTTTTATCAAAATGTTATTTCGAGCGCAGTTGAGAATCTAAGAAGATTATTAGGTCTTGAATGCGCTCGACTAGCTAAACCTATAACATCAAATAATCAATTTTTATGAACCTTATCCCCTACATTCTAAAGCACACCCAACTCCCTGAAAAAAGCATCCAAAATACGGTAGGGTTACTTAAGGAGGATTGTACGGTTCCTTTTATATCCCGTTACAGAAAAGAACGTACGGGCAACTTAGACGAGGTTCAGATTGGGGCTATTGTGCAGTTTAAAGAGCAGTTTGAGGCCTTGGAAAAGCGAAAAAAAGCAGTCATAAAAGCTATAGATGAACAAGGTGCACTTACACTAGAGCTTAAAAATAAATTAGAAATAGCGGCTGATTTGGTGCAGCTAGAGGATATATACCTTCCGTTTAAGAAATCTAAAAAGACTAAGGCGGAAGTTGCACGTAAAAACGGCTTAGAGCCTTTAGCAAAAATCATCATGGCCCAAGGTTCGGATGCCATTGAACATATCGCCAACAAGTACCTCAACAAGGAAGTGCAAAATAAAGAGGAAGCCTTGGAAGGTGCCCGTAACATCATTTCTGAATGGATTAATGAACGTACCGATATCCGAAACCAACTTAGAAAACAATTAGAACGTTTTGCTATGATTACGACCAAAGTCGTAGCCGCAAAAAAAGACGACGAAAAAGCACAGAAATACCGAGATTATTTTGACTGGAGCGAAGCCTTAAACCGCTGTCCCTCGCATCGATTTTTGGCAATTGCTAGGGCAGAGACCGAAAAATATATCCGAATTAAAATAGAAATCGATGATGAAAGCACACTGGAACGTATGCAGCAACGCATCATTAAAAACCATAATTCACCTTGCGCAGCGCAGCTACAAATAGCCATAGCCGACACCTATAAAAGGCTTCTATTTCCATCTCTGAGTAACGAACTACTAAAGAGCGCCAAAGAAAAAGCAGATAATGAAGCCATTACGGTTTTTTCCAAAAACCTAAGACAGTTATTATTAGGGGCCCCTTTGGGAGAAAAACGCATATTAGCCTTAGACCCAGGATTTCGTTCCGGCTGTAAGCTCGTTTGCTTAGATGCTCAAGGAAATTTAACTCATAATGAGACCATCTATCCTCATGCGCCACAAAACGATGTTTCTGGTGCTATAAAAAAACTCAGCTCCTTAGTTAATGCCTATAAAATTGAAGCCATCGCCATTGGAAATGGTACTGCTTCGCGTGAAACCGAGCGCTTGGTGAAAAAAGTGATTTTCAAAAACCCTGTTGAAGTCTTTGTTGTAAGTGAAGCTGGGGCATCAATTTATTCCGCCTCTAAAATAGCTCGGGACGAATTTCCAAATTATGATGTTACCGTAAGAGGTGCCGTATCCATTGGTAGAAGATTGGCTGACCCCTTGGCGGAATTAGTAAAAATAGATGCAAAATCTATTGGTGTTGGGCAATACCAGCACGATGTGGATCAAAATAAACTCAAAACCTCCTTAGACCGTGTGGTAGAAAGCTGTGTAAACTCTGTAGGTGTTAACATCAATACCGCCAGTGTTCCGTTACTCAGTTATGTGAGCGGCATTGGTCCAAAATTAGCAGAGAATATAGTGGCACACCGAAGTGAAAATGGTGCCTTTTCTTCACGTAGTGATATAAAGCACGTGGCAAGATTGGGCAACAAGGCCTTTGAACAGGGTGCAGGCTTTTTACGAATTAAAGATGGGCATAATCCCCTAGACGATTCGGCCGTACACCCGGAACGCTATAGTGTGGTAAAACAAATGGCAAAGGACCAAAAGTCGGATGTATTTCAACTAATAGGAAATAAGTCGCTTTTAAAGGAAATAAACCTGAAAAATTATTGCACCGATGATTTAGGGGTACTTACATTGGAAGACATCTTGGCCGAGTTGGAAAAACCAGGATTGGATAGGCGCGAAAAAGCAAAGGTTTTTACATTTGATCAAAACATTAGATCTATCGAAGACCTTAGGGAAGGGCAATTAGTACCTGGAATAGTCAACAACATTACCAACTTTGGTTGTTTTGTGGATATTGGTATAAAGGAAAGTGGACTCATCCATATTTCTAACCTGGCGGAAGGCTTCGTTAAAGATGTAAGCGCCCATATAAACTTACATCAACAAATTATAGCCAAAGTACTAACCGTAGACATTCCCCGAAAACGGATTCAATTAGCGATGCATAAAAAATAGTTGTTCGCTTTTCAAAAAGCCCTTAGTAGTAAAACCCCTTCTGTTGACAGAGAAACAAGTCAACAGATTTTTTACTTCGTTTTAACGCGTGTGGCAATTAGGATTGTGCCCGCTCCAAACGATCGTTGATACTGATACCTAGACCTGTTTCAGGAAATCGTTGAGCGATAATTAAATCAAGACGCATTCGGTCTAATTCGTGTAAAGCAGCATATAAATTTTTGGCAGCTTCTCCCATATTCTTGGTGTCAGATAGGATTTTAATACACCTCACATTTGGGAAATTACTTTCGTAAAAAGAAAGGACACCGATTGCTTTTTCTTGGTTATCCTGAACGGATTCGCTAACATTATCACTGATGATGAGTTTGGTGTTGGGCGAGTAGTGCTTCAATAACATCCCGGGGGCTACAGGTGTAAGTTCCTCCTTTACAAGTAAGCTTAACTCACCCACACAGTTCTCTATATCCGCAATGGATATCCCTCCTTTTCTATACACAATAGGATTTTCACCATCAAAACCAACGATAGTAGATTCTAGGCCTACTTCACAGAGACCACCATCCAAAATAGCAGGAATAGCATCTCCAAAATAGGCGGCTACATGTTCTGCTGAGGTGGGGCTTACTTTTGTAAAGGGATTGGCACTGGGTGCTGCTATAGGAAAGTCTAATCCTTGCAAAAGCCTACGGGTTATAGGATGATTTGGCATTCGTACGGCAACCGTTGTCTTGCCAGCCGTAATCAATTGACTAACTTTTTCGGTTTTGGGCAGTACCAAAGTTAATGGACCTGGCCAAAATTCATTCATCAACATTTTTGCCTTTTGTGGTATGTCCTTGGCCAAATCTCTAAGTTGACCCATACTATGTATGTGAACTATTAAGGGATTAAATAGCGGACGCCCTTTCATTTCAAAAACTTCCCTTATGGAATCCTCGTTAAAAATATTTGCAGCAAGACCATAAACAGTTTCCGTAGGTATGGCTACTAACTTATTATCACGTAATAATCTCTGGCAATGGACTATGTCCTTAGTAATCGAAGTCTTCATTATAGCACAAAGATACTGTAGGTACGTTTCCACTTCCAATTTTTTTAGTAAAATTGAATTTTTGATTCTCGATTTTTGAATAGTACGTGCTTTAGCCCTTAATTCTCAGCTATTGAAATTTGACTTTTGTAGCCAAAAAATTGACTACCTAGGTATTGCATATCCGCACATGAACTTTCATCTTTGTAGTATATGCTCAAAATAGCTTACCATCCCATTTACCAGCACCCTCTGCCCCAAGGTCATCGCTTTCCTATGTTGAAATATGATTTATTACCGAAGCAATTACTTCATGAAGGCACTTGTAAGCCTTTAAACTTTTTTGAACCAGAAATTCCCAATGATAAATATATTGTCGCGGTTCACGACCCCGAATATTTTTATGATCTTTTAAATATTAAGATAGCGCCTAAAGAAGCTCGAAAAATAGGATTTCCACTAACGGAGGATTTGGTAGAGCGCGAACGTATGATTGCTGATGGAACTATGAAAGCGTGTGAGTTTGCTTTGGAATATGGTATAGCCATGAATATTGCCGGAGGCACGCATCATGCGTATACCGATCGAGGAGAAGCGTTTTGTATGCTGAACGACCAAGCTATTGGAGCCCGCTATATCCAAGCCAAGGGTTTAGCTAAAAAAATACTAATTGTAGATTTGGATGTACATCAAGGGAACGGAACAGCAGAAATATTTAAGAGAGATGTATCGGTTTTTACCTTTTCTATGCATGGCAAGGCCAATTATCCGTTTAAGAAGGAACAATCAGATTTAGATATACCCTTAGAAAAAGGCACGACAGATTTAGAATATTTATCTATTCTTAAAAAGACATTACCAAAACTAATAGCGGAACAACGACCGGATTTTATTTTTTACCTCTGCGGCGTAGATGTGATTACTACCGATAAATTGGGCACGTTGGGACTAACCATTGAAGGCTGCAAACAACGCGATGCTTTTGTTCTGCAAACTTGCCATCAACTTCAAATTCCTGTGCAGTGCAGTATGGGAGGTGGCTACTCTCCAGACATCAAAACAATTGTAGATGCGCATGCCAACACATTTAGACTGGCACAGCAAATCTATTTTTAAATAAATAGAAACTCGCGAAGTTATTGTCTTAATTATCTAAAAA
>CAZDOW010000019.1:0-49163 GCA_964507115.1 uncultured Maribacter sp.
CATTCAATAATTGGATTTTAGAGGTGTTTTTAGGGGTGAAACCACTGGGTGGTTTAGTGCTAATCTACTTCTTCTTAGAAAAGATTATAAAACCTGTTTGGGAGTAATGGCCACCATAAAAAAAAACAAAAAATAAAATAAGTAGGTAATATACTGGTATTCGGCAGCATGCTTTTTCAATGGTTATAAATATAGGAGCATATTAGGTTACTTATGACAAATTCCGTTGCAATTACATCTTTTTACTTTGATAAGTATTTTAAAAAAATTACCTTTGCCCACGCTTACAAATGGTGGTTGTAGCTCAGTTGGTTAGAGCATCGGTTTGTGGTACCGAGGGTCGCCGGTTCGAACCCGGTCTTCCACCCCAAGAGGCATAAAGTCCCAAGTAATTACTTGGGACTTTTTTTGTACTCTTAAGCCAATAAAAAAAGCCTATCTTTTTAAAAATAGGCTCATAGGTTTTTGATTTGTAAACCTTCTACTCTGTTGCTTTATCTACAGAAATACGGTTATCCCGGTTGGCTACTTCCCAAGCGGTATAAAAAACAAGTCGGGTTCTATTCTCCAGTAAATCATAGTTTATCTTGTCAGGGGTATCTCCTGGCCTGTGATAATCATCATGAGTACCATTAAAATAGAAAATAATTGGAATGTTGTTTTTCGCGAAATTATAGTGGTCACTACGGTAATAAAAACGATTGGGGTCGTTTTCGTCATTATACGTGTAATCCAATTCAATATTGGTATATTTAGTATTTACTGCTTCGGACAGTTCGTGTAATTCTGTGCTCAATTTATCTGACCCTATTAAATAAATATAGTTTCTTTCACCCTCTCTATTTGGATCAATTCTACCTATCATATCAATATTCAAGTTGGCAACGGTCTTGGCTAGTGGAAATACGGGCTCAACGTCCGTATAATAAAGAGAACCTAATAACCCTTTTTCTTCTCCGGTTACATGAAGGAAGACAACAGAGCGTTTTGGTCCATCACCTGCATCCGCTGCTTTTTTAAAAGCTTCTGCAATCTCTAAAAGGGCTACGGAACCAGAACCGTCATCATCTGCACCGTTGTTTATTTGACCGTCATTAGTTATGCCAATATGATCTAAATGAGAGGAAATGACCAAGTATTCATCAGGTTTTGTAGATCCCTTAATGAACGCTACTACATTTTCCGAATCTACCGCTTCCGCATTACCTTTAATGTTTGAAGCTACCGACCCGGTTAATATCCTTGGGGTAGTATCTTTTTCGATATTCGGAAGAATATCCTGTGCCATCTTATCACTAATACTAATACTAAAACTATTTTTCTTTAGTCCTTTAACCTTCATCCTTCTGGAGGAACTGTTTTTAGATCTGTTATAAGAAGCCAATGTTCTTGGAAACAATATTGGAGCATACATGATAACACCTTTAGCTCCCTTATCCAAGACAAATTGAGCTCTATTCATGGAACCCTCGCTCCATTTAGAAGGTTTTTCGGTACCTGTTAGTAGATACGTGCCATCACTATTTCTTGGCTCTCCCTTCTTTATTAAAACCAATTTATCTGTAATGTCGATATTTTTGAAGTCTGAATATTCTCCTTCTTCTATACCATATCCAGCATAAATAATTTCATTAAAATCTGCGTTAACATCATTAAAACTAACAAAATCTTCTCCTAAAGCATATACTGTACCGTTGATGGTTAGCGATCCTGTTGGCATTTTAGCCACTTCTAGCGCCACTTTTTGGAAATACTCCCCATTTTGCTGGGCAGCAGGAATTTTAAGATTTTCGTATTCCGCTTTTAAATAGGCTACTGCCTTTTTCTGGCCTGGTTCTCCGGTTTCTCTTCCTTCAAACTCGTCCGATGCGTATGTGTAAAGATGCTCTTTTAGTTCGGCCTCCGTAATAGTTTCGGCATAGGTTTCCGGGTTTGCTATTTTTACGATATCCTTATCCGCAGGAGGAACAATAGTTTTTTGTGAAGAATTACAAGCCATCGCCAGCCCAGCAAGAATAAATACGGTTTTTTTCATTTTAGTAGTGTTCAAAATTTGTCAAAAATAATCAAAAGAAACCTTGTGTATTGCTTCCTTATGAAGAATTACTAAAATTGTCTCCTTTACAGCTATTACAAGAATAAGAAGTGAAAAATATTTTTACCATTTCCTTTAGTTTTTTGCCAAATGCTAGTCTTTTTAATAATGCAAAAGGAAAACATTCTAATGCTGGTACTTTGTTCTTAGTAAAGTAATAACAAAGAGATCTTCTAGCAGCAGCGTTTGAAAATAATTGGATGTTAGTGTTTCTTAATCTACTGATCTAATTTTTCTTATTTTTAAGAACTTAAGTTAATAGTAAAGGCAATGATTAAAGATTTAGCGGACGTTCACGGATTGGTTTCCGAATTATTCACATGGCCCACCACCCAAGAGGAATGGGAGCCGTATCGCTTAAGCAAAGAGCAAGTACAACACTTTCATGAATTTGGGTATGTTTCCGGAATTAAACTGTTGGATACGGAAGTGATAGATCAATTACGACGGGAATTGGAAGAACTTATTGCGCCTAACCATCCCGGTAATTCTCTTTTTTATGAATTTCACAGTAACGAATCTGGAAATTCTGATACTATTTTATTTCATTCTTTAGGACATTGGAGAATCACAAATGGCTTTCATGATATCCTATGGAATCCTGCTTTTGTTATGGCAGCCCACCAGTTATTGGAAAATAAAGCCGTGCGTTTTTGGCACGATCAACTATTTTATAAACCTGCGGAACATGGTGGGGTAGTGGCATGGCATCAGGACTATTCCTATTGGACCCGTACTATTGCTATGCAACATTTAACCTGTTGGACAGGTTTAGACGATGCTACCGCAGAAAATGGCTGTCTACAATACATTCCTAAAAGTCACAAATGGGGATTACTAGAAGCGCCACAGCTTGCGGGAGATATGGATGGAATTTTAAACTATTTAACCGATGAGCAAAAAAAGGAATTTAAACCCGTTCCCATAGAATTAAAAAAGGGCTATGGTTCTTTTCATCACCCATTATTGGTTCATGGCTCCTATGAAAATAAATCTAATAGACCAAGGAGGGCATTCGTCCTTAATGCATTTGCAGATGGTACCGTAAGTAATACCAATGATGAATTATTAAGAGGAGTGCCACCTGTTAAAAAAGGGGAAAAGATGCAAGGAAAATATTTCCCTTTACTTTATCCCTAAAAGTATAGTTTCATCAAAATTAACAAATGGAACTCCATAGCATGTATAGGTGGTTTTTTGCATTAAACAGCTATAAACTTACATGTAACATATTCAATATCAAGGTTAAAATCAAAAGTATTTACGTATAGGTTCAAGGTACTTTCATCAACTAATTTTCGCCTTACCTTTTTTAACTATACTATTTTAAGGCTTTGGCTATTGCAGCTTCTGCCAAAGGTTCCATCACTTTGTAGCCAGCAACGGTTGGGTGTACTTCATCACCAGCATATTTTTTAGGAAGCCCATTGCGGTCATCTACCATTGCAGAAAAATAATCTAAGTAAATATGTCCTTTTTCTAACGCGTATGCTTCTAAGAAATCGTTCAGCTTTATAATCTTTTCGGCAGGTTCCAGACCAGGTCGCCAAGGATAGTCATAGACCGGCAGGGTAGAGGATAAAACGACTTTAATGTTATGGGCATGAGCCAACTCGGCCATATTTTTAATATTATCCGCAATCATTTCTATGGTTGAAGGACCCGTATTCCCAGCAATATCATTCGTTCCGGCCAAAATAATTACAACTTTAGGCTTTAAATTAATAACATCTTGCCTAAAACGTATGAGCATTTGTGGTGTGGTTTGTCCACTTATACCTCTGTTGATATATGGTTTTTCCTTAAAAAATTCGGGTCTTGCATTTAGCCAGCCTATGGTTATAGAATTTCCCATGAAAATAATACGGTTTTGGTCTGGTTCGGAAGTGTTTACCAAGGCGTTGGCTTCTTGAAAGTGCTTTAAATTTGCCCAATCTTGTGTAGCTTCCTGTGAAACTATGTTTTGAGTGCCAAATAGCGTGGCTAGCAAACTCACTATCAAAAGAGTTTTTTGTATCATACCGTTATTTTATTTTAAAATTAAGGCCTTTTTTTCTTCCGAATTAAAAGGCAGGCTATTTAGTACTTTTTCTTTGGTAGGTTTTTGCACAAATAGATAGGCTAATAAACACCCCGAAATAACTAAAGGCAAGGCGTTTCCCGAAGCATAATAAACAAATAATCCTAAAAAAGCAGGAGCTTCTATCAATATATATTTAATATGGGATGCGGATTGAAATTTTTTTAATTTAGTCTCAAAGGAATCCGATAGCTGAACACTTGATAGCATTTTTTTAAAAATCACTTGACTACCAAAATACCCTAGTAAGGCAAAAATGGGAACCAGATAGAGTAATGTACTGTTGGTGTTTAAATCAGTATTAAAACTAGTACCTTGTACAATGGCAATTATTAAAAATAAAGAAAGACCAAAAACAAGAGCCAAATGAAGAAATTTAAGTGATTTAAAAAAACTCTTTATATCCATTTAAAAAATATTAAGAGTCCAAGATAGTATATTTTGAATTTTTTTACTCAAATTTATTTTCATTTTGATACTATTACCTTTAAAGATTGATTTAATACATTTACAGCCATGAAACGCAAAATTCCTTTACTACTAATTTTATTGTTCATTGTCACAAAATCCTATACTCAAATAGAACAGGATAAAGCGCTTCATTTTTTAGGAGGTAGTCTTTATGGTATGGTGGGAGCTGGAGTTGCCTCTCAAATTTCTAAAGGAAACAGAGCTTGGACTTTTGTGGGTGCGGTAGGGGGAAGTTTACTGATTGGATTAGCAAAGGAAGCGATAGACAGCAACCAATATGATGGTTGGGACAATGGAGATTTATTAGCTACCGTTTTAGGAGGAGCTTCGGTAGGAGTAACGATTGATATTTTCAAACAACGTAAGAAAAGAAAGCGCGATGAACTTTTTAGACAGGCTGTTGGCCAAAAAAAGTACATCGCGCCTGCTGCGCTATTTTCGCTAAATGATAAAGAACCCTTAACGCTACTAGGTATTTCTAGCCGAGTACGCCTAAGTATTCCTTAGTTATTTAATATTTCGCGCTTTTACCATTTGCTAAAGTTTTAGAAATAAATTTCCTAATATCATCGTTAGCATTCTTCAAATCTTCCCTTCGCAGATACATCATATGTCCCGAACGGTATCCCTTAAAATTAAAACGATCTTTCATTCTACCACTTGGGTCTACTTGCCACATGGTATACTTAGCATTGAAATACGTAGTTGCGCCATCATAATATCCGGACTGCACCAGTACGTTTAAATACGGATTTTGTGCCATGGCCTGTCTTAAATCATCTCTTGTAGTATCATTTTCATTGTTCCATGGGTGTACAGGGCCGAACATATTGTACTTAATATCCGTTTTAAACTTCAGTTCTTCTTGCAAATAGTAATTAATAGCTGGGGTAAAACTATGTAACCATGAAGTTAGCTCAGAATTATAGTCTGGACGTGTCCCTGATTTTTGCCTATCGATACCTAAATACCTAGAATCTAATCTTCCAATGGTATAGGCACCTTTATCTTTTAATAAATTTTTCCAGAAATAGGAAGTGGGGAGTACCAAATTCTGGTCTAGTATCTCTTCTTCCGAAATACCAGAATAATAGGCTACCTTTTTAGCAACACTGATTTTTTCTTCTTCGGAGATAAATCCACCCTTGGCGATTGCCGGTATCAATGTGTTAATTGTGTATGCCTCGGATTCTGGCAATACTTCTAAAAGATCTTTTTGTTGTAAAGCAGAGGGCAAGGCTTTGTGATGCCAAGCAGCAGCTGTGTAATAAGGTAGGTTTAACGCTTGGGAAACAGGACCATCTTCCCGTATCACCTTATAATCAGCAGGAGACACCATTATAACGCCGTTGAGGTACATCCACTGTTGGTCTTGTAAAGCTAATGAAAGCCCCATTACCCTAGTTCCTCCATAACTTTCTCCAATAATATATTTTGGGGAACGCCAACGGTTATTTCTTGTTACGAACGTGTTTAACCATTCTGCCAAATATTTTATATCAGCATTAATGCCAAAAAATTTAGAACGATCTACTTCTTTATCTGTTTCTGAAATCGTACGTGAATACCCTGTATTAGCAGGATTTACATACACAATATCGGTAACGTCCAATACGGAAAAGGGATTCTCTTTTATGCCATAAGGTTGTATTGGATAACCTTCATCATCTATTTTTAAGACTCTTGGCCCAGTGTAGGCTAAGTGCATCCAAACAGAAGCAGAACCTGGACCTCCATTAAATGAAATTAGTAACGGCCTAGAAGCACGATCCTTAACATTGTTCCTGGTGTAATACGTGTAGTGCAATGCAGCCGTTGGTTCACCGTTTTCGTCCCAAACTGGCTGTGTGCCTGTTTGCGCAGTATAATTAATAGCTGCACCGTTAATGGTAACGCTGTGTTGGGTGGTCACCACGGTATCTATAGGTAATTTTCTGCTTTGAGAAAAACCGCTAATCGTTGCAAGCAATAGAAGTACTAATGTATACTGTGTTCTCATGGTTTGTTTTGAATTAATCAATTTTAAAAATAGGTATTTTTTGATACATTACCACTTAGTCCAGACACTATTTTTGGTCTAGATAATTTCTATCTTTAGGTCTCCATAATTGATACGTTTGGAAATGAAAAAACTAACAAGAAGAAACTTTACAAAAGCGCTAGGAAAAGGTCTGGTCGCAACCACTCTTATAAACCCAGCATATTCCACTTTTGGACAAACTAGGGTAGCACAAAAAAGACTTGGCGTGGCTCTTGTTGGCCTTGGGAGTTATAGTACGCATCAGTTAGGACCTTCCTTATTAGCAACAGAGCATTGTTACCTTGCGGGAGTTGTTACCGGTACTAAGGAAAAAGAGTTGATTTGGAAGGATGCATACGGGCTATCTGATGATTGCGTCTATACCTATGAAAATTTTGATACGATTTTAGATAATGCGAAAATTGATATTGTATATGTGGTATTGCCTAATAGTATGCATGCCGATTTTTGCATTAGAGCAGCAAAGGCAGGAAAGCATGTCATCTGTGAAAAACCCATGGCCATAAGTGTTTTGGAGTGTGAAGCTATCATTAATGCGTGTCAGCAGAACAATGTAAAACTCGGTGTTGGTTATCGTATGCAATCCGACCCCTATACTAAGGAAGTAAAAAAATATGTACGCGAAAAGACTTTTGGAGCTGTTACCTTCGTTTCTTCGGATGCAGCATATATATCTAAAGGGAACCCTAACCAATGGCGATTGAACAAAGCTCTGTCTGGGGGAGGAGCATTGATGAACATGGGCGTTTATTCCATACAAACTTCAATTTATGGTACAGGTAGTAATCCCATAAGCGTAAGTGCACAAGAGTTTAGTACACGTCCAGCCTATTTTAAGAACACGGACGAAACCATTACTGCGCAGTTTGAATTCGCGAACGGAGAGGTTGGTCACATGATGACCTCACATAACGCCAATGGTAATAAATTAAAAGTATCGTGTGAAAAAGGTTGGTTTGAACTTGACCCTGCTCACAGTTATGGCCCTATTAGCGGAAGGACCTCCAAGGGCAAAGAAATTAAATTTAGGCATCAAAGCCAGCAGGCGTTACAAATGGATGATTTTTCCAAACATATTCTATGGGATTCAAAAAACGTGGCACCAGGGGAAATGGGAAAAAGGGATATGATTATAGTTGAAGCAATTTATAAATCAATTGCTAAAAATGGCCAAAAACAGCTATTGGATTTGGGTAATATGGGTATTGTAATCTAAAAGTAATGGTAAGGTCCTTGTTTTACGTTGTGATTACCATAGCTAAAGAACCAAAACCTATTCGTATTTACAATAGTTTAAAACTTTTCAAAAACACCCAAGCCGAAAAGTGCAAAATCATATTTAACAGGGTCTAGGGGGTCTAATTTTCTAAGTTCTGAATCCAATTCAAATACTGCTTTGGCATCGTTCTGTTTTCGCTTCAATAAGTTCAATTTTCGGGCAACATTACCGGAATGCACATCTAAAGGGCAGGATAGCTTGGATGCGGGAACGTCTTTCCACAAACCAAAATCTACATGGGTACCTGCATCTCGTATCATCCATCTCAAAAACATATTTATCCGTTTGGCGGCAGAGCCCTTTATAGGGTCTGAAACATGCTTGGTGGTTCTCGGTTCATGAGGCAGCTCAAAAAATATTTCCTTGAACTTAGAGATGGTAGGTTGTAGCGAATCTTTTGCTTGGTATTTGGTAAAAACAGCTTCAAGACCATTATGAACAGTATATATGTTTTGTAAGCTTTTGATAAAGTAGTTTGCATCAAAAGCATTAAAAGTACGGTGGACAAAATTCAATAATTTTTCGATGTCCGTATCGGTATGATTTATGACAAAATCGTACGGACTTTGGTCCATGATATCTACCAAACGTTGTGCATTGTTTATAATGCTTTTTCGGTTTCCCCAAGCTATGGTGGCCGTAAGAAAAGCGCTAATTTCTATATCCTCTTTATTTTTGAATTGATGTGGAATTTTAATAGGATCGCTTTCTAGAAAAATGGGTTGGTTGTACTGTACCACTTTGGCGTCTAGAAAATCTTTAAGCTCGCTTTTTTTCATTCCAATGGAATATCTAATAATTTTAGAATTATCACTGGTCCTATGAGAACCAGATTGTGGGCAGCATGTAATAGCATAGACCAGAGCAAGCCTAGTTTTACGCGAATAAAACCAAAAAATACACCGGCACAAAGTTGAGGTAGCACTAGCACTGGTACTGCCCAATATTGACCGTTAATATTTTCAAAATTGGTAATATGGATAATTCCAAAGAGAAGTATAGAACTATAAAATGCATATTTGAAGTATATAGGATTCTTGAATAGTGTTAAAGGTCCTCTGAACAACAATTCTTCAATAACGGGTGCAAAAATCACCGCCAACACAAAAATAGCTAGAGTAGAAAATTCATTAAATAGTTCCTCCGCTGCGTGTGATCCAAAATCCAAGTTGAACAAATAGGATATTCCTTCAATAAAAATACCAAAAAATATACTAAAAGAAACTGCTAGGAGTAGGAGCCAAGTAAACATCTGTTTTTTCTCAGCAGTACTGGGTTGTAACTGTATATTCGTTGGATATTTGAAAAACCCCCAAACTTCTTTTAACATATACATTGGGTTTTTTAGGCAGAAACAGTCACCTTGTTCACAATTTTTCCATCTACCATAGTAAGTTTTCTATCTGCCATTTCGGCAAGCTCTTTATTATGGGTTACTATCACAAAGGTCTGTCCAAATTTCTCGCGCAACTCAAAAAAAAGTTTGTGTAGATTGTCTGCACTTTCAGAATCCAGATTTCCGCTGGGCTCATCTGCGAAAATGATAGCAGGATTATTGATTAGTGCACGGGCCACGGCTACGCGCTGCTGTTCACCACCAGAAAGCTCTGCTGGTTTGTGCTCATATCTTTGCGATAATCCTAGGAAGTCTAAAAGCTCTTTCGCTCGTTTCTCTGCAACGGGCTTAGTAGTTTTCTTAATAAAAGCAGGTAAGCATACATTTTCCAAGGCAGTAAATTCTGGCAGTAATTGATGAAACTGAAAGATAAAACCAATATGTTCATTTCGAAATTTAGCCAAGGCTTTATCTTTCAATTTGGTAATTTCTGTATCGTTAACGAGAAGGGTTCCTTCCTTTTTGTTAGAAAGTTCATCTAAGGTTCCCAAAATTTGTAAAAGCGTAGTTTTTCCTGCTCCTGATGGCCCCACTATCGACACTATTTCTCCTTTTTTAATATGTAAATCTACTCCTTTAAGTACCTCTAGGTCCCCGTAATACTTATGTATGTTTGTCGCTTTTATCATCCTCTTTCAAATAGCTAGTGAAATTAGGCATTGGGGCGGACATGGCAAAATAATCGGATGTAGCTCAATTCTTATTAGGGGACTTTTTGGAGAAGTCTAAGGTTATCTCGGTTTTTGCTTCCCCATGATTTGAGTAAGATAATTGGCGGTGAATTTTAACACCTTATTTATTTAAATTATGGTACTTTTCTAGAATAAACAGCTAACTTTGTTTAAAGTATTAGAGAATTTAATAAACAAATTTTATGTCCCCATATAGAAACTTAGAAGAGTATAATTTAGAGATTACGGACGAGGTTAAAAGTAGATATTCCTCTATAATAGATGAGATAGGAGAGGATGTTTCTCGAGAGGGTTTGGTGAAAACTCCGGAAAGAGCTGCAAAAGCTATGTTGTTTTTAACGCAAGGCTACAAGCAAGATCCCGTTGAGATATTAAAAGGAGCCATGTTTAAAGAGGACTATGATGATATGGTCATCATAAAAGATATTGAGTTGTATTCCTTGTGTGAGCATCATATGTTACCATTTTTTGGGAAGGCGCATATTGCGTATATCCCAAACGGACATATTGTAGGTTTAAGCAAGATACCTCGTGTAGTTGATGTTTTTGCTCGCAGACTTCAGGTTCAGGAGCGCCTTACCCATGATATCCTGGAATGTATCAACGATACGCTCCAACCTAAAGGTGTGGCCGTTGTTATTGAAGCTTCGCACATGTGTATGATGATGCGTGGTGTACAAAAACAAAATTCGGTTACCACCACATCTGGTTTTAGAGGACAATTTGAAAAGATTGAAACACGAAACGAGTTTTTAAAATTGATAAGTTCAAAGCTTTCATAGTTTTTAAACGAACCTATTGTTAAAAACATAAAAACTTGGTTAATTCTTTTTTGGCATCTTTGTTGTAATCCTTAAATTGGATTATTAACTTAAGAATATGTCAAAAACGAAAGACAAAAAGTACAAACATCTATTTCTAGGACTTCTTTTTGATGGTATAGGAATGCTATCATTTGCGATTCCTTTTGTAGGGGATTTTTCAGACATCTTGTGGGCTCCATTGGCAGGTTGGTTAATGACTAGGATGTACAAGGGAAAAATTGGACAAGCGGCAGGGTTGATAGTATTCATAGAAGAAATTATTCCAGGATTGGATATCATACCAAGTTTTACTCTTATGTGGTTGTACACCTATATTTTTAAAGGAAGTAAAATCGAAAAAACCATTGAGGTATAACTATTTGATTTTCAATGTAAATTTTGGTTGTAATCGGTCTAATGAGCAATTAAAAAACAGCGTAAAACTGTAGTACTTTTTGAATAGCTATAGAAATGTTATACACACATATTTATTTAAAAATAACGTAGGAGTTCATCACTTTAGGTGGTATAATAAATTCAATAATCCATAATGAAAACACTTTGGGATGTTTTTAGTTCTGCTTTTAATGGAAGCCTGCAGTGGACATGGAAGTCTATCCTCTTTGAAGTTCCCTGGTACACCAACTACTTTTGGGGATTAATACTAATCTCGCTTGTGGTTTGGGGATTAGAGATTCTATTCCCTTGGCGTAAGAACCAATCCATATTCCGAAAAGATTTTTGGTTGGATGGGTTTTATATGTTTTTTAATTTTTTCATTTTTAGCATTGTTATTAGTGGTTTTTACAAGATTCTAGCAGTTGTTTTTAAGCATATGGGGATACAGCTAGATTCCTTCTCCGTACTTCCAATCTCTACATTACCGGAGTGGTCACAATTATTGATATTCTTTCTATTGTTAGATTTCGTACAATGGTTTACCCATATATTATTGCATAAATACCGGTTTTTATGGCAATTTCATAAGATTCATCATAGTGTAAAGGAAATGGGATTTGCTGCACACCTTCGTTACCACTGGATGGAAAACATTTTCTATAAACCTTTAAAAACAATTGCCGTTATGGTGTTGGGAGGTTTTGAACCAGAACAAGCTTATATTGTTCATTTTATCGCCATCACCATAGGACACTTGAACCATTCCAATATTAAAATTTCCTGGGGTCCTTTAAAATATATCCTTAACAATCCAATTATGCACTTATATCACCATGCATACGAAATGCCCGAAGGAAAATTTGGAGTTAACTTTGGAATTAGTTTAAGTCTTTGGGACTATATTTTTAAAACGGACTATGTTCCAGAGGATAGTGGTACAGTTCCCTTAGGCTTTAAAGGAGATGAAGAGATTCCAGACGGGTTTTGGAAGCAAATATCCTTCGGCCTTGGAAAACCAAAACCGAAGGATAACTAAAAATATTATTCAACTACAACAGAAAAGCTTTGTGCAATATCAGTTTCTCCACCGGCGTCAACTAAAGTTCCATCGTTGGGCTTTTTAGGCTCGTGACGCAAAGTCACTTGCAACGTTCCGCTTCCAGCATCGCCAGTAGTTAAGTTGAACAATAGTCCAACAGGGTCACCGTTTTCGTCCTCATCATCATAATCTAGTCCGCTTAATGCACCAGTAACAGTATAGAAAAACTGATGTTCATCATCTTCTTCGGCGACTTCTAAGGTAATGTTATCGGCAGGCGTCTCTGTTTCATTTAATAACTGCACAGTACCTGCATATACTGTATTCGCTATCAAATTACCCGAAATAGATACTTCTGGGGGGTTGGGGCCGTCCGCATCCAAATCTATCGATTGTAAGGTAATGATACTAGTACCAGAGGTAAGCGTAATGTTCATGGTGGTAATTACTTCTTCTTCGTCTACAGGATCTGGGTCATCATCATTAGAACAGGAAAGTATGATCATTCCTAAGCTTAATAGTGCTACGATAGCTCTAATTTTTGTCTTTTTGTGTTCTAGTGCAATTGTTTTCATTTTTTTAGAATTTGAATTAATAGTTATAGATAAAACGTAAGCTAATATTTCGACCTAAATCGTCCACGAAATAACGGAGGCGGTTTAAGTAATCGCGATATGAGGTATTTAATAGGTTGGTTACCCGAAGACCAACTTGTAAATCGTTTTTATGCCGAATAGAATATGCTGTTTCAGCATCTAAGGTCAATAAATGATAGTCTGGTGGTGGGGTATTAATAGCTAGTTCCACCTCTTGCTGTTGCTCTGGGGAGAATACTAAGATGTTGGGCGGAAACCTTTTCTGTTCAAAGACATACATACTTTCCAAACTAACCACCAAATGCTGCCATTTCGAATTTTGATACGAAATACTGTTATTGAAATTTGCCGGAGGGATGTTTATTATCGGAATATCGGTACTAACATCTGTTCCCTGAACCCAAGAAAATTTATGATCTGTTCTTATTTTAGGAGTCCAATTGTTATATACAGATGCATCCACACCAAAAAGTCTTGCATTGGTCTGCCTATAGACCCAAACAGGGAATGCACCTCTAATAGTAAATTCTACCCCGGTCGGCTCCAGAATAATAAAATCATTAATAGCATTAAAGTACGGCGCAACCGAATACCCCCATTTTGGGCTATTTTTTTCTATCGATAAGGATACCTTATTCGCTATTTCACTCTTTATTCTTAAATCGCCAAGCTCTATTCTAGCGGCAGAATGGTGCAGTCCGTCACTAAAAAGTTCAGACGGATTCGGTGCTCGCTGTGCCAAGCTATAATTAAAGCGCAGTTGGGTCTCTTTTCCAAAATTATATTGAAAGCCTGCTGTAGCGGATATATTATGGAAGTCAAAAACAGGATTGGTAAGCAATTGCGTTCCTAGGTCTTCGATGACTATATCTGCAAAATCTTCATCATAACCGCGTTCTTCCCAACGAGAAGTCCTATAGAATTTTTTAGCATCGATTCGAGAGAAATCATATCTAAAACCAGCATCCAAAATCATATTGCCACCAAGTTGATATTCGGCCACCGAAAAAATCCCAAAATCATACTTATAATAATCAGGAATCAATCTTCTTACACCCGTATCTGGATTTGCAAAATTATTCTGATATCTTCCTAGCAGCCCGGTTTTAACGGCTAGTCCTTCTTTTGAATCGAACTGAAAATTTGTAGTGATAGAATGTGTGGTGAGACTCAAATCCAATGCGGCTTTATCCGCATCAGCTCCTACTCGCACATCGTATTCAAAACGTCTGTTCTTTTGAAAATCATACTGTACGGTCCATTTGCCCAAACCTTCAAATCGCCTGTAGTAGTTTAGTTTTCCTAGATGGTGCGTTACTTCTTGATTGGGGTTGTCTATGTCGTAACTAAAATTATTGATAATGTTGGGCTGCTGACTGTTTATGGACGCTATTAAATCATCTACATTTCCAATATGTGAAGCCCTTAAAATACCAATATTCGAATCAAAATAAGAATAATAGACTTCCCAACCTTGAATAAACTCCCGCTTACCAACAGAGAAGGCAACTCCCTTTTCTTTTATTCCCGTATTAGAAAGGAGATAGTCCGGTGCTTCTAAGTCGCCAAGTATTTTAAAAGAACCTTGGCCTTTTATATAAAGACCTGAATTATAAGATTTGGTCAACGTTGTTGTGATGTTGCCCCCACGACCGTTAGAAGACAAGTTGGTTTGGGTTTTTCCAAAAAGAGAATCGGTTCTAATAATAGGTAAAGGATTCATAATAATTACACCGCCAATGGCATCACCGCCATATTCCAATGCTGCCGCTCCCTTAACCACACTAATATCCTGGTTTGTATTAATATCTACATTTGGGGCATGTTCTTCTCCCCATTCCATATCCTGCATTCGAACATTATTGTTCAAAATTAAAACCCTGCTTCCCATGAGTCCTTGAATAACCGGCTTTACAATGTTAGCACCTGTATTCAATGAGGAAACACCATTTAAACTTTTTAAGGCATCTCCCAAACTACTGCCGCTATACTTCTCCAGCTCATTTAGACTTAATCGTTCTTCCTGAGAAGATTTTGTGTTGTTAGGAACAGTCCCCGTAACCTGTACTTCCTCAAGTTCCTCCAGATGGTGTTCTAATAATATCTTCTTATACGTATCCCCTTGTATTGTTAGCGTGACGAATTTTGATGTACATTCTGGATGAGAAACCTCCAGTTCCAAAACCCCGTCACATAAGTGCTCAAACCTAAATTTTCCTTCCTTATTGGATAAGGTAGTAAGCACTTTCCCACTTAGACTAACGGTTGCCCCGGCCAAGGGCGTATTATCGTGGAAATCTATAATTTCTCCTAAAAGAATGGATTTGCAATCCTGTGCTATACTAGTACCGCCCCAAAGGCAGATAACCAATAGTATACTACTATATTTCATTATATGGATGTTACGCTTATGGTGGCTCATTACTAAAATGAACCATAAATAGTTTAGTTCTGAATGCTAAACCAGGTTTGGCGGAGGTCTGCCAAAGAGACTAAAACGTACTAAAGAAGAAGAAACAACTACCTTACATATGGTAGTTTGCTTAGTTGTATTGCTACTTAAAAAAGGAACTTTAATGGTCTGCGGTGTACAAAATACAAATTCTGCATTGTGATTTTCTATTGCTAACGCGCAGACGGCACAGTTTTCAATGTCCTCTGCAGTAGTATCTTGATGGGAATACACATGAAATGATGATACCTTGAAAACCATCAAGATAAACAGCAAAAACGCTATACTATTAGAAAAAACTGTTCTTTTCACATCACGAAAATAAACAATGAAACAATGTTTTTTGTTAAGGAAATACTAACTCTTTTTGTTAAATAAAAATTCCAATCCAATTCTACCCAACATTTTCTTCTCAAATGCCCAAAAGAATTTGAACTGACCGAATAGCCAACCAAACACAACCAATAAAATCTGGTAGAAAGGGAAAATAAGTAAAATACGCAGCATCCAATAGCCAGTCTGAGCCCACCAAGCATCGGGAAAATTACTTTTGTCCATGCCTACCCAAGCTAAAAATGGTTTGGCGATATATACCGATGAGGAACCCGTTATTGCAAAAACAACGCATATTATTAATACTTGCCAGTTACTTATAATCCCCCAACGGTCCTTTAGTTTTTTCATAGCTCCTTAGAAGCAACAAAAATACTTTTTATATCCGAGGAACAAAAGCACCTAGACGCTGATTATACTTTCGTTGGAAAAAAATAAAATAATTATACATTTTATAATTTACATCGTACCCATAATCAATACCATTTTTATAGTCTATCTGCATTAAATAAAGGTCAGGATTAAACCGATTTGGCTGGATGGCTCTTTGGTTCCACTCTAAGACCATAAGCATGTTTCTATTCTCTAAGAAACCTTGGGAATAGTAGCCCTCTGGTTTTGCAACAGATTTAAGCCAGGTGTAAAAACCAGGATCTATAATCGTAATTTCATACTCTACATCTTCATTGGCGATTATGACAGGCTCGTCATCTTCTGCTGCAAATGCTAGTTTTTCCTCTTCCGATATGGATAATACTTCTTTTGAGGTTCCACAACTAGAAAGCAATGCTAGAGTAATGCTACAAGTAAAGAGAACCAATAAATTTTTAACTTTTATTTTCTTTTTCATGTAAGCAAGATACAAAAAAAGCCGTTTGTGAGTACAAACGGCTTTTGTTAAAAAGAGTTAATAAATTTATTTACCAAACAATCCACCAAGTAACCCAGCTAAACCGCCTTTTTGTTTACTACCACCCATAACCATTCCGGCAACATCATCCAAAATGCTTCCGTCTCCATCAGCATCTAATAAGGTCGTAATCAAACTTTGATTTTCTTGAGGTTGACCACCTAACATACCACCCAATAAGGCGTTCATTCCGCTAGAATCGCTAACATTACTTTGTGCAGTCTGCTTTCCTATATAGCCCATCACAATCGGTGCAGCTATTTTAAGAATCTGTGCAATTGAGCCTGCATCCAATCCAGATTTTTGACTTAGCGCATTCTCTACTTGTGGTTGTTTGTTGCCAAATACATGACCAAGTATACCTGCACCATCCTGCATTACAGAATCGTCAACACCACCTCCGAAAAGACTTCCAAGGTCATTTAAAATACCACCGTTATGTTTTCCTGATAGCGCACTCATAAGACCTGCGGCACCTTCGGGCGAAGAAACATTTTTTTTCATTGCACCTAACAACAAAGGCATAGCCATGCTAAGTACATCTGAAGTTTTGCCTTCTGGCTGGCCAGTTTGTCCTGCAACGCCACTTATTAATTGTTTGCCCATTGGGCTGTTTAATAAATCTAATAATCCTGACATGTATAGTTAATTTAATGTTTGTAGCAATGTACAAAAAGACTTTTGAAAAATAATACTGAATCAATCTATTTTAAGAGCTCTTTTACCTGATTGGCAAGTTCTACACCAATGCGCTGCTGTGCTTCTAAAGTAGCAGCACCAATATGAGGACTTAGTGAAATATTTGGGTGCATTAAAATTCGTATCTCCGGTTTAGGTTCCGATTCAAAAACATCTAACCCCGCGAAAGCTACTTGATGGTTTTTCATGGCATCTATTAAGGCTACTTCATCTAAAACACCACCTCGGGAGGTATTTACGATGCCAACACCTTCCTTCATTTGGGCAAATTCTGACTTGCCGATAACGTAGTTTTTTTGAATTGGAACATGGATACTTATAAAATCTGCGGTAGTTAAAACGGCATCTTTAGTACTGGAGGTTAAATGAAATGTAAGTTCTTGTTGATCAAAAAAAGATAAGGTCAAATCACATTCAACGAGGTTGTGGTCATGATAAATCACGTTCATACCCACACCTAGAGCAATTCTTGCAGTGGCCTGCCCAATTTTTCCGAAACCAATAATCCCAAGGGTTTTTCCCCTGAGTTCGGTTCCTTTAGAATAGGCTTTTTTTAATTGCTTAAAGTTGCTATCGCCCTCCAAGGGCATATTTCTATTTGAATCATACAAAAAACGCACCCCACCATATAAGTGAGCAAATACCAATTCGGCTACTGATTCTGAAGAGGCACCAGGTGTATTAATTACATGTAAACCTTTCTGCTTTGCATACGCAATATCAATATTGTCCATGCCAACACCTCCACGACCTATTAGTTTTAAGCTTTGGCAACCATCTATAACATCCTTTCCTACTTGGGTTGCGCTTCTTACCAAAAGGCCAGTGACGTTTTGTTCATTTATAAAGCGCACCAATTGCTGTTGCGCAACATTTGTGGTAAGTACTTCAAAACCTGATTTCTCGAGAGTTTTTATACCCGATTCGGATATCCCATCGTTCGCTAATATTTTCATACTTATGCTTTTCGTTCCATTTCGCTCATTATGTCAACCAAAACACCAACACTGTTTAGTGATAGGGCATTATACATGCTTGCTCTATAACCTCCAACAGATCTGTGACCATTTAAACCATTAATCCCTGCTTCTTTCAACATAGTATCAAAAGTGTCTTTAAGACCTTCTTCCGTTATACTGAAAGTTGCGTTCATTGAAGAACGGTCATCCTTATTTGCGTAACCGTCAAAGACTGGGTTCAAATCAATTTCTGAATACAATAAGCGAGCTTTCTTTTTGTTGATTTTTTCAATAGCTTCAATTCCGCCTAAATCTTTTAACCATTCTAGTGTTAACATAGATGTATACACTGGGAAAACGGCAGGAGTATTAAACATGCTTTCTTTATTTATGTGAACCTGATAATCCAACATTGACGGAATTTTTCTGGATACCTTACCAAGTATATCTTCTTTTACGACTACAAGCGTGGTGCCAGCGGGTCCCATATTCTTTTGAGCACCAGCATATATCAAATCAAATTGAGAAAAATCCAACACCCTTGAAAAAATATCAGAACTCATGTCGCATACCAATGGGGAATCTGTAACTGGAAATTTTTTGAATTGCGTACCAAAAATGGTATTATTGGAGGTGAGGTGCAAATAGTCCAAACCTTTGGGAACATTGTACCCTTTTGGAATATAATTGAAGTTTTCATCCTTAGAGGAGCCTACTTCAACGACCTCCCCAAAAAGTTTAGCCTCTTTAAGTGCTTTGTCGCTCCATGTCCCTGTGTTTAGATATCCTGCCTTTTTCTCTAAAAGATTGTAAGCAACCATTAGGAACTCCAAGCTGGCGCCACCATGCAAGAAGAGTGCTTGGTAGCCTTTGCCTTCCAAGTTCAATAGTTCCAAGGCCAAGGATCTAGCTTTTTCCATAACTGCAACAAAATCCTTGCTACGGTGAGAAATTTCTATTAATGAAAGCCCTGAACCATTAAAATCCATTACTGCTTCCGAAGCTTTCAATAAAACATCCTTTGGTAATATGCATGGACCTGCACTAAAATTATGCTTTTTCATTTGTTTACTTTTAATTACAAGCCTGCTGGCTGATAGATGTGATTTGCATAAAAATTCTTTTCGGTGTTTAAGAATTAAAATGGCATATTTCTCTCCTTGATTTTGCAAAGGCAAAGGTCAGAATTTTTCAACTAATGTGCCCTGTTGAATTTAATTAATTCTAGGATGTTTTTAACAGGAATTCAACAGTATCCACACCATCTGCATAATCCCATAATTCTGGTGTTTGGGTTTTGCCAAAAGCAATTTCATTAGGAAAGAATCCCTTGGAAACCATACATTGTATAGCATCTTTTTTGGCAGCTAATTTTTCTTTTACAGATGCAATCGTGTCATATTCTTCATAAAAAATAGTAGCAATAGGGGAGGCGTAGCTTTCATCATTTTTTAACATCAGAAACCCGTTATCCAGAATCTTAAACTCACTCATTAAATAAACAGCCTTATTATAATCGTAATTGTTGGCATATTTATTTTGATGAATGATTTCTTTATAGGGATACATAGCGTTAAAGAACTGATCAAAATCATAGCCTTTGGGTACAAATAATTTAGACACACTTCTGCAGCCTAGACCATAGTATCTAAAAATATCCTCGCCTAATGCTGCCAGCTCCTTTTCTGATTCCTTCCCAGATAAGACACCTATAGAATTTCGATTTTTACGTATAATATTGGGCTTTTTGCCAAAATAATATTCAAAGTAACGAGCTGTGTTGTTACTTCCCGTGGCTATGACCGCATCATAATCGGTTAATTTATCATCCGTGAATAGTACCCTGTCTAAAAAATCAGGATTTAGATGTATCAAGTAATCTACAAGTAAAGGTAGTAGTAGTTTATCATTGCTAGAAAGCTTTACAACCGCATTGTTTCCGGTAACTAGAACCGCCAACAAATCATGAAAGCCTACCATGGGTATGTTTCCTGCCAATATAAGGGCGACACGTTTGGTAGCGTTTTTTGACAGATTGTATTTAGATAGCCATTTTTCTAAATTTACACTAGACAATGCATTGGACCATTGCTCCAAAGCAAATAGCAGATTAGCCTTAGTAAACCAACCATTATAATGATGCGCGGTTTCCACAATGTGGTGAAGTTTTGCAAACCATTCTTCATCTTTTCCTTCCATACCCTTATCATCTTCTATGGATGTGCAGAATTTACCAAGAAACTCACCAAGTTTAACAAAAGCTTTAATGTTAGGATTTTGTGCAGTCATTATATTTGTAAAAAGAGGTATTAGGAATTATCTTTGTGCAAAAATACGGATACCGTTCAAAATATAGTATTCAAACGCACGGTTAGATTTTTTATCCAAACTTGCTAAAGAGAAAATTATGGCTATTATAATAACAGATGAGTGTATAAATTGTGGTGCCTGCGAACCAGAATGTCCAAATACAGCAATTTATGAGGGAGCAGACGAGTGGCGATATAGCGACGGAACATCATTAAAAGGCGATGTGATATTGCCAGATGGGAAAGCTGTAAATGCTGATAATGTCCAAGAACCTATTAGTGATGAAGTGTATTATATATCCCCGGATAAGTGTACGGAGTGTATGGGTTTCCATGAAGAACCGCAATGTGCTGCTGTTTGTCCAGTAGACTGTTGCGTTCCTGATGATAACCATGTAGAGACAGATGAAGTGCTTTTAGGTAAGCAAGCTTTTATGCATCCTGAGGAATAAAATTATATCGGGTTTAAATAAAAAGAGCTGCCAATAGTATTGGCAGCTCTTTTAGTATCAGCTAGAATTTTTAAAATTAAATAGAACTCCTATTTAAGCGTAAGACTAACTCTCGCAAATAAGAAGCGACCACCGATTCCGAACTGTTGAGCTCTTCTAGACCAATCAAAGCGTCCAGAACTTCTATTATTTCCTCCGTCTGCAAAAGTTTGAGCAGCCCTGTCTGGGTAAATATCGAACAAATTGTTGGCGCCAACCGTAAATGTAAGTGATGGCGTAGCCTTATATCCTAAGGATAAGTCAGTAACTATCTTTGAGCTAAATATCTGTTGTCTGTCTATATTGGTTGTTGCTTCAGTAACTTCCCCGAAATACACATTTCTTAAGAAAATGATGAACTTATCTGAAGTTAAACTATTGGATAAATTAACTTTAGTTCTTGGCACCGCTTCCTCTAGGTAAACTCTGCTATCTTCCGGGAAATAAGTGTCTACTAGACCCGCATCTTCTAAAACTTGCGACGCATTAATATCACCTACCTGTCTGGTATTGGAGAAAGTACCTGCCAAGTCATTTTTTAAATTCCAATTATCTCCCAATTGAATCTTGTGGGTAATTACAACATCTACTCCTTTCGACTCCGTATCGATAGCATTGGCAAAAAATGAAGCGGCTGTAGCATTTGCCTGTGCTAAAAGGTTGTCAAGCTCGGTGCCAGTCCCAGGTCCTGCAAACTGACCTGTGTATACCACCCTGTCATTGATTCTTACAAAATAGCCATCAACCGTCACTGTAACATTGGCATCTGGTAATTTTGCCGTAAGCCCTATACTAACGCTGCTAGATGTTTCCTCTTTTAATTGTGGAATCCCTAATAGTTGGGCAGCTCTACTATCATTGGCAAATGTTCCCACTTCTTGAGGATTGCCATTCTGATCAAAAATTGTAGATGTTGAATTAAAATTAATTTGATGCAGAGAAGGAGCTCTAAACCCTGTATTTACAGCACCACGGATATTCATGTTATCTGTAAGTTTATATCTGGACGCTATCTTAAAGTTAATTGTTGAACCAAAATCACTGTAGTTTTCGAATCTTGTTGCAAAACTTGCAAGGAATCTTTCAGAAAAATCAGCTTCAATATCAACATATCCAGCTACACTACTTCTTCCTCTAGAAAGCTCGTTGTCAGGACTAAAACCTGGAAAAACTTGTGACCCACCTGGTCTAGAGTTTCCAAAGAAATCTTCTGATGGCTGTTGCGAGGCCGTCGTAATAACTTGTCCATCAGCGGTGTATTGAGAATAGGAAGCTTCTTCACCAGATCTAATCTCGTAATTTTCTACCCGAAATTCTGTTCCAAAAGCTACATTCAACCCTGAAAATATATCATCATAAAATTGACTGACATCTAAATTCGTTGTGTTTTGGGAAAACGAAAATCCACCTGCGTCAAAAGTTGTCGGAGAGGAGCTTTGTAAGGATGCGTTGAAGGTATTTCCTATGGTATACAGAAAAGAGTTTCTACCATATGTATTACTGAAATCTACATTCCAATCACCAATCATTCCTTTTATTCCTGCTGAAAATGATTGATCACTTATAGCTGAATTTATTTCTGGTAAAAATCCATTTATATAGGCAGGGGTGTATGTCCTGCTTTGGTTTGGAAGTCTATAAAATCCGGCAGAGTTACCTATTCTGGAACTGATACCAGCAAAGGAATATAACTCTGTGCCATTATCATCTAAAGGCAAAGCAAAATTAGCAAAGAATCTTCCTCCTCTTAAAGCAGACTGCCCAACGCGCATATTATAATCACTTCTTTGCTGCCCTCTTGCTGCAAGTTCTGCGTCAGTATTATCTGCGGATAGAATTGGTTGGAGTTCCTCCTTGGTCGTTGCTCCATTTAAATCAATGTTTGCCTGGTTTGCGTATTGTATAACATCGGCAACATCATCATCCAAAAGGTTGGCTAAATTATAGCCATCTTGACTAGCAAAACGTTCAACGGTATTGTAGTCATTAAAAACATTCCCTTCCCATGCTTTCATACGACTATAATCTTGTCGTACATCAAAGTCTCCGGAGAACGTTAAATAACCTCCTTTATCTCCAAGTGGTAGGCCATAACTTGCAGCTATGTTTGTTGTCTCTCCATCAGAACCACCTGTTTGTTCATTTGCGTTTTTTGAAAAATTAGCTCCAGTTGTTACTGTAGCAGTTAACTCGTTTACAGCTGTGTTCAAAACAATATTTATAACTCCAGCAATTGCATCAGATCCATATTGTGCTGCGGCACCATCTCTAAGAACCTCTATTCTTTTTATTGCCGCGGCTGGTATTGCATTTAAATCTGTTCCTACACTTCCTCTACCAAAGGTTCCATTAACATTAACTAAAGCAGAAGTATGTCTTCTCTTACCATTAATCAATACCAAAACTTGATCTGGGCCTAATCCTCTTAACGAAGCGGGATCAATGTGGTCCGTACCATCAGAAATAGTCTGTGTATTGGAGGTGAATGATGGAGCTACAAAATTTAATATTTGATTTAAGTTCACCTGCGGTGCAACACTATTCAATTCCTTAATGTCTATTACATCTACAGGAACAGCGCTTTCAGTTGCTGTTCTATTTGGATTTCGTGAACCAATGACTATCGCCTCGGTCAATTCCAAACCAGATAACAGGGTAATTACCATGTTGGTATTATTTACTACAATTTCCTTAGCGTTAAATCCTATATAGGAAACTACAATAGTACTTCCCATGTTTGCCTCAAGTTCAAAATTACCATCAAAATCTGTGGTGGTTCCTACCGTAGTTCCTTTAATAACGACTGAGGCGCCAGGTAGTGGGACTCCATCTTCATCCAAAACTTTACCAGTAATTGTTTGTTGACTGATTTCTGTTTTTAAAAGTACCGGCAGTACAGGGGAAGTAGTATTTATTTTTGCAAGTTTAACTCTGGCGTTTCTTTTATGATGTACTACATAATATTTATTCCCTAGATATTCAAAATCAAAACTAGTTTTTCGTTCTAGCTTGTTTATTATTTTATCTAACGCAGGATATTCGTAATCAGCTGGATTTAAACTAGTAGACTCTACAAGTTTCGGGTTGTACGTAAAGAATACTTCATGTTTTGCGCTGATGTCGTTTAGAAACTCACTAAGAGTGACTACTTTTTCCAACTTTTCGGAAGCCTGCATGCCCATACTGCTTATAAAAAGCAGTACTGCAAGCAGCGTTTTAATTCGATTTTTTGTTCTCATGGTATAAAGTTTAAGTTAATTGTTCAAATTCTTTTGAATTAGTAACGTGTTGTCTTTGTGAATGATTCGTGTATTAGTTGCCAATTCAATGGCGGCGATGCATATTTTTAAATTTTGATTTGGAACCCCTCCGGTGATTAAAAGATTCTGTAATTCTAGATTTTCATATTTCACTTTTACACCATATGTATATTCAATATTCAACATCACTTCTTTTAATGATATTTCATTAAATGTATAGGTGCCGTTTCTCCAAAGCGCATAAGGAGTGGATGTGGATACTTTTTTGTGTTCTACGGTTTTAGACTCCTTGGAAAACGTAACCAATTCTCCAGGCACCATCTTTTTTACCTCACCGTTATCAAATTCAAGATGTATGGAGCCTTCGTCCAGAACTACATTTGTTTTCTTTTTTCTAGAATTAACAAGAAATTCAGTTCCTAAGACTTCAACTTTTAAATCATTGGTATGTACCCAGAATTTCGCATGGGTAGACGGAATGGATTTTACTTTGAAATAAGCCTCTCCTTTCAGAAAGATGTTTCTTGGATTTTCGTTGTTGTACTTAATTTCAGAATTTCCGTTTAAGACAACAGAGGTTCCATCAGGTAACTTTAAATCAATTATTTCTCCAAAGTTTGTTTTATGGATGGTGTGAGTAGATTTTTCGTAAAGTTGAAATCCAGACCATGTCATTAAGAATAAAACAACCGCTGCAGCGGCCAAAGACATAATGGTTCTGGTCTTATGCCTGTTTCTAATGTTTTTAATCTCAGAGGTTTTACCAGTTAACCTAGGTAATACTTGAGCTAAGGCTTCATCTACCTTTTGCTCGTTTGGTAGTTTTTTTTCAAAATTTATTCCTAAAATAATTGCTTTAGCAGTTTCTAAGGTATTTATGTGAGATGGGTTGTCTCTGATCCAAGAATTCCAATATTCTATATCGTTTTTATTGGTATTCTTTGTCCAATTAACAAAAGATGGGTCGTCTAATAATCTGTGTAAAAATGTATTTTCTTCTTTCATGCGTAAGGTGTTCCACTATAAAGAGCCTTACGCATAAACTTTATACCCTACTTTTTTAAGATTTTTTTAAGATTTCTGCAATGAGTTGATTTTCAGACTGTTTTCGAAGTTTTGTCATTGCTTTTTGAAGAATGTTTAAAACACTTTGAGACTTAATAGCCATTATTTCGGAAATCTCGTTGGTATTTAAGCCGCAGTAATACTTTAAATAAATTACTTCTTTCTCTCGGGGTGGAAGTTCATTGAGTAGTTGGTGAAGTGTTTGGGTACATAGAAATTGCACTTCTTGTTTTACGGCTACTTCTTGAGGCGAAAAGGCTATTTCTTGTTCAAACGAGTTAAATTCTGATATACTTGTCCTGACATATTGTTTCTTCACTTGTTTAAGTAGTCTCCGCTTAAAAGATATGAAGAAATAGGCCTTCAAATTCCGTATATGGCCAAGATTTGCTCTGTTTTCAAATAGATAAACGAATAAATTTTGTAAACAATCTTCCGTTAAATCTGGAGCATTAGTCAGCTTTACACCGTAGGCATATAATAAGGGATAGTATATTTTAAATAGCGATTTAAAAGCGTTAATATCGCCCTTTTTAAAAAAATACCACAGCGATTCGTCTGAGGTTACATCCATATGTTGGTATAAGCAAGCAGTGTAAAGTATTAAATAATTATTAATAAAAAGCAAGTATTATTGTAAAATATATATTGTATAAGATATTTTATTGCTAATTATTCAATTTGGAATCGAAAAAATTAAGGATGTAATTACCGAATATTAACGTAGCATTTCTTGTAGTAAAAACTATCTTTGCATCGTTTAAAAAATCACACCCATGAAAGCAGGTATTGTAGGATTGCCAAATGTAGGAAAATCAACCCTTTTCAATTGTTTATCCAATGCAAAAGCCCAAAGTGCAAATTTCCCATTTTGTACCATTGAGCCAAATATTGGTGTTGTAAATGTGCCTGATTCTCGTTTGCAAAAATTAGAGACTTTAGTGAATCCTGAACGTGTGCTACCTGCTACTGTTGAGATAGTGGATATAGCCGGATTGGTTAAAGGAGCAAGTAAAGGTGAAGGTTTGGGGAATCAGTTTTTAGGGAACATTCGGGAAACCGATGCTATTCTGCATGTACTTCGATGTTTTGATGATGATAACATTATACACGTAGACGGTAATGTAAATCCAATTCGGGATAAGGAGACCATTGATATGGAATTACAACTGAAGGATTTGGAAACGGTTGAGAAAAAATTAGATAAAGTAAAAAGAGCCGCAAAGACAGGT
Source organism: uncultured Maribacter sp. (assembly GCA_964507115.1). Lineage (GTDB taxonomy): Bacteria > Bacteroidota > Bacteroidia > Flavobacteriales > Flavobacteriaceae > Maribacter. Next base: position 26,602 of record CAZDOW010000019.1, read on the forward strand.
AATAAAGATGCTCAGAAAGAAGAAGCAGTTTTACTTGCTATTAAATCAGGTTTAGAGGAGGGTAAATCCGTGAGGGCACTAGAAATTACGGAAGAGAATAGAATAGAGTTTGTAACACCATTGCAGTTTATAACAGATAAACCAGTGATGTATGTATGTAATGTTGATGAGGATGCTGCTGTGAAGGGAAATGCATATGTTGATAAAGTTAAAGAAGCTGTTAAGGGAGAAAATGCAGAGGTAGTAGTGCTTGCCGTTGGTACTGAGGCCGATATTACTGAGTTAGAAACCTATGAAGAACGCCAAATGTTCTTAGAGGACCTAGGCTTAGACGAACCAGGCTCTGGTAAATTAATTCGTGGTGCTTATAAACTATTGAATCTGGAAACTTATTTTACGGCTGGTGTTAAGGAAGTCCGCGCTTGGACGATTCCAATTGGTGCAACTGCCCCACAAGCAGCGGGTGTTATTCATACCGATTTTGAGAAAGGATTTATCCGTGCAGAGGTTATTGCCTATGATGATTATGTGACTTTCGGCAGTGAAAGCAAAGTGAAAGAAGCGGGAAAAATGAAGGTAGAGGGGAAGGAGTACATTGTTAAGGATGGCGATGTCATGCACTTTAGATTTAATGTATAGCGCACCAAGACTAGTCTTGTTCATTTCTTCATAATCCTTTCAATTTTTATTTTTGGGAGTAGTTACTAGCTCGTTTTTAGTGCCTAGGCACTCTGATTGATATCAACAAAACAGTTGGTTCTATTGTTAATTACTTTAGTTGATAAGGGTTTTATCTTTTTGATAGTCGTGCTATCTTTAGCAACACTTTCATAATTTTTAGTTAAATGTCCCAAAATACCAAGTATACAGAAGACAATATTCGTTCCCTTGATTGGAAGGAACATATTCGATTGCGGCCTGGTATGTACATTGGTAAATTGGGAGACGGCTCTTCTGCTGACGATGGCATCTATATTTTGTTAAAAGAAGTCATTGATAATTGTATCGATGAGTTTGTAATGGGTTCCGGGAAAACTATTGATATTGTTATCAAGGACAAAACAGTTAAGGTTCGCGATTATGGTAGAGGTATTCCACTAGGTAAAGTGGTAGATGTAGTATCTAAAATGAACACTGGTGGCAAGTACGACAGTAGGGCATTTAAAAAGTCGGTAGGATTAAATGGGGTAGGTACCAAAGCGGTCAACGCATTATCAAGTTTTTTTGAAGTTCAATCCTCTAGAGATAATCAGGTTAAAACAGCGCAGTTTAGTTGTGGTAATTTAGAAAATGAAGAAGGACCCTTAGAGTCTGCGAAGCGAAAAGGCACCAAAGTAACTTTTGTTCCCGATGAAACTATTTTTAAAAATTATAAGTACCGCAATGAGTATGTTGAGCGGATGCTCAAGAATTACGTATATCTAAATCCTGGGTTGACTATTGTTTTTAATGGAGAAAAGTTTTATTCTGAGAATGGACTTAAGGATCTTCTAGAGGATAATAATAATGTGGATGATATGCTTTATCCTGTAATCCACCTAAAAGGAGAAGATATAGAAGTAGCCATCACACATAGTAGAACGCAGTATAGCGAGGAATACCACTCTTTTGTTAACGGACAGCATACCACGCAAGGCGGAACACATCAGGCTGCGTTTAGAGAGGCTATCGTAAAAACTATTAGAGATTATTTTGGTAAGACATATGATGCTTCGGATATTCGTAAAAGTATCATTTCCGCTATTGCTATAAAAGTAACTGAACCTATTTTTGAAAGTCAGACAAAAACAAAACTTGGTTCTACAGAAATGGGAGGAGAATTTCCCACGGTTAGAAGTTATATCAATGATTTCATTGGGAAATACTTAGATAATTTCTTGCATAAAAATCCTGAAACTACTGATAAATTGCAACGCAAGATTATCATGGCAGAGAAGGAGCGTAAGGAACTATCAGGTATACGAAAACTTGCCAAGGATCGAGCAAAAAAATCAAATCTTCATAATAAAAAATTACGGGATTGTAGAGTTCATTTGGGCGATTTGAAAAAGGACAATCGCTTAGACAGCACTTTGTTTATTACAGAGGGTGATTCCGCTTCTGGTTCTATTACGAAGTCACGAAATGTGAATACTCAGGCGGTATTCAGCTTAAAAGGCAAACCTTTAAACTCGTACGGATTGTCTAAAAAGATAGTCTATGAGAATGAGGAATTCAACCTACTTCAAGCAGCTTTGAATATCGAGGAATCTATTGAGCATTTGCGCTACAATAATATTGTTATCGCAACGGATGCTGATGTAGATGGTATGCACATACGATTGCTATTAATTACTTTCTTTTTACAGTTCTTTCCAGAATTAATAAAAGAAAATCATTTATATATTTTACAGACCCCATTATTTAGGGTTCGAAATAAAAAGGAAACTATCTACTGCTATAGTGATGAGGAGCGTCAGCATGCCTTAAACAAACTATCTGGAAAGCCAGAAATTACGCGTTTCAAAGGATTAGGAGAAATATCACCAGACGAATTTCAACATTTTATCGGTGATGATATCCGCTTGGAGCCTGTGATGTTGGACAAGGCAATGTCTATAGAGGATTTGCTGAGTTTTTACATGGGAAAAAATACGCCAGACAGACAAGAATTTATTATAAAAAATCTTAAAGTAGAAGTTGACTTAATCAAGGAAAAACAATTATAATCAAGCAAATACGATTCCTTTGTAATGGAAGAGAATGAAGAATTGAACGAGGAACAAAACAATAATCCATCAGCGGGAGAAAACACCACCCCGGAAACAACTGATGCCCTTACAAGGGTTTCAGGAATGTATAAAGACTGGTTTTTAGATTACGCGTCTTATGTAATTCTAGAACGAGCAGTACCTGCTATAGAAGATGGTTTTAAACCAGTGCAACGCAGAATCATGCACTCCCTCAAAGAATTGGACGATGGTCGCTATAATAAGGTGGCCAACGTTGTGGGTCATACTATGCAATACCATCCCCACGGCGATGCTAGTATTGCAGATGCCATGGTACAAATAGGTCAAAAAGACCTATTAATAGACACACAGGGAAACTGGGGTAATATTTTAACTGGAGATCGCGCAGCTGCATCCAGGTACATAGAGGCGCGACTATCGAAATTTGCGCTAGAAGTTGTTTTTAGTCCAAAAATAACCGAGTGGCAGCAATCTTATGATGGGCGAAAAAAAGAACCCGTAAATCTTCCTGTAAAATTTCCATTGTTGTTAGCGCAAGGGGCAGAGGGTATAGCTGTTGGTTTGTCTACCAAAGTTCTCCCTCATAATTTTATCGAGTTAATAGACGCCTCTATCAAACACTTAAAAGGGCAGCGTTTTACTATATTTCCAGATTTCCCCACCTCGGGTATAATTGATATTAGCAACTATAACGACGGACTTAGAGGCGGGAAGATACGTGTGAGAGCAAAAATAGCACAACACGATAAAAATACACTGGTAATCAACGAAATACCTTACGGGACTAATACCTCTTCTTTAATAGATTCTATTCTAAAAGCAAACGATAAAGGTAAAATAAAAGTAAAGAAGATAGAAGATAATACAGCAGCAGACGTTGAGATATTGGTACACCTCCCATCGGGAATATCTCCTGATAAAACAATTGATGCGTTGTATGCCTTTACGGCCTGTGAATCTTCTATTTCTCCGTTAGGGTGTATTATAGAGGATAATAAACCTTTGTTTATTGGGGTGACAGAAATGCTCAAATGTTCTACTGATGCCACCTTAGAGTTGTTGCGTCTAGAACTAGAACTGCAATTGTCGGAATTGGAGGAGCAGTGGCATTTTGCTTCTTTGGAGCGTATCTTCATAGAGAACAGAATTTATCGGGATATTGAAGAGGAAGAGACGTGGGAAGGTGTTATAAAAGCTATAGACAAAGGGTTAAAGCCATTTACTACGCATTTACGCCGTGCTGTTACAGAGGATGATATTGTTAGGCTTACAGAAATTAGAATTAAACGTATTTCTAAGTTCGACCTAGGCAAAGCCCAACAACACTTAGATACCTTAGAGGAGAAAATTGCACAAGTAAAGCATCACTTGGCTAATCTTATAGATTTTGCTATAGCTTATTTTAAAAACCTCAAAGCTACTTACGGTAAAGATCGAGGGCGTAAATCGGAGATTCGGGTCTTTGATGATATAGAAGCTACCAAAGTAGTAATCAGAAATACCAAGTTGTATGTGAATCGTGAGGAAGGTTTTGTAGGAACTTCCTTAAAACGAGACGAATATGTAACCGATTGCAGTGATATTGATGATATTATTGTTTTTACCAAAGAAGGTAAAATGCAAGTAGTTAAGGTGGGTACAAAGGTCTTCATTGGTAAGAATATTATCCATGTAGCTATTTTTAAGAAAAAAGATAAACGTACCACGTATAATATAATTTACAAAGACGGTAAAGGAGGTGCTACCTACGTTAAGCGATTTAATGTGACTTCGGTTACTAGAGATAAGCCGTATGACCTTACTGCAGGGAGTCCCAATTCCACCGTGTCCTATTTTTCAGCAAATTCGAACGGGGAGGCAGAAGTGGTTACTATAAACCTTAGGCAGGCAGGCAGTATTAAAAAGTTAAAATGGGATATTGACTTTGCTGATGTTAGAATAAAAGGACGCGTTTCTAAAGGCAATATTGTTACTAAATACACCGTGAAGCGTATAGAACTTAAGGAAAAAGGGGTTTCTACATTAAAACCTAGGAAAATTTGGTTTGACGATGTAGTAAGGCGTTTAAATGTAGACGGTAGAGGAGAACTTATAGGCGAGTTTAGAGGAGAGGATCTTTTACTTGTCATCACTCAAAAAGGAACTGCAAAAACTTTTTTACCAGTACTTACATCTCACTTTGATGATGATATGATTGTACTGGAGAAATGGAATCCAAATAAGCCCATTTCGGTCATTTACTGGGAGGCTGATAAAGAGCGCTTTTATGTAAAACGTTTCCTGATTGAAAATGAAAATAGGGAAGATATTTTTATCTCTGAACATCCTAAATCATATTTAGAACTTGTTTCTACCGATTGGCGACCCGCTATAGAAATTGAATTTACTAAGGCGCGAGGAAAAGAACTTAAAGAAAATCAATCTATTGATATTGAAGAATTTATATCGATTAAAGGAATGAAAGCTTTAGGTAATCAACTGACAACGGAAAAGGTAAAAAATATTAATGCATTAGAGCCACTTCCCTTTGAGGAACCTAAAACGGAGGACGCAAGTGAAATGGAAGTAGTTGATGAGGAAGATGTGTCAGGTAATAAGGATACTTCGGAATCAACCAATATTAAATCAAAGAATACCTCCGACTCAAAAGAGGAAAACGAGGATGAAGACGAAGGTCAAATAACGTTGTTCTAAACTATCTAAATGAAAAGTCTTTTCACAGAGTTTAAAAATTTTGCAGTAAAGGGCAACATGATTGATATGGCTATCGGTATCATTATTGGTACGGCCTTTAATAATGTGGTGAACACTTTGGTTAAAAAAATCTTGATGCCGCCCTTATCGCTGCTAACCAATGATGTGAATTTAGGAAATAAGAAAATGGTTTTAAGGCCGGCATCGGAACAAGTTGAAGAAGTTGCTATAGGTTACGGGGAATTCATGGAAGTATTAATAGATTTTGGTATTGTTGCTTTTACCATATTTATAGTTCTCAAATTTATCAATCGATTTAAGGATAAGGCAGAAGACCCAGAAAACAAAGAGGTGGAAACTCCAAAACAAATACAACTACTGTCTAATTTGGAAAAATTGATGACGGAGCAAAATCAGATTCTAAAAAAATCAAAAGAAGAATAGGTTGTTTAGGGCTATAGGTATAATAGCTATGGTTCAAAAGCCAAAGGTTAAACAAGTTATTGTTTGGTTGCATTATTGGGTATCTTTATCAAAAATTGACTTGAAGAAATGGATTTGACAAACCCCCTGGTGTATGGCGCACCTTGTTTTATAATATTTATACTCCTAGAACTTACCTATAGTAAAAACCATGATGAACATCATGATTTGTACGATTGGAAAGATCTTTTTGCAAGTGGTTTTATGGGTGTGGGTTCTGCAATACTTGCCGCTCTTTTAAAAGTTGTTTCTGCTATAGTTATTTTTTCATTTGTATATGATCTTTTTAATCCCATTGTTGATGGTATTCGCACCAATGTAATGGGCTATGAATCTTTTGGTTATGCATGGTATATTTGGTTGTTATGCCAACTTGCAGATGACTTCACATACTACTGGTTTCATAGGGCAAACCACGAGATACGTATATTATGGGCAGCGCACATCGTTCATCATTCTTCTGATAATTTTAATTTAGGTACTGCGGTTCGTAATGGCTGGTTTACCTTGCTTTATAAGCCTTTTTTCTACATGTGGATGCCTGCACTTGGCTTTTCTCCAGAAATGGTTGTGTTTTGTTTAGGGATTGAGGCATTATGGCAGTTTCAGCTGCATACGGTGTTACTTCCTAAGCTCGGTATTTTTGAGAAATTCATGAACACGCACACCATGCATCAGGTGCATCATGCGCAGAATGTAGAGTACTTGGATAAAAACCACGGCGGATTCTTGAATATTTTTGATAGAATGTTTGGAACATGGTTGGAGTTGGATGATTCTATTGATGTGAAATATGGCGTAATTCATGCTCCGAGCTCAAACAATCCTATTGTAATTCTAACCCACGAGTTCAAGGATATTTGGACCGATATGAAGAAGACCAATAAACTAGGGGATAAGTTAATGTATATCTTTGGGCCTCCAGGATGGAGCCATGATGGCAGCACCATGACCGTAAAACAGCAACAACGACTGTTTAGAAAGCAAAAGAGCGAGAATCCTGAAGTGGCTTTTAGCAGGCCAAATTGAGGGTGTAACTCCCATTTAGATACACGAAATAAATCTTTCTTCTTAAATTTTAAAGTGCACTTGTTTTTTTTGGCAAAAAAATCACGTCAGCTACAGTACTGTTATGGAGTATTTGTTTTATAGACAATTAAGCAATGAAATCAATTTTTTTAGCGCTGCCAATAATATGCAACAGAGACTTCTCTTAATAGGGTAGGGCTTTGAAGATTGAATAGTAAACTTGCCTTTCGCATTTAAGTGCATACGCACGTAACATTGACTATAGTGCGCCCCTAAGATGTTTTGAGGTGCATAGGTAGTAATACCGTCAACGTACTAATCATCTAGGTCAGCTGTGCTTCCTTTCGTTCTAACAAGCTCAATAAAAGCAATAAGCACAGAGAAAATAATAGCGAAGTAAAGGTATCCTTTGGGTATGTTTATAGCTTCCTCGTTAAAAAGCACTACATGTGATACATGTGCTGCATCAGCAATCAGAACAAAGCCTATTAGCATTAAAAAAGAAAGACCCAAAACTTTAATAGAAGGGTGTTTTTCAACAAGGTTATTTAGTGTACTTGCAAGAAGTATCATAACTAGTAAGGAAATTAGGGTAGCAAGTAGCATTACCACTAAAGCATCATTAGGATCGGAGGATATGCTGTTTGTCATCCCAACCGCTGCCAGCACCGAATCCAAAGAGAATACCATATTTATTACTACTATTTGAACAATCGCCTTAGCGAATTTAGTGCTCCTTTCCCGCTTTACTTCATACTCATCATGTCGCCTATCTTCAACTTTCTCTCTAAGTTCTTTAGTGCTTTTGTACAATAGAAATAATCCCCCAGTAAATAGAATTAGGCTTTGCACGCTAACGCCACCAGAAATCCAATCCAAATCTATAACCCAAAATGGCTTTTTAATAGAAAGTAATAAGGTAATGCCAATAAGTAGTAGAATGCGCACCACCGCAGCGAGTACTAAGCCACTATAAATAGCTTTTTTTTGCTGGGCTTTTTCGAGTTTGTCGGCTGCGAAAGAAATAAAGGTAATGTTGTCTATGCTAATAAAAATTTCTAAAAAAGTGAGAGTTAACAGCGCCATCCAGGCATTTGGACTCGTAAAAATATCAAACATGGTTAGTCAGTTTTATAAGCGGTGCCAGTTCTTACGTCCAGCTCCTTATTAGAGTCCTTAACCGCTTTGTTATATTGAAAGGTATAGGAACTATCAGTTGTACTTACAATCTTATAGTGAATGGCAGTTTTGCTACGAATGTCCTGAAGCACAAATTCACAGTCATTAAACCATCTAATTGAAGCACTGTCTATTTTTCCTTCGTAGTAATCTACGCTATATTTTTTTCCTCGTACAAATTTCCCAACTTTCACCGTGTCACCTACTTTATAATTAAATGAAAAAGTTCCCGTTTCATAGGCTTTACAATCGCGTTCGGGCTGGTAGCAGGAGGATAATCCAACAACAAGTAAAATGGTAAAAACTACATTTCTAATCATGAATGCAAAATACTCAAAATAGGAAGCATCCTATATATTTTAGATAGAATAATTTAAGAAAAAGACTATTGCTCCGGATTATAGGATGCAAAAGAACCGTCCTTGTAGAATATAATTACTTTCTCCACCAGCTTTTCTTTTGTTTTAGAAACAACTCTGTCGGTCACTTTGGTAGTTGCTTCTTTTTTCTGGGGCTCTTTGGTTGTAGTTGGAAAATTGCCTTTCCCGTACAACAACCAATACAAATCAACTTCAGGATAGGTTTGAGCTAGCTTGCTTACAAACTCAAGGCTTGGCTTGTTTCGCCCCTTAAGAAGATGCGAAATACTAGAGCGCTGCACGTGTATGCTGTCTGCAAATGAAGCTGCAGATAGCTCATAATGCTTTATAATTTCCGCTATGCGATGCGTAATTTTTTCAGTATCCATATAGTGTTTACAAAACTACATAATTTACGTGAATCCTGATTACTATTTCCATTTTGTATGTAAATATTTATAGACTAATAGTTTATGTAATGTTATTTAAATAATTGATTTTAAAATAGTTATTTATAATTTACGATATATATTAAACAGCAGTATACATCTTCCACTTACTGGATATAAATAGCTAACAAATAGTATATTTTTGTTTACAAATGTAATTTTTAACGGTCGTATTTTTGTAGTTCAAGAAATTATAGTACATGTCTAAGGAAATAAGTTACGGAGATTTTAAGGTAGTAGAATTACAAGGTAGATATATCACCAACGAACATATAGAAGAGTTTCTTCTTCAGTTAAACTCCTCATTCAATCTCAAGGTTTTAGGAGAATCCGTTTTGGATAAACCTATTTACGGACTGCAGATTGGCACCGGACCAAAGCGTATTCTTATGTGGTCACAGATGCATGGAAATGAATCTACCACTACAAAGGCAGTTTTGGATTTAATTAAGTACTTAATGTTGGAGCTAGGAAATTCCAGAGATATACTAAAAAGTTTTGCCATTAGTATAATTCCAATTTTAAATCCGGATGGCGCAGAAGTATATACACGTATAAATGCTAACCAAATTGATTTGAATAGGGACGCCCAAGAGCGGTCGCAACCAGAAAGTAAAATTCTTAGAAAATTGTATGATGACTTTCAGCCGCATTATTGTTTTAACCTACATGATCAACGGACTATTTTTAATGTTAGGAAAATTAATAGGCCCGCTACCATTTCGTTTTTAGCACCTGCTTTTGACGAGGAACGTACAATTTCCGAATCCCGACTAGGGAGTATGAAAGTTATAGCCGCAATGAACCAAAAACTTCAAACATACATTCCGGGACAAATAGGTAGGTATGACGATAGCTTTAACCAAAACTGCGTAGGTGATGCTTTTCAAATGCTCCAAACACCAACTATTTTATTTGAAGCCGGCCATTTCCCAAAAGATTATGAAAGGGAAAAAACTAGAGAATATATACATATGGCGCTGATGGAGGCATTAGACACAATTAGACAGGAAGATCTAGACAAGTTCACCAGTACCGATTATTTTGATATACCAGAAAACCAAAAATTATTTTGTGATGTACTAATCACCAATGCACATGTTCTGGATCTTAACTTAGAACAAGGCTCAAAAGTTAGCATACTCTTTAAAGAAATATTAGTAGGAGAAACTATAGAGTTTAAACCTAAAATTGAAATACAAACATCGGAAATTGTTTTGGGCCATGAAATTAAGGATGCTTCCAATTTTGAGGACAGAGAATGGTTAGAAAAACGTGGGATTCTATCACTTTTTAGCTAAAATTTATTCGTTTATTTCCGTCAAATTAAGCTTAAGCTTACGTTTTTGCTAAAAAAAACATAGATTCTTTACATTTAATTTTATAATTATTTATTTTTGCTAAAAAATAAGCAACCATGGGTAAAGTTAAATTAGACGAGATAGACCACCAGATTTTAGATATGTTGATAGACAATACTAGGACGCCCTTTACGGATATCGCAAAAAAACTTTTAATTTCTGCAGGTACTGTGCATGTCCGTGTAAAGAAAATGGAAGAAGCTGGTATTATTAAAGGTTCCTCGCTAACCTTAGACTATGTTAAGCTTGGGTACGCCTTTATTGCTTATGTAGGTATATTTTTGGAAAAAACCCATCAGACTAAATTTGTATTGGAGCGATTAAATCAAATTCCGAACGTTACCATTGCTCATATTACCACAGGGAAATTTAATATTTTCTGTAAAATTAGAGCAAAGGATACAACGCATGCAAAGAATATCATTTTTAAAATTGATGATATAGAAGGGATTAGCAGAACTGAAACAATGATTTCTTTAGAAGAAAGCTTCAACGATAAAAAACGTTTGATGCATACTATATTCAACGAATTATAGAAAATAAATGTATCCTAAGGTAGAAGCTCAATTGTTATAAAGCAGTTGCGCTTTTTTTATTAGTATTAAAATGACTTACGAAGTATGAGATTATCGGAACTTAAGGAAAACGAATTCAATCATTTTTACGCCACTTATTTAAACATGGTAAAGGATGAGGAACTCACAGAAGCCCTTGCGAAAACCAAAGAGTGGTTTACAACCTATGCTTTAGGATTAACCAAGGAAAAGCTCGAATACCGTTACGCGCCAAACAAATGGACCGTTGCAGAAGTGCTACTTCATATTATTGATACGGAGCGTATTTTTCAGTATCGTGCCTTCCGTTTTTCAAGAAACGACCAAACATCCTTACCTGGATTTGACCATGATGCTTTTGTGCGGGAATGTGAAAGTGAAAAACGAACCAATGTAGATATTGTAGAGGAGTTTTTAGCGGTTAGATCTGCCACCACTCAACTTTTTAAGTTTATGGGGAAGGAAAAATTAGCACGTATTGGAACTGCTAGCGATATGCCTTGGAGTGTTGCCGCCTTAGGCTTTGTAATTAGTGGACACTTAAAGCATCATGCTTTAATTTTGGAAGAACGTTACCACTAATTCATAGAATTTTTTGGGCACGCTAATTTGGTGTTCTATTTTACTTGCTCATTGGAAGTACGAAATTAATTTTCCGTAATGTTTAGAGGAGTAAACTAAAAATTAAGCTTGATTTAAAGTCAAAAATTAATTCAACAACTGTATCCTATTTGGAGGCTAATGTGTTCAAATAACTAGTTGATCTAATCTAGATCATAAAAATCTTCAAATTCGGGACTAAGATCCATTCCCATTTCCATTTCAGGGTCTAAATCTTCGCTTGCCATCACAGCCTCCGGAGTTTTGGTCTCTAGCTCCTTTCCAATGTTCTCTTCAAAATTAGCGATGAAATTAGAAAGGCTCTTGCTTATTTTTACCAAATAAAGGGTGTCTGGGGTTCTGAGTGCTACGGCCTCTACCGTATCCCCATTTTGGTTTTTAAAATTAATGATGTCTTCGTCTCCATATCCATAAGGATACGTAGTTATTAATAGACTCGCTAACTCATGATCTAACTTTTTGTAATCAATCAAACGTCTTAACATAACTAGTTGGTATTTAATTAGGTTGGTAATTCCTTAAAACTAAACTAGTTGTTTTTAACTTCCAATAGCGTAAAGTGTTGTGAAACACCCCTTTTTAGTACATGAAGTTTTTATTGTGCGTAGTAAGCAAATGCTTTATCTATTAAATGTGGGGGAGCAGTAAGGTCTATTTGAGCCTTTCCAATATGTTGTAGTAAAACAAAATTGATGTTCCCATGGGAGTTTTTCTTGTCGTATTTCATTAGTTCCACGATAGCCGAAATATCCTGCCGAGAAAAATCTACTTTTTTATAATAGCTTAAGAACGTGGTTTTAATGTCCTCTAAATCGTTAAGGGATAAACCCGTTAACTCATGGGACAAATACCCCTCTAGAATCATTCCAATACCTATAGCCTCTCCATGTAATAAGGTTTTCTTATCCTCACTTTCCAAAAAGTATGATTCTACAGCGTGCCCTAAGGTGTGACCATAGTTTAATATTTTACGCAGTCCTTGTTCTGTTGGATCTTGTAAAACCACCTTGTTTTTTATTTCTATGGATGTAAGGATATGTTGTTTTATAGTATCAAGAGAAGTTATGGTTTTTAATGCGGACCAATATTTTTCATCTTTTATCAAGCCGTGCTTCAACATTTCTGCAAAACCACTGGTTACTTGTCGCTCTTCCAAGGTGTTTAAAAAGGCAGGCACTACTAATACCATTACGGGTTGATTAATGACACCGATTTGATTTTTTAAAGTACCTAAGTCAACACCCGTTTTACCACCTACGGAAGCGTCTACCATAGAGAGTAGGGTAGTGGGTACGTTTATAAAATCGATACCCCGTTTAAAAGTAGAAGCTACAAAGCCTCCCAAATCTGTTAAAACACCACCACCTAGATTAATGATTAGACTTTTACGGTCTGCTCCCAGTTCGGAAAGTGCTTCCCAAACGCCTACACAAGTTTCTATGGTTTTATTGATTTCGCCAGATACTATTTCGATAATTTCAAAATGATACTCCCCAGAGATTTGAGACATGAACTGCGGTAGACAAAGTTCATGAGTATTCTCGTCTACCATGATAAAAACAATAGAATAATTGGCTTCGGATAGGTAAGCATTTAACGATTCATAAGCCACTTCATTAAAGTGCACAGCGTAAGCATCTGAAACTATGGATTCCATAAAAAAAATTATATTATCTAACAGCTCTAAGGAGCCCTGGTTTATCGTACAAAATAAAGGTTATTTTAAACTAAAGAATAGAAATTCTGTGATTATATTTGATTTGCTAAAATATTGCTATTTATGAATGGAATTTTTGAGGATACAGCAACGGCTTTTTCATTAAAGACCGATTCTGAGTTAGAAAGAGCCTATTTTCTTTTTAAGATGATAGCCAATGAACCTTTGGTGAAAATGGGTACGCTAATGACCAATTTTGCACTTAAGGCCCATCTTCCTGTAGAGGGATTAATACGCGCTACGGTGTTTGATCATTTTTGTGGAGGTATAAGCGAAGAAGATTGTTTGCCGGTGGTAGATAACTTGTTTGAGAAAAAAGTATGTTCCGTACTGGATTATTCCGTGGAAGGAAAACAAGAAGAAGATCCCTTTGATAACGCCACAAAAATTATCCTTAAGATATTGGACTTTGTAAAGGAAAAAGAGGCAATACCCTTTGCTGTTTTTAAACCAACAGGTTTTGGACGTTTTGCATTGTACCAAAAGATTGGAGAGAAAAAAACGCTTACTGAAAATGAGAAAGCTGAATGGCAACGTGTGGTTAACAGGTATGACAAAGTCTGTAAAAAAGCATACGATCTTGATGTTTCACTATTGATTGATGGTGAGGAGAGTTGGATGCAGGATGCAGCGGACGATTTGGCAGAAGAAATGATGCGAAAGTACAATAAGAAGAAAACTGTTGTCTTTAATACCCTGCAAACATACAGGTGGGACAGGTTAGCCTACTTAAAAGCGCTACAAGAAAGAGGGCTGCAAGATGGCTTCAAGATTGGAATGAAGATAGTACGTGGTGCCTATATGGAAAAAGAGAACGCAAGAGCTAAGGAAAAAGGCTATCCTTCGCCAATTTGCGAATCTAAATTGGCTACGGACACCAATTTTGACAATACAATCGCTTATATGGTAGAAAATTTGGATATTATTTCTATTTTTTCTGGCACACATAACGAGGAAAGTTGCTTCAAACTTTTACAGCTAATGGAGCAAAAAAATATCCCTAAAAATGACCCAGGTATTTGGTTTGGACAACTATATGGAATGAGTGATCATATTTCCTTTAATCTTGCAGACCGGGGTTATAATGTTGCTAAATATTTACCTTTTGGCCCTGTAAAAGATGTGATGCCATACCTTATAAGAAGAGCGGAGGAAAATACTTCGGTAGCTGGGCAAACAACTCGAGAGCTTTCATTGTTAAAACAGGAACGCAAACGAAGAAAAATATAGTACTAACCCCTATTTATGTAAAGGCAAATCTGGGAGATTTATTTTGTAACAGGAACAATACTTTCTAGCAGTGCCTTTTTATTGCAGTTTCGTACAGTAGCAATCATTTCCTGTTCTTTTATCAACCCTTCCACAATATAGGTTTTGCATGAGCCAGATTTAGTATCACTCCGTCCAAAATCTACATCACCATCGGTAAGCAGGTTAACAATATCTGTAGTATCCAGTTGTTTGTTCTGTAATTGATCACGTACTGCATCGGAATATTCCATAGGTTTGGACCGTATATCCTTTAAGGTTCTGCAATTGGGGAAATAGCAAAAATATACGCCAGTATCTTCAGTTTTTTTCTTGAAGAAAAAGGCCAAAAAGATAATGCCAATAGACATTCCGAACAAATAAAATCCCAATCGTTTTATAAATGGCATAGTGTAGAACTGTTGTTGTTAAACCCGTGTAAAATTATGGCTTTCCAACGGATACAAAAAGAAACTTTACAGCTAATCTAAAATATAAGAAAATTGATATCGCTGTACTGCAAATCAAACCATTCTCCTACCGACTTATTTGTGAGAATACCGTGGTACATGTAGAGTCCGTTGCGTAAGCCTTTGTCAAAACGTAGGGAGTTTTCTAACCCGCCATCCTCTCCAATTTTCAACAGATAGGGTGTAAATATATTACTTATGGATACCGTTGCCGTTTTTGGGTATCTGGAGGGGATATTGGGTACTCCGTAGTGGACAACACCGTATTTTTCTACCGTAGGTTTCGTGTGACTGGTAAGCTCAGAAGTCTCAAAACAACCTCCGGTATCAATGCTTACATCTATTATAACAGCTCCTTTTTTCATATGTTCCACCATGGTGCTGGAGACTACCACAGGAGAACGATCCTTACCACGGGTTGCTCCAATAGCCACATCACATCGTTTTAGGGCTTTAAGCAAGTTTTTAGGCTGCAGGGTAGAAGTGTAGACCGTTTGTTTAAGGTTGGTTTGTATGTTTCGTAATTTGGTAATAGAGTTGTCAAATATTTTAATGTTAGCACCAAGACCAATAGCGGATCTAGCTGCAAACTCGCCCACGGTGCCCGCGCCAATAATTACGACTTCTACCGGTGGTACCCCACTTATATTGCCGAACATAAGTCCGTTGCCTTTGTTGCTGGTTGCCATAAGCTCAGATGCGATAAGTACAGAGGAAATTCCTGCAATCTCGCTAAGGGAGCGCACGGCAGGAAATTTGCCGTCTTCATCCCGGATATACTCAAAGGCAATGGCTGTAATTCGTTTACGGGCCAATTCCTCAAAATAAGACTTTTGTTGTGTTTTAATCTGCAAGGCAGAAATAACGGTAGTTTGTGGGTTGATCATCCCAATTTCCGTTAGGGTAGGAGGTTCTACCTTTAATAATAGTGGACAGCCAAAAACTTTGGCTGTATCCTTTGTAATTTCTCCTCCGGCATTGGTATAATCTAGATCAGAGAAATGAGCTCCTTTTCCTGCGCCCGACTCAATAAGCACGCGATGACCATTGGCGGTAATCGCATTTACGGCATCTGGTGTTAAACAAATACGTTTTTCTTGGTATTGGTTTTCTTTTGGTAGGCCAATAAAAAGTTCTCCCTTTTGCTTTAATATTTCCAAAGTTTCTTCCTGCGGAAGCAATTGCTGTTTACTAAAGGGTGATGTGGGTTGATTCATAAAAACTACGGACTAAAACCAAAAAAAAGGTATACCTCTCAAATGTACAATTTTTAGACAAAATGCCATACACTTGAAAACCGATACGGAAAAAGAAAACTATTTATTGTTGAGATGTAATAAATTCTGGAGTCGTTGCTGAAATTGTTTTACGGACTCTTCTATATTTCGTGTAGATAACTTTCTGTCCAACTCCTCTGCCAGCGACTCTTGATTAAGATCTTCAGTATCTTTTTCCAAAACATCTATGTCACTCACATGATTTATTTCTGCCTTGGATTTTAATGCCGCTAGCTCAGCATCTATAGCCTCCAAGTCTATCCCATGAACGTGTTTGTCATAAAGTTTTACCCTTATAAAGTACACAAAAGGAATTACCAACATACATATAGGAAGTAACCATAGTGTGTTTTCCGTGTCAATTTGGAGATCAGAATCAAAAATGACTTCAAATAGTTGAAAAGAGTACATAGCAATGGGAATCAAAATAATATGATACCACCAGTCACGTGAGGTTAGAAACCAAAAGAGTAAAAGGTAAAGTGGAACTATTTTGCTCATAAGAAACCAAATGAATGTAGCTGCATCTTCGAATCCATTTGTACCAATGATTATTCCAAAAAACGAAATCGTCCCGTCTTCGTGTAAAGGAAAATAATCATAAATTTTATATAAGAATGGAGCTACCGCGATAAAAAATACCAGGATAGTCTCAAGTATAATTTTATTTTTAGCTCTTTTTCTATCTCCCTTTTTCATTTTACAACTTTACGCACTGAAATCTTAACGATTTATCGCAAAAAAAAGTATAAAAAAAGGGGAAGATTTTCATCTTCCCCGCTGTATTTTAATAATGAAATACTAAATTCTTTTAGTCAATTTTCTTTTATCAATACCTAATTCCTGATTATCCACAGAAATAATTGGCGCTGCTAGAGCAAATAAAAATAATCCTAAAGCCAAAGAAGCTAGTAAAGTCTTTTGTTTTTTCATTTTTCAAGGGGTTTTTTAGTTAGTACTACTTGTTCTCTTTTTCAAATGTAGGAAATAAAGTACAACAAACATGTTTTTAAACGTATAAAACGTGCATTTTAACGTTTAAAAGATACATTTTAACGAAAAACAGGTTTTTCATCGAAAAAATGCAATAGAAAACTAGGTAGAAACGTTCCCGAAAATAATTTTAAACAGGCTAAGAGGACTATTTAAACTTTAATAGTTGAATTGGTTTAAAATGAAATGCTTCTTTCCGTAGGACTTAATACTTCAATACGAATAATAGCTGCGTTGGTTGGAATTAAATTTGGTATTTTTTCTGGCCACTCCATAAAAATCCATGCATCGGAATCTAAATACTCCTCCAAGCCTATATCCATAGCCTCCATTTCATCTTGTAGCCTGTAAAAATCAAAATGATAGGCCAATACGTTGCCATTGGGGTCATGGTACTCGTTTACGAGTCCGAATGTGGGACTACTTACGGCATCCAGACTTCCTAATTCTGAAACTAAAGCTTTGATTAAGGTTGTTTTTCCAGCACCCATGGGTGCGTAAAATGCTAAACATTTTGAAGAAACCGTAGAAATGATTTTCTGGGCTACCTGTTCAAGTTCTTTTATTGTATATGTTGTCTGTTCCATTTGAAAAAGCATTCCAATCCTGCTAGCCTAGTTCTATAACAAACAAGCAACTGGCAGCCTTAAATATTTGTAAAGCTAAGAGCATATATTTCTAATATTTTAAAAAAAAGTATGTGGTTTGTAAATTTACTTAGGTTCCAAAACCACAAAAGGTATAATCATTTCCTCTAAGGAGACGCCCCCATGCTGGTAGGTGTTCCTATAATAACTTACATAATGGTTGTAGTTATTGGGATAAGCAAAAAACATGTCATTTTTAGCAAAAATATAGGAACTACTCATATTTATACTTGGTAAAAAGATACTTTTTGGATTCTTTGCAGCTAATACATCGGTGTCATTATAGGTAAGGCTTCTTCCGGTTTTGTACCGCAGATTAGCACTGGTTTCCCGATCTCCTACTACCTTGGAAGGTGATTTTACATTAATAGTTCCGTGATCGGTAGTAATAATAAGTTTCATCCCCATGTGCTGTGCTTGCTGAATAATTTCTAGTAAAGGAGAATTTTTAAACCAGCTTTGGGTTAATGAGCGGTAAGCCTTGTCATTAGACGCTAGCTCTTTTATAACTTCCATCTCTGTCTTAGAATGGGAAAGCATATCCACAAAATTATAGACGATAACGGTGAGGTCGTTGTCTTTTTGCGCTTTAAAGTTTTGCGATAGGTGTTTGCCCTGTTTTAAACTAGTTATTTTATGATAGTCCCATTTTAAATCTAAACCCAAGCGCTTTAGTTGTTCCCCTAAAAATTTATCCTCGAAGAGATTTTTGCCACCTTCATCGGTATCGTTCTTCCACCATTTAGGATATTTTTTCTCCATATCTAGTGGTGTGAGCCCAGCGAAAATTGCGTTCCTTGCGTATTGTGTAGCAGTGGGCAGAATACTAAAGTAACTTTCCTCTTTTTGTTTCTTGTAAAACGTATTCACGGTATCCTCGAAAGCGTACCATTGATCATACCTAAGGTTGTCTACCACTACTAAAAGCGTTTTCGAATCCTTAATTTCCGGAGCGATCCATTTTTTAAATAGGGTATGAGATAGCACAGGAGCATCGGCATCTAAAAACCAGTCTTGGTAGTTTTTATCTACGAATTTCCCAAATTGGTTATTGGCTTCCACTTTTTGGGATTCCAAAATTTCAAACATACCACTGTCCTCTATTTGTTCTAATTGCAACTCCCAATAAATCAATTTTTTATATAAATCTATCCATTCTTCGTAGGAATTTACCATGGACAAATCCATCGAAATTTTCCGGAACTCTTGCTGATAGTTGCTAGTAGTCTTTTCAGATACCAAACGAGAGTGATCCAAGTTCTTTTTTAATGACAGTAAAATCTGATTAGGATTTACAGGTTTAATAAGGTAATCCGCAATTTTGGAGCCAATCGCTTCCTCCATTATAAATTCTTCTTCACTCTTGGTAATCATAACAACAGGGATAGAAGCATCCATAACTTTTATTTCGCTCAGGGTTTCCAAACCGGATATGCCGGGCATGTTCTCATCCAAAAAAACAATATCTACTCGAGTCTGTTCTAGTTCGTTCAAGGCTTCTTGTCCACTTTGCGAGGTAAGTACTTCGTAGCCCTTACCTTCTAAAAAAAGAATGTGCGGTTTTAACAAATCTATCTCGTCATCTACCCAGAGTATTTTTATTTTATTCATCTTGCGTTGCTGCTATTTAAAAGTATGATTTTGAACGTTTATAGTTTCTTTTGGACTATGTTGCTGCACGTGGACTTCTTATTACAAATGCATAACTTTGAATTTCTATATAAAAAAAATACCGGTGTCCAAATCCAATAAACTCAAAATATTTAATGATCCAATTTACGGATTTATTAGAATCCCCAACCCCCTTGTTTTTGACCTAATTGCACATCCCTACTTTCAACGCTTGCGAAGGATATCACAAATGGGACTTTCATATTTGGTATATCCCGGGGCGCATCATACTCGTTTTCATCATGCTTTGGGTTGCGTTCATTTAATGCAAAAAACAGTGCAAGTACTTCGTTTTAAAGGAGTTGATATTTCTTCCGACGAAGAACAGGGCCTTCTTTGTGCTATTCTTTTACACGATATAGGGCATGGTCCATTTTCCCATGCCATGGAACACAGTATTGTAGAAGGGGTTAGCCATGAGTACATTTCTATCCAATTTATGGAGGAGCTTAATACGCTATTTAACGGAAGTTTAACTGTTGCACTATCCATTTTCACCTGTAAGCACCCTAAAAAGTTTTTGAACCAATTGGTGAGTAGTCAGTTAGATATTGACCGTTTAGACTATCTAAAACGGGACAGTTTTTATACCGGAGTGGCCGAAGGGAATACAAATTCTGAAAGGCTTATTACCATGCTAAACGTAGTGGACGGACAATTGGTAGTGGAGGAGAAGGGTATTTATTCCGTAGAAAAATTCCTTATGGCAAGGCGTTTTATGTATTGGCAGGCCTACTTACATAAAACCGGAGTGGTGGCGGAGCAATTACTCATAAGCATCTTAAAGCGAGCCCGCTCGCTTATTGCAACAGGTACGAACTTGAGCGCTAGCACTTCTTTATTATATTTTCTAAATAAGGCAGTGGACAAAAATAATTTTGATTCTAATACCCTAGCTATCTTTGCACAGTTAGATGATATTGATATCCTATCGGCGTTGAAGGAATGGCAGCATGCAGAAGATTTTGTATTGTCTGAGCTTTGCAAAATGATTGTAAATAGAAGGTTGTTACATATAAAAATAAAAAAAGGACCCATATCTTCAAAACGATTTCAGGAGAAATTTCAGGAAACTAAAAAGGCATATCAGCTTACTGATGAAGAAACCAGTTATTTTGTATTTATGGGTAAACTAGAGAATAAGGCCTACGACCGCTACGAACAGAACATTAATATTTTAAAAAAGAATGGAAAAATTGTAGACGTTGCAAAACTGTCCGACCATTTAAACTTGAATGCTTTGTCTAAAACAGTAACCAAATATTATATCTGTTACCCTAAAGAAGCCGTTTAACTATTTTTCTTACTTTTGCACTCATGGTATTTACAGCAGGTCAAATTGCAGGCATTTTAGACGGTGAAGTACAGGGAAATCCAGAGGTAGCCGTTCATAAACTTGCAAAAATAGAAGAGGGGGAAAAAGGTTCTTTAACATTTTTAGCCAACCCTAAGTACACATCGTACATCTACAATACAAAAGCTTCAGTTACTATCGTTAATAGGGACTTTGTACCAGAGCAAGACTTTACAACTACATTAATAAAGGTGGAGGATGCCTACGAATCATTTTCAAAATTACTCGAATATTACAATCAAGCAAAAGATACTAAAGTAGGTATAGAAACACCCGTCTTTAAATCTGATACGGCTACATACGGGGAAAACCTGTATTTAGGAGCATTTTCATATGTAGGGGACAATGTAAGCTTAGGGAATAATGTAAAAATTTACCCTAACGTATATATCGGAGACAATGTTACTATTGGAGATGGTGTTACCGTCTTCGCGGGAGCAAAAATTTATTCTGAAACCGTAATTGGAAAGGATTGCATAATCCAAAGCGGTGCTATTCTAGGAGCCGATGGTTTTGGCTTTGCACCAAATAACAAAGGAGAATTCACCAAGATTCCTCAAACAGGGAATGTAATCATAGAGGATAATGTAGACGTAGGTGCAGGCACGACCATAGATAGGGCCACCTTAGGGTCAACTATTTTACGAACTGGGGTGAAATTGGACAATCAGATTCAGATTGCCCATAATGTTGAAATTGGCGAGCATACCGTTATTGCAGCACAGACAGGAGTTGCAGGTTCTACAAAAATTGGAAAGTATTGTATGATAGGTGGGCAGGTAGGAATAGTTGGTCACATTGTTATCGGTGATCATGTGAAGATTCAGGCCCAATCCGGAATAGGAAGAAATGTAAAAGATAATGAAGTGCTGCAGGGGTCGCCAGCTTTAAATTATGGAGACTATAATAAATCCTACGTTCACTTTAAGAACTTACCGAAAATAATTAATAGAATAGACAACCTTGAAAAAAAGGACAGATGATGAAGACAACAACAGATAAGCAACGTACTATAGGGAAGGCAGTTTCCCTCACAGGTGTTGGTTTGCATACAGGTGCCAACGTTACTCTTAAATTTTTACCAGCAGGGGAAAACCATGGATATGCCTTTAAACGGATTGATTTAGAGGGGCAACCCACTATAGAGGCCGATGCCAATTATGTAATCAATACACAGAGAGGCACAAACTTGGAGAAAAGGGGTGTGAAAATACAGACTTCGGAGCATGTTTTAGCAGCTTTGGTAGGATTAGAAATAGATAATGTACTTATAGAGTTAGATGCTCCCGAGCCACCAATTATGGATGGTTCCTCTAAATTTTTCATAGAAGCACTAGAAGAAGCAGGTATCGTGGAGCAAAAAGCTACGCGTAATGTTTATGTCATTAAGGAAGTGATTTCCTATAAGGATGAGGCTACTGGAAGCGAAATAACTGTAATTCCTTCAGATGAATACCAGGTGACCACTATGGTCGATTTCGGAACAAAAGTGCTGGGCACCCAGAACGCTACATTGGACCGATTGCCTGATTTTAAGACAGAAATAGCCGATGCACGTACCTTTAGCTTTCTTCATGAATTGGAAATGTTATTGGAAAACGGTCTTATTAAAGGCGGTGATTTAAACAACGCCATCGTTTATGTAGATAAAGAGATTTCTGAAGAAACCATGAAGAAACTGGAGAAAGCTTTTAATAAAAAGAAGCTCTCTGTAAAACCAAATG